>NZ_JANXWG010000069.1 GCF_025351285.1 Novosphingobium sp.
TTTGGCGCGACGCTAGGTTCGGGTTTTCCAGGGGTTTTAAGGGCCTCCGGCGGGCAAGGGCCCTTGCCCGCCGGAGGCCCTTAAAACCCCTGGAAAACCCGAACCTAGCGTCGCGCCAAAGCTGCCTCGGCCTCAGCCATCAACTGCCCGATGATCTCCGCGACGGGCTCCTCCTTGGTGACCATCCCCACCGATTGCCCCGCCATCAGCGAACCGTTCTCGACATCGCCATCGATCACCGCGCGGCGCAGTGCACCGGCCCAGAAGTGTTCGATCTGCAATTGCGCCTCGCCCATGTCGACGGTGCCGGCGTCGAGCAGCTTGGCCACTTCGACCTGTTTGGCGGTGAATTCCTCGGTGCCTTTGTTCTTGAGCGCGCGCACCGGGATCACCGGGAGGCGCGGATCGACCTGGACGCTGGCGACCGCATCGCGCGCGTTGCCGCGGAAGAAGGCTTTCTTGAACGCGGGGTGCGCAATCGATTCGGTGGCGGCGGCAAAGCGCGTGCCGAGTTGGACCCCCGCGGCGCCCATTTCGAGGTAGCCCGCGATCGCTTCGCCGCGGCCGATCCCGCCGGCCACGAACACCAGCGTATCGGCGGCGATGGCGGGGAGGATTTCCTGCGCGAGTACGCTGGTCGAGACCGGACCGATGTGCCCGCCGGCTTCCATGCCTTCGATCACCAGCGCATCGGCGCCCGATCGCAGGTACTTTTTTGCCAGCGCCAGCGTGGGCGGGATGCAGATGACTTTGGCGCCGCCCTCCTTCAAAGCCTCGATACTGCCCTTGGGCGGAATGCCGCCTGCAAGCACGACGTGGCCGACTTTGTGCCGCGCGCAGACCGCGAGCAGGTCGAACAGCATCGGGTGCATGGTGATGAGGTTGACCCCGAACGGCTTGTCGGTCAGCGCGGTGGTCGCGGTGATCTCGGCATCGAGCAGTTCGGGCGTCATCGCCCCGCAGGCGATCACCCCGAACCCGCCGGCATTGCTGATGGCGGATACAAGGTTCCGCTCCGAAACCCAGCTCATCGCGCCACACAGGATCGCGGTATCGCTTCCCAGGAACGCCGATCCGCGCGCCATCAGAGCTTGGGTGCGGGGGTATGCGGCCATGTCGTGCGCTCCATGCGATGCAGAGCGCGGCCTTTAGGCGGGGCGCGCCATGACGGCAAGCGGGCCGGCCCAGCCGAGCGGTGGATGCGGGTTGTGGGTCGTTATCGTCCTGTCACGAAACGCACGTATCAGCGCAACCGCGGTTGCATGAAAATCATATTCAAAATGGAGATAGTTGCGCTGCATCGCGCCCGCGACTAGATCCGGGCAACTCATACCGCAAAGCAGCATTTCCTCGCATTCGCTGGATCAGCCCCTTGCTCCCCAGACACGCGCTTGCCTACGCCATCCTGGCCATGCTGGTCATCGCGCTTGCCGGCTTTGCGTGGCGCGCGTGGCGGCTGCACAAGCAGGACATCAAGGCCCGCTGGGGCGGCAAGCGAAAACGGCGGAAGTAGGTGTTTCGAAAGTGCCGGGCCGAAAGCGCCACCGCATGGCAGTTGTGTTGAGACACCCTCACAACGGGTCGTCAAGAATCCGCCGGGCCTCCGCCGCAATCGCTTCGGCAATCGTCAGGTAGCTGTCGGCATAGGCGGCGCCATCGCGCCACACCGCCGCGATCGAGCGGATGGCCTTCCAGTCGGCCAGAGCCAGCCGCGTCACCATGTTTTCGCCCCCCACTTCGGATCGCAGGTAGAGTTCGGGCAGGATGGCGAAACCCAGCCCCGAACCGCACATCTGGCGCAGGCTGTCCAGGCTGGTCCCCTCGTAATCCTCAAGCAGTTCGGCGCGCAAGTCGTGGCAGATTGCGCGATCCTGGCGATGCGTATGGTGGCGTTTGTCGAGGCTGAGGAAGCCGATGCCCGCAAAGTCCTGCCGACGGACCCGCGTGGCCTGTGCCAGCGCGTGTTCCGGTGGGCAAACGATGTGCAGTGGTTCGCGGAACAGCGGTTCGATGTGCAGGTCGCTGCCCGAAACCGGCAAAGGCGACAGGATCATGTCGAGCTCTCCGCGTGCCAGTTCGCGCGCCTGTTCATCGGGGATGCCCTCGCGAATATACAGCCGCATGTCGGGATAGCGTCGGTGCAGCGAGGCCACGATGCCAGGCATGAGGTAAGGCCCGAGCGTGGGCGTGACGCCGAAGCGGATCGTTCCGCTCATCCCCGCTTTCGATCGCCGGGCGATGTCCTCGGCATCCTTGACGTCGAGCAGGATCTTGCGCGCCCGCGCCACCATGTCCCGCCCGATCGGGGTGAGTTGGACCGGACTTTCGTTCCGTTCGACCAGCGTTACCCCCAATTGTGCTTCGAGCGCGCGCAATTGCTGGCTTAGCGTTGGCTGCGAGATATGGACGGCATCGGCGGCGCGCCGGAAATTCCGGTAATCCGCAAGCGCGACGAGATAGCTGAACTGGCGAAGCGTGGTCATGGCCCAGCGTGATAGTTTGAAACTATCAAATTTCCGTCGAAAATCCAATTTGCCCAATCACACGATTCGACCGATCTTCTTCGTCAGGAGAACATCATGAAAAACTATCTCGAACGACTGCTCAACGAACACCGCCGGTTGAACCGGTTGATCGACACCTGCCGCAACGCTTCGCGGCAAGACGAGATGAAGGCGCTCAAGCGCCTGCGCCTTAGCCTCAAGGACCGGATTGCCCGGCTGCAGAGCGGTGCCAACCCCTTGGCCCGATAGGCACCCCGCGCCGGGCGGGGCGGCGTGTACTTGCCTCACGCCGCCCCATTTTTCTGATCGGATTCTGCATGACCGCATTACTGGTCGCTTCGTTCCTCGGCACGCCGGCGTGGTTCTGGCTCGCGTTCCTGTTCATCGTTGCGGCACTCACCGCTTTCGACCTTGGGCTGCTGCACAAGCAGGACCGGGAGATGGGCATTGCCGAATCGCTGAAACTGTCGGCGTTCTACATCACCATCGCGCTGGCGTTCGGCGCCTGGGTCTGGGCCGTGAAGGGCGCGGACTTGGGCATGAAATATTACACCGGGTTCTTCATCGAGAAGGCGCTGTCGATCGACAACATCTTCGTCATCAGCCTGATCTTCAGCTTCTTCGCCATCCCGGCCAAGTACCAGTATCGCGCGCTGCTGTGGGGCATCATCGGCGTGATCGTGCTGCGCGGGGGTATGATCGCGGCGGGCGCCGCGCTTGTCAGCGAAGCCTACTGGGTGCTCTACATCTTTGCCGCCTTCCTCATCGCCACCGGCGTCAAGATGTTCTTTTCAGGCGATTCCCAGCCCGATCTTGCCAACAACTTCGCGATCCGCCGGATTTCCAGCCACATGCGGGTGACGAAGGAGCTTCACGCCGAACGGTTCTTCGTCACCGTGCCCGATGAGCGTTCAGGCCGGATGGTGCGCGCGGCAACCCCGCTGTTCCTGGCGCTGGTGATCATCAACCTGGCCGACCTGGTGTTTGCGGTCGATTCGGTGCCGGCGATCTTCGCCGTCACCACCGATACGTTCGTGGTCTTCACGTCCAACATCATGGCGATCCTGGGCCTACGCGCGCTCTACTTCGCGCTTTCGGCCATGATCGACCGGTTCCACTACCTCAAGTACGCGCTGGCCTCGATCCTGGTGTTCATCGGCTCGAAGATCTTCGTGTCCGACTTCCTGCTGGGCGGGGCCAAGTTTCCGCCGATTGCCAGCCTGGGCGTGACGTTCGCGCTGATCGGCGCCGGAATCGGCTGGTCGCTGTGGAAAACACGGCACGCGCCAGCCCTTCCGGCAAGCGGGAGGGGAGTTAAGCTTTCCCCGCCCGCTTGACGAAGGCGAAGTGGGTCGCAGGAGGGTGCGCATTCCTCTTTCGTTCAAAATCCCTTGGCGTATTGGTTCTCGACCAACTCTCGCAGGCGACCAATGCTCACCAGAATGGCTGCCGCAGCAACGACCATCAGCGGCATGATCCAGTATCCCAGCACCTCATGCGATCCGGCCGGGGGGTGCTTCAATAGCCCAAGATCGTAAAATTCGCCGCGAACAAACAGCCCCGTTTGGCGAGGAACAAGCGGCTTGGCCACAGCGATCACGATGAAAGTCACCGCAAAGAGTATACGCAAGCTATCGAAGCCAAGGCTCGCTGAAAGACGCGATGTGCGCCTGATTTGCGAAGCAAGCGATTGCCAAGGTGAATTCAGCGCTTCCGGAGTGGCAACCGTTGGATCATGAATTATGTTTGCGCCAAAGATCGTAAGCAGGGCTTTGGTGCTCTCCAACGATGCCGCGTGCCCCGCCTCGATGCGTTGAATCGTTCGGGCGCTGAGATCCGAAGCGATGGCCGCCTCTTCTTGCGACATTGAACGGGCCAACCGGGCCTCGACGAGTTTCGAAGGGTCAATCTGCATCTAGGTCTCCTGTCATAGCGAGACCAGTGTGCAAGCGCCTTTCAAGAGAGACCACGACATCTTCACGACAGTGGCACTTTTGATCGAATTTTCGTTCATCTAATCAATGTCTGCCGATCAAGCTCGCGTCGAACTGCCTATTACTCGCCGTCGAGCCCATAGGCGGTATGCAGCACGCGCACGGCCAGTTCGGTCTCGTCCTCGTCGATCAGCACCGAAACCTTGATTTCGCTGGTCGAGATCGCCTGGATGTTGATGCGGCGATCGGCCAGTGCCTTGAACATCGTGGCGGCAACCCCGGCGTGGCTGCGCATGCCCACCCCGACGACCGAGATCTTGGCGACGTGGCTGTCCGAGATCATGCGGAAGTAGCCGATCGTGTCCTTCTGCGCTTCCAGCAGCGCCTGCGTGCGCGCCAGGTCCGACGAGGGGACGGTGAAGGTTACGTCGGTCTCGCCCTTGTCCTTGGCGATGTTCTGGATGATCATGTCGACGTTGATTTGCGCGGCGGCAAGCGGGCCGAAGATCGCGGCCACTGCACCTGGCTGGTCTGGAACGCGGGTGAGCGTGACCTTTGCCTCGTTCTTGTCGGCCGCGATGCCGGTGATCAACTGGCGTTCCATCTCTTGTCCTTCTAGTTCAGCATCGCTGACGATCATCGTTCCGGGCAGGCTGTCGGCAGGCGGGGCATCATCGTCGATGAACGAAGACAGCACCTGGACGCGCACGCCCTCCTTCATCGCCAGGCTGACCGATCGCGTTTGCAGCACTTTCGAACCCACGCTGGCGAGTTCGAGCATTTCCTCATACGTCACCCGCGCCAGCTTGCGCGCCTTGGCCACGATGCGCGGATCGGTTGTATAGACCCCGTCGACGTCGGTGTAGATGTCGCAACGATCGGCCTTCAGCGCCGCCGCCACCGCCACCGCCGAAGTGTCCGATCCGCCGCGGCCGAGCGTGGTGATGCGGTTGTGTTCGGACAGGCCCTGGAAGCCGGGGATGACCGCAATCTCGCCGCCCTGCATTGCGGCAATCAGCGCGGCGCTGTCGATCTCGAGGATGCGCGCCTTGGCATGCGCGTCGCTGGTGTGGATCGGCAATTGCCAGCCGAGCCACGACCGCGCCTTGCAGCCCAATGCCTGCAGCGTCAGTGCCAGCAGCCCCGAGGTGACTTGCTCGCCGCTCGCCACCACCACGTCGTATTCAGCCGGATCGTACAGCGTATTGGCTTCGCGGCAGAAGTTGACCAGCCGGTCGGTCTCGCCTGCCATCGCCGAAACCACGACAGCCACTTCATGCCCCGCCGCCTGCTGGCGCTGGACGATCCGCGCCACGCGGCGAATCCGCTCGGTCCCCGCCATCGACGTGCCGCCGAACTTCATCACGATGCGCGCCACGGCCCGCTCCACGGTTCTGGCCGCGTTTGGGGCGGCAATTGAAACAATCGTGCGCATGAAGCGCAGGCAGCGCAACGGCTTGCCCGATGATACGGGGTCGCCACGCAATCGGCGCGCTGTTAGGATCGGCGCATGACCAATGCAAGCACGATCGACCCCACGACCAGCCCAGCAGCCACCATCCGTCCGGCCGAAGCCGCGCACTTCGGCAAGCTCGCCGCCGAGTGGTGGGACCCGCGCGGCTCTTCGGCGATGCTCCATCGGCTCAACCCGGTGCGGCTGGCTTTCATCCGCGATGCGATCGATATGCATTGGCGTTGCAATCCGGCCGAGCGCCGCCCGCTGGCGGGCAAGCGTGCGCTCGATGTCGGTTGCGGCGCCGGGCTGCTGGCGGAGCCGCTCGCTCGGCTGGGCGCGGCAGTCATCGGGGTCGATGCGGCCGATGAGAACATCGCGGCAGCGCAGGACCACGCCGCCGGATCGGGCCTGGCGATCGATTACTGCTGCGGCGATCTGGCGGCGCTGGGCCTCGGTCAGTTCGACCTGGTGACCGCGATGGAAGTGATCGAGCACGTGGCCGACAAGTCCGCATTCGTGGCGGCGTTGCAGGCGTCTCTGGCCCCGGGTGGTTTGATGGTGCTGTCCACCCCCAACCGCACCGCGCGTTCGCGACTGCTGCTGGTCGAGGGTGCCGAACGGCTCGGCATGGTTCCGCGCGGCACGCATCACTGGGACGATTTCATCACGCCCGATGAATTGCGCGACCTGCTGGCCGACGCCGGACTGGCATTGGGCCAGCCTATGGGCATCGCGTGGTCGCTTGGCAAAGGCCTGCATCTGTCCGACGATTGCGCGCTCAACTACATCGCTACCGCCGTCGCGGCATGATCGGCCCGGACCAGCGGCGGATCATCGACATTTCGCAAGTGCTCGGTCCGCAAACACCGGTCTGGCCGGGGGATACGCCGGTCGAAAGCGGTGTGCGCTGGGACCACGGCGTGGATTCGCCGGTGCGCGTTTCGTGGTTCCGCAGTTCCACGCATGGCGGCACCCACGCCGATGCGCCGCTGCATTATGACCCATCGGGCGCCGCGATCGATGCCGTTGATTTGCATGCCTATCTCGGTCGGGTGCGGGTGATCGATGTGCGTGGGTGCGGCGCGTTGGTCACCGCCGACATGCTGCGTCCCTGGCTCACTGAACGGATTGAACGCGTGCTTTTGCGCACGTTCGAGCGCTTTCCGCACGATCGCTGGCCGGATGGTTTTGCGGCCGTCTCCCCCGAAGCGATCGATCTGCTGGCCGCACATGGCGTGTTGCTGATCGGCACCGATACGCCGTCGCTCGATCCCGAAACTTCGAAGACCATGGATGCACACCAGGCCGTCCGCCGGGCAGGGATACGCGTGCTCGAAGGGCTGGTGCTCGATCACGTGGCCTCGGGAGACTACGAATTGATCGCCTTGCCGCTGCCGCTGGCCGGGCTCGATGCCGCACCGGTCCGCGCAGTGCTGAGGACGTTGTCGTGACCGAACAGGATGTCTTGCGCCTCGATGCGGAAGATCCGTTGGCGCCATTGCGCGCGCGCTTCGCCGTGCCCGAGGGGGTGACCTACCTCGACGGCAATTCGCTTGGCCCCCCCTTGCACACCGCGCGCGCGGCGATGGACGCGGTGATCGCGGAGCAATGGGGCGCAGACCTGATCGCAAGCTGGAACACGCACGATTGGATCGGCTTGCCGCAGCGGGTCGGCGCGCGCATCGCTCCGCTGGTCGGCGGCGCGGCCGATGAAGTGATCGTCAGCGATTCGGTATCGGTCAACCTGTTCAAGCTGATCGCAGCGGTGTGCCTCGCCCGGCCCCACCGCCGCACGATCCTGACCGAGCCGGGCAATTTCCCGACCGACCTCTACATCGCACAAGGCGTCGCCGGCATGCTGGCAGACCGCAAGGTGCGGACCGAGCCGGCCGAAGCGATCATCGACGCCATCGATCATGACACCGCGCTCGTGTTGCTGACTCATGTCCACTACAAGTCCGGGCGCCGGCACGACATGGCCGCGATCGCCGCCGCTGCGCATGCCAAAGGCACGCTGGTGCTGTGGGACCTGAGCCACAGCGCGGGCGCCGTCGCAATCGACCTGGCGGGATGCCAGGCCGATCTTGCGGTCGGCTGCGGCTACAAGTTCTTCAATGGCGGGCCGGGCGCACCGGGTTTCCTTTATGTCGCCCGGCGTCTTCAGGGCGAACTGCAATCGCCGCTGGCCGGCTGGATGGGGCATGCCGCTCCGTTCGATTTCGATGATGGCTACCGCCCGGCCGAAGGGATGCAGCGCTTCCTGTGCGGCACTCCGCCGATCCTGGCCATGGCCGCGCTCGATCACGCGCTGTCGGTGTTCGATGGCATCGATATGGGCTTGGTGGAGCACAAGGCGCTGGCGCTGGGCGATATGTTCCTGGAACTCGTCGAAGTCCAATGCGGAGCGTTCGGCTTCGACCTTGCCAGCCCGCGAGAACGCCACGGCCGAGGCGCACACATCTCGTTCGCGCATCCGCAGGCTTATGCGATCTGCCAGGCGCTGATCGCGCGCCGCGTGGTGGGCGATTTCCGCGCGCCGGACTTGCTGCGGATGGGCTTCGCGCCGCTCACCACACGCTTCATCGACGTGTGGCGCACTGTCGGGATACTGCACGACGTGATGGCCACCGGCGCGTGGGCCGACCCAATTTTCGCCATCCGGCAAAAGGTGACCTGAGACTGCGGGGCCACAAGTGGTCTGATTCTGACGTTTGCGGTCCGGCTATCGGAATAACGGGGTGCAAATGTCAAAATCACGCCACTGGTTCGTCGGCGCGGGTGCTCTGGTCGATCGTGTCGAACACCGAAGCGCGATCGAGCGGTGCGTTTGTGATCGTCACGCCCATTCGTTCGCGGGCTGATCGGCAGGGTGACCTTCACCCCCGAACAGCGAGCTGCGTGGGGCCAACATCGAGGTCTTCGGAAGGCTCGCTTCCGTGCTGCAATTCGCCACCGGCGAGGCTCAACCTACGGCCCAAACTTCAGCTATGTATGCTGCAAGTGGAGCGGGTGAAGGGATTATAACAAATATCTATGAAGTAACGACATTTTTTGCTAGTATGGCCCACACAGAACCTACACAGCTACGGCATCTCAATGACTTAACGCCGCAATCTGCACAGATTCTGCACAGTGGGGCAAGGGATATGAAATTCATCACCGACAAGGAGCAGGTAAAGGCGGGCCTGATCATCTTTCGTCGCGGGGACGTCGGGCACGACCAATATTACTGCCGCGTGAGAATCCAGAACGAAGATCGCTATAAAACGATTTCGCTTCGCACTGCAGATCGGGACACGGCACGCGACCGTGCAATGGATCAGGACGCCGACATCCGCTTCCGGGTGAAGCATGACGTTCCCGTCTTCAATCGGCCCTTTCTGCAAGTGGCCGAGGAATATGCGGAGGTGCAACAGCGGCGTGCTAACGCGGGCGAGGTGAGCCAGGGCCGCGCGATGAACATCAGAAACAAGGTGAAGGGGCCGCTCAACGCCTATGTCGGCAATACGCAAATTCACCTGGTCAGTCAGGAGCGCTGGTCGGAATACCCGCTGTGGCGGCGCGAAAATGGCGTTGGTCGTCGCAATGGCGTCATCAGCGATTCGACCATTCGCATCGAGATGACCATCTTTGCCGCGATCATGAACCACGCCGTGACCAAGCGGTATGTGCCGGCACACCACCGGTTCGAAGGGATGCCGAAGCTCAAAACCGCTCGACGTGATGAATTCACGCTGGAGGAGTATCGCAAGCTACACAGTGCGGGGCGCAAGTGGATGAAGGAAGCCACTACCCCGCAGGGCATCTGGTATCGCCAGATGTGCTACAATTTCATCCTCATCATGTGCAACACGGGAATGCGCCCGCCCGAAGCCAAGAATTTGCGCTGGCGCGACATTACCAAAGCAAAGGACAAGGACGGCACCGATATCTTGGTGATCTACGTCCAGGGCAAGGGGAAGACGCGCCAGCTCATCGCGCCCAAAAGTGTTGGCGACTATCTCGACCGCGTTCGCGCGCAATCCAAATCCACTGATCCCGATGATGCTGTATTCACAATCATCAACGGCAAACCGGCAGCCTGGCTTTACCGCGATACCGTCGAAGAGTTGCTCAAATACGCCAATTTGCGCGACGGGCCGAGCGGCATTCCGCGCACCACTTATTGCTTCCGTCATACATATGCGACGTTCAGGCTTTCGGCAGGGGTGGACGTCTATTTGCTCGCCCAGCAGATGGGCACGTCGGTCAAAATGATCGAACAGCATTATGGCCATGTGAACACGATCAAACATGCAGATCGCGTACTGATGGGCATTGGCGGATGGGATGCGATGCATACAGAAATGAATGCCGAGATCGACGCCCAGGAAGCGACGGCCAATGCGCGACAGGCTGTAAAAGCGAAACAGCCAGTTGGACCTTCCCGCTTCAAAGGCTAACTCCGCGTCGCTGATGCTCTTGGGAGGCTAGCGTTTGCGCCGGTTTTCCGATGTGCCGCTGGCACGCTTAATCGGGATAACGGCCAAGCGGGCAACGGAATTAGGTGCGCCGAGCCTCAAGCACCCTGTTACCCGCGTCTTCTCCGCGATTGTCGCCACTTCGCCGCTGGCGAACTTAAAGTGGCACAATGCGGACCACTCTCATCGAGAAAAGCAAGTCTTGGCGCGATTAACGCTGCCAGCATTCTTCGTGGTCGCGATCGACCATGCCCTCATTTACACAAAAGCTTACACATTCGCGTTCCAAAACTGGCTGATTTCCGTTACCTTCTCGACTGTACGATCGCAGGACGTTTTGAGAGCACGGATGTCTGCCGTAATCGAAGGTAGTCTCGTCCCACTCAAAATCCCGTTCCGCAAGGAGTGTGGGTTCGATTCCCACCGCCCGCACCATCCAAGATAGCAGGCTCTGAAAAGTCCACCGCACGGGGGACAGGAGCCTGCATCAGCGGACGCCTAAGGGCGCACGCCCCGCGCTCCGCTGCGCGAAATGACAATCGAACGGTATTGTCATGCTGGCACTTGGCATCCCATCCGGGATGCGGTCATCGCCACAAATTGACTCCGCGAAGCGACAATGTGCCTGTTATGATTGATTGGCTATCGCTTTATCAATCATAATTGGGCTATATTATGATGGATAGAAAGGCATCCTATCCATCATGCGCTGGAATTGGCAACTTCCCGACTGGCCTGATTTCCGCTTCGACGCGGAACGCATCCGCGCGTCAGAAGAGCAATTCCTGAAAGGATCAGGCGTCGTCATTGGCGCGCTCCACCACCTGGACGCCGATGAGCGCGATGGGCTGACCATCGAACTCATTTCCCAAGAGGTTGTCGATAGTTCTGCCATTGAGGGCGAGATCCTTGACCGTGCCAGCGTCCATCTGCCGACGTGAATTAAGATCTACCTGCGCCAAATGCGGTACGCCGAAAGCGTCCCTTCGTTCAGCGAAGGCACGAGGCCGCCTACCCAACTGGGCATGCCGAGCATCACCGAAAAAACTAGTAAAATATCGCAAGACTTGGCAGTCATTTTCAATGAGCAATTTCGTTGTCAAACCTGCGAAGGCCGCGGCCCGGCCCGCCCAATCTCCCTCGACCACGCCGACATCCTATGATGTCGCGCAAAAAGCCGGCGTTTCACAATCGGCGGTCTCTCGATGCTTTCGTCCCGGTTCCAGCATTTCGCCCAAAACCAGATCGCGGGTCATCGCTGCAGCTAACGAGCTTGGCTATTTCCCAAATGCCATGGCGTCGGGACTGATCACCAAGCGGTCGAACTTGGTCGCGGTGCTCATCTCGAACCTGACCAATTTGTATTATCCGGAAGTTCTGGCGGAGATCACCAGGCGGCTGTCGGACAGGGGCATTCGCGTGCTGTTGTTCGCCTTGCAGGCCGAGAGCGATGTCGATGCGATGCTCGATCAAGTCTGGCGTTACCGGGTTGATGGCGCGATCGTTGCGGCGCGGCTCTCGCCGGCCCAACTGCTCGATTTCACGCGCCACCGGGTGCCGGTGGTGCTGTACAACAGGTTTGGTGAGGGCGCGCCGGTTCCGAGCGTGTGCTGCGATTCGATGGGTGGAGAGCGCCAACTCGTCGAACGGCTGATCGCGGCTGGGCATGAGGTGTTCGGCATTATCTCTGGCCCGGACGACAGCTATGTCAGCCAGGAACGCGTTCGCGGTGCTGAGCACTGGCTGCGCGAATCGGGTCGCGAGGCAGTGCTGGTCAAAGGTGCATTCGATTACGAAAGTGGCGACGCGGGACTTCGCGCTCTGATGGAGATGACCGACCGCAAACTCGATGCGCTGATCTGCGCCAATGACCTGATGGCGATTGGGGCTATCGACTGTGCCCGCACGCATTTCGGGATCGCGGTGCCGCAAGACCTGTCAGTTGTCGGGTTCGATGGAGTCGCGCCCGCCGAATGGGCGAGCTACCGCCTGTCGACAGTTCGCCAACCGGTGCGCCGGATGACCGAGGCGGCAGTCTCGATGCTGATCGAGCGCATCAACGATCCCGATCTGCCACCCGAAGTGCGAACCTTCGCGGGTGCCTTTATCGAAGGCACATCGGCCCGGTTCGATGCCCGGGCCGATTCCCCCGCCTAGAACTTCACGCTGCCGCGCATGCCCCACAGGCGGGGCGGAGCATAGCTCGCCTGAAGGTTGCCGCCGCCGCCGTAGACAAAGCGGGTTGCCGTAGCCTTATTGGTCACGTTGGTCACGAAAGTCTGGAGCGAGAACTGCTCGTTGTATTCCCAGGTCAGGCGGAGATCGAGCTTCGCAAAGGCCGGCTGTCGATCGAGGATTGAGTTGATCGGCTGGCCGAAAAATGCACCGGAGAAATTGAGCTGCGCATAAGGTGACAATTTGCCCCCGCTGCCCAAATCGATGTCATACTGAACCGAAACCGCGCCCGAATAGTCCGGCGAATAGGCAATGCGGTTGCCTGCCAAATTGCAACCATAGGCCGCAGCTGGCTGACCAGTACCACCGGTGCCGGGGATCAGGCCGCAGTTGTAGCCGACCGCGAACAGGCGTCGCTGACCTGCCGGCGCAATCGTCACACCGTTTACGACGGTTGGTGCCGTCGCGGTTGCATCGGGTACCAGGATTGATGTGCCAAACGGTGCCGCAACTTGATCGTATTGGGTGTAACGGGCGTTGAGATAAGAGAAGCTGGCGTTGAACGTGAGTGCTTTGACCGGCTTCCAGATTGCTTCGAGCTCGGCACCATAAGACCGCGCCTTGCCGCTGTTTTCGATGATCGACAGCGTCGTATTGCCGACCGGAACCTGCCGCTGTTCCTGCAGATTGTTATATTTGTTATAGAACAGCGCGAGGTTAAGCTGAACAGTGTTGTTGGCAAAGCGGTTTTTCGATCCAATTTCGAACGCGGTCACCGATTGCGGCGCAAAGGTTGAACGCCCCAGCGCAACCGCGGTCTGGCTGCCGTTGAAGCCGCCCGAGTTGAACCCGGTCGATGCGGAGCCATAAAGCAGGCTCTGATCAGAGACCTGATAGTCCAGCCCGACGCGCCACGTAACCTTTTCAAATTTTGCAGTATCATACGTTGCGCCGGTGAAGATCGTGGTGTTGGCTGCCAGACACTGGAAACCAGGCAGTGGTGTCGGGATCGTTACATAGGTGCAGTTGGTTGCCCCGCCTTTCACACCATAAGCATTGTCGGGGATCCCCCCAGTTGCCAGGGTAATTGCTGTGGCATCCGGCACACCAGAAACCAACGGCAGTACGGAATTGGCGTTAGCGAACCGGAAATCCTTGCTGTCGCGCGTCCAGCGGATCCCGCCGGTCAGCTTCAACCGATCAGCCAGCTTATAGCTGGCCTGTCCGTAGAAGGCGAGTGAACGCGTCTCAGCCTGATTCTGCGTATAAGAACCCCCTGCCTGGCGTACAGCTGGCGGACGGGTGTCATTTGGTATGACCTGAACGAACTGCTGGTTGATGAACGTGCCGTTCAATTTATCCTTGAAGTAATAGGCACCTAACACATATTCCAACGGCCCCTTGCCATTGGAGAGCAGTTGCACTTCCTGGCTGAACGTTTTTGCTGACGTGAACTGATAGTCTGCGCCGATTTGGCTGCCCGAGAAATCGGTATCCTGCGTCCGTGTGGTTTTGAAATCGGTGTAACCCGTGATCGATTTGAGCGTGACTGGGCCAAAATTATAGGCAATGTCGCCCGTGCCGCTGTAATTCTTGAGATTGAGCGAACCGCGATAGTCATTGTCGATCAGATAAGGATTGCCTGGCGCGAACAGTGGGACGCCGGCGTCAATCGTCAGCGGCGCATCGATGATGCCATCTCGGTTGCCGCCACGGGTGTTCAGAATGACCGGCGTCGCGTTGAACAGCTGGGTATTTGTCGGCACATAAAAGTAACTGCCAACCAGTTTGTACCCGAACGCCGAGCCACCATTGCCACCGCGCGACGCGTAATCAAACTTCAAGGTGGCCGTTAGATTGCTGTCAGGCTTGAACTTTATCGCGCCGCGGAAATAGGTGTTATCATCATCGAACAGGTTGCCGCCGGTGGGATTGACGTTTTTGACATAGCCGTTGGATTTTTCGTAACCGCCTGCAAGACGCACCGCGACCGTATCCCCCAGCGGAGCATTGATGTAGCCCGTGAAGCGGGTCTGTGCATTTGATCCGACGGTTACATCCCCGCCGCCTGTGAATTTTTCGGTTGACGGTTGCGCGGTCGCAATGGCAATGTTGCCGCCAAACGTGTTGCGGCCATAGAGCGTTCCTTGCGGCCCGCGCTGCACTTCCACCCGCTCCAGATCGACAAAGCCCAAAGTGCCCTGCGACGCGCGCGACTGGTAAATGCCGTCGATGTAAAACCCGATCGTTGTATCGGCGTTCACATCGACGTTTTCGGTGCGGACACCGCGAATTGCGGGACGGGCATCAACGCCTGACCGGCCAAAAGTGAAACCTGGAACCAGCCCTTCGAGTCGTGACAAGTCTGTCAGCCCCTTCTTGGCGATTTGTTCCGCGCCGAATGCCGACACCGAAATCGGCACGGCCTGCAGATTTTGTTCGCGGCGCTGGGCGGTCACGATGATCTCATTGATCCCGGCGTCTTCAGCTGAGGCAGCAGGGCTTGCGGTTTGCGCGAAGGCCAGCGTCGGCGACAAGGCCACCGCCAATGCTGTCAGTGAAACCCGCACCAGACGGCGCGATACATTACGGGCAGTGGTCATTGCAGTCAGTCCCCCCTCTATTTTTAATATTTGCGCCATCATAAGCGTCGCGGACTGTGATTGCAATCGCAGTCAAAAATATTTGTGTATATGGCCACCTCGGGCTGAACGTCAGCCCGCTGATGGGCTGATTATCCCCTGTTATGCAGGGCTTCGTGCTTCTGGTTGCATTTGCATGCGCCCGCATGCATGATCTGCGGATGGTCACCGTATCTACGCCCACTAAAACTGCGTCCGCGAACTGGATCGATGCGGCAAAACTCACGCGTGGGCGCCGTTTCCGTGCGCTCGCATTCCTCTTGATCGCTTATTTCTGCTATGCGTGGTCGTGGAACACAGTTGACATCCTGCGACCATATATCAAGGAAAGCCTCAATCTGACGCTGACCCAGTCCGGCTCGCTTTACTCGCTGCAATCGGCCGGCGCGGTCGTCGGGGCCGTCATCATGGGGCAAGTTGCCGATAAGATTGGTCGTCGCAACGCGCTGAGCATTTCGATGATCGGCTATGGCGCGGGAATTCTCGCGGCCCTGCTTGTGCATGACTACACCCAGCTGATTTTCCAGCGCGCCTTCCTGGGCTTTTTCATGGGGTCGATGTTCCCAATTGCGGTGGGTATCTATTCCGGCTTGTTTGCGCGCGATGTTCGCGGGGTGATCGCGGGATTTGTGCTTGGGACCTACAACGTTGCGGTTGCGGCACTGGGCTTCCTGTCGGCAGCGGCGTTCCGTAACGGTTATGACTGGACGGTGTTGTTGTGGATCGGGGTCGTTCCGATCAGCCTGTCGCTGTTCGCACCGCTGTTCATTCCAGATGACCGGAGGCTAATACCAATGGACGGGATTGCTGATGGTCAAGCTGTGGCGAAAGCCAAGCTCCCGATCACCGAGCTATTCGCCCCTGGCGTCGCCCGCCAGACCATCCTGCTGGCAACGATGACCGGCCTCAACTTTTTCGCCTATCAGGCCTTTACGGGGTGGGCGACGACTTACCTGAAGACGGTGCGCGCCATCCCGGACACGGTGGTCGGGGACGTGCTCGGCTGGCAATTTGTCGGCGCTGCGATCGGCGGTCTAGCCTGGGGCTGGGTCAGCGATCGGCTTGGACGGCGCGCTGCGGCGTGGGGCTTTATTTTCGCGGCAGGCATCATCCCGGTTTACCTTTTCGTCCCGATGGACACGACACTGCTCGAGATCACCGGATTCACATACGGTGTCATGCTGTCGTGCAGCGCAATCTGGGGGCCGTGGCTTTCCGAACTCTATCCGCCGCATTTGCGTTCGACCGCAGCGTCGATCTTCAACTGGGGCCGCGTCATCAGCATGACCGCGCCACTGATCACTGCACCGCTGGCTGAGGCATTCGGGCTTGCGCCGGTTATGTGCCTTGCGTCCGTCAGTTTCGTCGCGGCTGCGGCGATCTGGCTGTCGCTGCCGGAAACACTGAGGCGGGCTGTGTGATTCGCTGGGATGAGCTACCTGAAGTGCGCTCGCCTGTCGGCCGGACGCTGGACGATCTGCTCGAGGAAGGGCCGCAGCGCCAGTCGCTGCCGGGCTATGATCCGATCTATCGCGATTTTGTCGATTACATCATCCGTTGCACCCATCGCATCTGGGAACAAAAGAACGTCGGGCTGTGCCGCAGCCATTATGCCCCTGACTGCCTGATCCACACTCTCGCCGGACCCGTGACCGGCGTCAACGCAGTGGTGCAGAACACGATCACCACACTGGCGGCAACCCCGGACCGTCTACTGATCGGTGAAGATGTTATCTGGTCGGACGACGGAACGGAGGGGCTGTACAGCTCGCATCGAATCGTCAGTCGCTCGACCCACATGGGTGACGACCCGCTGCTCGGTAAGGCGACCATGGTGTCGAACGGTGTGATGACGATCGCCGATTGCCTCTGCCGCGAGAACCGCATTGTCGAGGAATGGCTGGTGCGTGACAATCTGCGCGGCGTTCTGCAAGTCGGCGGTGATCCCTGGGCTGTTGCCAAGGCGCAGGCTGCGGACGATTTGGTCGGTGATGCCGCGCGGCACGGCTGGCGGGCTGAAGCGATCTCGCGGACGCGCGAACAAGCCGATGTCGCCATACCTACGAGCCATCCCGCAGCCTTGCCGGCGGCCATGCTGGCGGCGGCATTCCGCGATGATCGTTACGGCGATGCCGCCCAGGCGCTGTCGCCGACAGCCGAGATCCGCTGGCCGAGCGGCCGCCATGGTTACGGACGAGGCTACGGTATCGGCTGCATAACTCAACTTCGCAGCGCGCTTCACGATGTCGCCTGGCGGCTCGAGCACATCGCCGCTCGGCCGTTGCCAGGTGGCGATATCGCGGTGGCCCTGCGCTGGAGCCTTGCGGGAATGCACAATGGCAACGGCATCTGGGGCGAAGCGAGCGGGCGCGAGCTGCTGGTGATGGCGGTGTCGCATTATCAGTTGCGCGGCGGCCGAATTGTCGAGGAAATAACAGTGTTCGACGAACTCGCCGTGCTACGACAGATCGCGGGCGGATTGGGCGCATGAGCGCGCTTGAAACTCTGCGGACGCTGGCAGCTGGCAAGCGGCCCACGTCGAGCTTGCTCCACACCGCGCGCCTGGCGGCGTACGGCAGCGAATTCTACGGCGAGGAGGCGATCGTCGAGGCGCTGCGGCTTGATTCCCGACCGCTTTCCAATGCGGCGCAAGTCCTGACCGCTCCCGGCCATGCCGCGATTTTCGATGGTCACTTGGCGTTGTTCGCAGATCTCAACGAGGAACTGGTCGGGCGCATCTGGCTAATCGGAAACAGCCAACCTGTTGCTCGCGAGCCAGGACTATCGGTCGCTTTCGATCCTGACCTTGCACAGGCGCGCGGCGATGTTTTTGCGCAAGCCTCGGATCATCCGGCGCTGGAAGATGAAGCGTTCGAGCAGGTGCTGATCGCAGGTCGCTCCATAGCGAATGACGACCCGACTTCGTATCGCACCCGCGCGCTATGCGTGCGGGCATTCGGCTCAAACGTCGAAGGGGCGGCACTGTTCGCGGTTTCCCGACTCACTGGCCAGCCCGTCCGCACATCCGGGTTCGCCATGGCGGCAGCCTGCTGGGCACCGGACGGCATCACGATTGTCCGCGATAGCTCGGGCGAGGCTGCGCTTACTGAGGCCGCGTGGACACCGCGCATCGGCACATGAACGTGACGCCGGTGCTCCTCCCGGGAAACATGTGCGATGCTCGGCTTTGGACAAGGCCGCTACGCGAGGTTATGTCCGGTGCCGTCGATGCCGATCTGACTCAGGACGACAGCATCGCCGATATGGCCACGCGAACTTTGGCGGCCGTCGATGGCCCTCTCCTCCTTGTCGGATTCTCGATGGGGGCAATAGTTGCGGTCGAAATGTGGGCCCAGCAAAGACGACGAATCTGCGGCCTCGTCCTGCTCGGTTACAACGCCGGAGCGGACCTGTTCGAACGCGCCGCGCATCGCCCGCTCCAACAGGCCGAAGTCCGCTCCGGCGGGCTTGAGCGGGTGCTGGTCGAGGAACTCAAGCCGAACTACCTTGGTGCGGCGAACCGAAGCGATGCTGCATTGCTCGAACTGCTCCGCGACATGGGGCTGGCGCTCGGTCCGGATGTCTTCGTCCGGCAGAGCAAGGCTTTGCGCCTCCGCCGCGACCGCAGACCCGCGCTCGCGAAAATGCGCCTCCCTGTACTCTACGGCTGCGGCATTGAAGATACGCTTTGCCCGCCAAACTGGCACCACGACTGGGCTGCGGCGACGCCCGGTTCGCGACTTGTGATGCTCGCCGGTGCGGGCCACATGTTGCCGCTGGAGCAGCCTGACGCGACCGCCAGCATGATCGACCAATGGATCCATGATAATCGAGAGGCCCTGACCCCATGACTGACCGCATCTTGACCACGCACGTTGGCTCTCTGCCGCGCTCAGCCGCTGTCACTGATTTGGTCTTTGCGACCGAACGCGGTGATCCAGTGGATGCGGGGCAATTCGACGCGGTGATTGGTGCGGCGGTCGACGATGCCGTTGCGAGACAGGTTGCGGCGGGGATCGATCTGGTCAGCGACGGCGAGATGTCGAAGATCAGCTACGCGACCTACATCAAGGATCGCATCACCGGCTTCGACGGTGACAGCCCGCGCACTCCGCCCGCCGACCTTGAAGACTATCCCGCTTACATGGCGCGCCAGAATGCCGGCGGCGGAACGCCGACCTATCGCCGCCCCAAATGCATCGGCCCGGTCGCTCCGAAGACGTTAGAGCCTTTGGAGCATGACATCAAACATATGGCGACTGCGCTGGCCCGACACCGCCCCGTTGGGGGCTTCATGAACGCCGCTTCTCCGGGTGTGATCGCACTCTTCCAGCCCAATGAGCATTACCCCACACAGGACGACTATCTCGAAGCGCTGGGCGAGGCGATGCGCCCTGAGTACGAGGCGATCGTGGCAGCGGGCCTGATCCTGCAACTGGACTCTCCCGATCTGGGACTGGGGCGGCACATGACGTACAAAGGCCGCAGTGATGCCGAATACCTCACGCTGATCGGGATGCATGTCGAAGTGCTCAACCACGCGCTCCGCAATGTGCCGGCCGACCGGGCGCGAATGCATGTCTGCTGGGGCAATTATGAAGGACCGCATACCCACGATGTCGAAATGGGCGTGATCCTGCCGACTCTGATGGGGGCTAAGCCCGCCGGGCTGCTGTTCGAAACCTCGAACCCGCGCCACCAGCATGACTGGAATTATTTCGCTGAAATGATCGACATCATCCCCGAGGAAAAAATTCTCATCCCTGGCGTCATCGACAGCACTACCAATTTCGTCGAGCATCCGCGCGTCGTTGCCGAGCGGATTGAGCGGTTCGCGAACATCGTCGGACGCGAGCGCGTTATCGCCGGCACGGACTGTGGCTTTTCGACCTTTGCTGGGTTTGGCGCGGTCGATCCCGACATCGTTTACGCCAAACTGGGCGCACTGGCCGAGGGCGCGGCGCTGGCGAGCGCGTTCCTGTGGAAAGCGGCGGCATGACCTTCCGCGAACGCCTCCGTGCGGGCGAACTGCTGGCCGGTACCTGGGTCAAGACTCCGCACCCGCATGTCGTTGAAGTGCTGGGGCTGTCACCGCTCGACGTCCTGGTGCTCGACGCCGAGCATGCACCGTTCGACCGGGTAAGCCTGGACGCGTGCATCATGGCTGCGCGGGCGGCGGGTGAGCCAGTGCTGATACGTCCCGCGTCATCTTCCCACGAGCACATCCTGAACGCGCTCGATTGCGGGGCGGATGGGGTCATCGTGCCGCACGTCCGCTCCGCCAACGAAGCCCGCGAGATCGTCCGCGCCTGTCACTATGTTCCAGGCGGGCGCGGCTTTGCCGGCAGCACCCGCGCGGCGGGATATACGACTCTGGGTATGGCGAAGCACCGAGATGCAGCGCGCGGGGTGACTGTGATAGCCCAGATCGAGGACGCTGAAGCGATCGACGCGATTGAGGAAATCGCAGCCGTAGAGGGGGTCGATGCATTGTTCATCGGCCGCGCAGACCTTACCATCAGCTATGCCGTCGCTGACCCTGACGATCCAATCGTTGTGGCTGCCGTCGAACGAGTATGCGCAGCAGGAAAATCAGCCGGCCGCGCTGTCGGCATGTTCCTGGGCCGTGTCGGCGACGTCCCCCTGTGGCGCGACAAAGGAGCCAGTCTGTTCGTCCTGCAATCCGATCAGGATTTCCTTCTGCAGGGCGCGGGTCGCCTCCACGATGCCATAAAATCCGTACCGGACTGAAAGGAGAGCTTCAGCCGCTTACCCGGTACACGACGGATCCGGGGCCGGAGAGGCGGCGCTCGATGCCCACGGGCACTGTCATGGCATCGCCTGGCCCCAGCGTCAGCGTCGAAGCAGCCAGTTCGACCGTGATCGAGCCCGACTGGACGAACAGAACCTCGGGTGTGCCAGGCGTGCATATGTCATCCGCCATCATGTCCAGCCGGTCGAGAGAGAACGGGTGCGGCCAGCGGAGCGGCGCATTCTCGCCTATGATCGGCATAGTCCCCTCGGCGGCGTTCGCGCGCCAGACAAGCAGTTCGGCCTCGGCGGCAGTGGCTCTCTTCAGGGCGGCTACTTGCGCTTCGGTGGTTCGCAGCATCGGCCGGACATCCGCAGGAACCTCCTCGCCCGCGAGCGTGTCGATCAGTCGTCCATTTTCAAGCAGTACCAGCCCAAAGCCAGATGCCATGTCAAAGACCTGCGGCGCCCATAGCACGCGCCCCGGGTCGTCTCCGCCCAGCACTGCGAACAGAAACCCGGCATCATCGCCGATATTGGTGAATCCGCGAAACATGCCTGTCGGTAGCGAGATCACGTCACCGGGGTGCAGCACCACCTGCGCATCCTCGCCAGTTTCGCCAAGGTCGAAGCGCCAGGTGCCGGTGTGAACCACGAACACTTCCGCCGTATCGTGGCTGTGCTGCGAGTTGACGCAGCCGGGCGGCTGGCGCGCGCCGCCGATGTTGAAGCCATGCGGCTCGGTGATGTGGACATATTGGTCGGGGTTCTCAGACACTCCCGGGCCGATGATGGTAAAGTTTTCCTTCGCCTCCGAACCCGGCGTGCGCGTATCTATGAACGCGTTGTAGCATGGTCGCAGCTCGGAATAGCGAACCACCCGAGCCTCCAATGCTGCTTCGGTCCAAGTTGTCTGCAGCGCCGATTCAGTCATTTTTGCTCCTGTCCCCTGTTTGAGGGTTGCAGTATTTTGCATTCGCAGTCAATATGCTCCGATGAATATCGCTATTCCGGCAGAACTCGGACCAAACGGCATCTTTGCCCGCGATGCGCTTGATCGACTGGCTACGGACCACGTGCTCGACGCCTGTAGGCCGATAGAACGGGGCGCGGGTGCCGATTTCGTCGCAGGCTGGCTATTGGCCCCGCTTGCGGCGGCGTTGCCGAACTATGAGGTACGCGCCGACATAGCGATGCGGGGTGACTTCAAAGGCGGCAGCTGGACGGCGTCGAGTGGCCACATCTGCGGCATATTCACCGCGCCCTTGTTCGGTATCCCGGCGACGGGCCGCGTGGCCTTCCTTCGCTTCGGATGCTTCCAGCGCTGGGTAGCAGGGTTGGTTACGGAAACGATCGTGATCCTCGATCTGCCGGCGCTGATGCTGCAGGCCGGGGTTTGGCCGCTTGCCGCGCCGCTTGGCCCGAATATCATGGCTCCGGGCCCGCTTGGCGGCGGCGGCATCTGGCCTGACGGTGATGGTGCGGCAAGCCTTGCCATTGTCGAGGGCATGATCGGCGGGCTCATGAAGTATGACGGCTCACTCAAAACCATGAATATGCGCGATTTCTTCGCGGAGCACTTCTGGTGGTTCGGGCCGGGGCCGATCGGAAGCTTCCAGGGTTTTTCCGACTACGAGCGCGGTCACGCGACGCCGTTCCTGACAGCTTTCCCCGATCGCGTCGGCGGCAACCACCGCGCGCGCTTCGGCGACGGCGCGTTCGTTGCATCGACCGGCTGGCCCAGCATCACCGCGACGCACAAGGGCTCGGGCTGGCTCGGCCTTGATGCCACCGGCAAAGCGATCACGATGCGGGTCATGGATTTCTGGCGCGCCCGGGGCGACCTGCTCATCGAGAACTGGGTGATGATCGATATTCCCGATCTGCTTGGCCAGATCGGCATCGATCTATTCGCAATTTTACCAATCAAGGATTGATCGTGGCCGAATATCTGAAACGCAGCGTAAATTTTGAGGCGAAGGCCGACAGCGACCGCAAGGTTCGTGAAACAGTCGAAGCCATCCTGTCCGACATTTCGGTACGCGGCGACGCGGCGGTACGCGAGCTCAGCGTGCGGTTCGACAACTGGGACCGAGAAAATTACCGTCTGACCGATGTCGAAATTCAGGATTGTATCGACCAGTTGACCGGTCAGGACCTCAAGGACATCGAATTTGCCCAGGCGCAGGTGCGCAACTTCGCCCAAATTCAGCGGGCTTCGCTCGCGGATGTCGAGGTGGAAACCCTGCCGGGTGTGGTGCTGGGGCACAAGCATATCCCGGTGAATGCCGCTGGCTGCTACGTGCCCGGCGGCAAGTACCCGCTGCTCGCATCGGCGCATATGAGCGTGATCACCGCCAAGGTCGCGGGGGTTGAGCGGGTCGTTACCTGTGCTCCGCCATTTGGGGGTAGGCCCGCTCCGGCAATCGTGGCTGCGCAGGCAATGGCGGGAGCCGATGAAATCTGGTGCCTCGGCGGAATCCAGGCGGTTGGCGCGATGGCGCTGGGTACGGCCAGCATGGACCCGGTCGACATTCTGGTGGGACCAGGCAATGCTTATGTCGCCGAAGCGAAGCGTCAGCTGTTCGGGCGGGTTGGGATCGATTTGTTCGCGGGACCGACCGAAACGCTGGTGATCTGCGACGAATTTGGCTGCGACGGCGAGCTGGCTGCGACCGATCTGCTCGGGCAAGCTGAACATGGTCCGGATTCGCCGGCGATACTGCTGACCACCAGTCGCGCCCTCGCCGAAGAAACAATTCGCGAAGTCGAGCGCTTGCTGACGATCTTGCCAACGGCGGACATTGCGCGGCGCGCATGGGAAAACTTCGGCGAAGTGATCGTCGCGGCGGACGATGCAGAAATGGTTCGCATCGCGGATGAAATCGCCAGCGAGCACGTCCAGGTGATGACCCGCGATCCCGATTTTTTCCTAAGACATATGACCAACTACGGTGCCCTGTTCCTCGGCGCGCGGACCAATGTCAGTTTCGGCGACAAGGTGATCGGCACCAATCATACACTGCCAACCAAAAAAGCCGCGCGATTTACCGGTGGCCTATGGGTTGGGAAATTCCTCAAGACGTGCACTTACCAGCGGGTCCTGACCAACGAGGCCAGCACCATGATCGGTGAATACTGCTCGCGGCTGTGCGCGCTTGAGGGTTTTGCGGGACACGGCGAGCAGGCTAATATCCGCGTGCGCCGGTATGGCGGACGCAACGTCCCCTATGCGGGGAAGGCCGAGCCGGCAGCATGATCGCATGACATTGCCGACAACGCCCAGCTTTCGGCTCGATGGACGGCGCGCGCTGGTGACCGGCGCAGGCCGCGGCGTCGGACTGGCGTTGGCGGCCGCACTCGCCGGGGCGGGTGCGCGCGTCACACTCGTTGCTCGCAGCGCAGACGAAGTCGAAACAGCAGCCGAAGCAATGGGCGGCGATTGGGCAGTGCTCGACGTGTCTGATCTGGCTGCGGTGGAAAATCTCTTCGCCGCGCGGCCGGCCTTCGATATTCTCGTCAACAACGCTGGAACCAACCGGCCCAAACCCATGATCGAGGTGAGCGAGGCGGACTATGACGCCGTGCTGGACCTCAATCTGAAGAGTGCCTTCTTCGTCGCGCAGCTGTGCGTCAGGCGGATGCTGGCCGAAGCAAAATCGGGAAGCCTCATCCATATTGGCAGCCAGATGGGGCATGTCGGCGGAGTGAACCGCAGTCTTTATTGTGCGTCGAAGTGGGCGCTTGAAGGAATGAGCAAGGCGTTTGCGCTCGATCTTGCATCATACAATATCCGGAGCAACACGATCGCGCCGACGTTCATCGAAACCCCCATGACCAAACCGTTTTTTGACGATCCCTCATTCAAAGCGTCGGTGCTGTCGAAGATCAAGCTTGGGCGGATTGGCACGGTTGAGGATGTCATGGGCGCGGTAGTGTATCTTGCGTCAGATGCATCGGCCTTGGTCACCGGCACAAGCATCGTGGTCGATGGTGGCTGGACCGCAGAATGATGTCCAAGTCCACTGCCGACTCGAATTCGCCAGAACTGGTGTCGATCCTCCAGACGATCGATGCGCGGCTTCGCTGGCTGGCGTCATGGACAATCCACAATGCCAACCATCTTCGCGAAAGCCGCGACGGGCTGAAAGTCGGCGGACATCAGGCGAGCTGCGCCTCGATCTCGACGATCATGACCGCGCTCTATTTTGCGGCGATAGGACCAAACGACCGGGTGGCGGTCAAACCACACGCCGGGCCGATCCTCCATGCGATCCACTATCTGCTGAATCAGCAAAGTCTTGCGCAGCTTCAGGCATTTCGCGGTTTCGGCGGGATGCAAAGTTACCCGAGCCGCACCAAGGACGTGATACCCGTCGACTTCTCGACCGGTTCGGTGGGACTGGGCGTCGCGATCACGGCCTTCGCCTCGCTAGTACAGGATTACCTGGTCGCGCATGGCAAGCTGGCGAGCGACGATACGGGCCGCATGATCGCGCTTATGGGCGATGCGGAACTGGACGAGGGCAATATCTACGAATGCCTGATCGAGGGCTACAAGCACGATATCCGCAACTGCTGGTGGATCGTCGATTATAACCGCCAGTCCCTGGACGCGACCACTGCGGATAGGATGTTCGACCGGTTCGATGATATTTTCGAGACCTGCGGCTGGCGGGTTCTTACCCTCAAACACGGCAAGCTGCAACGCGAGGCGTTTGCACGCCCTGGCGGCAAGGATATTGAGGAATGGATCGATCGGTGCCCGAATGCGGATTTCGCTGCGCTCACCTACCAAGGTGGTGCCGCATGGCGCGAGCGGCTAAATCATGATATCGGCGAGCACACTACGGTCAGGAAACTGATCGCCAGTTATGACGATGCCGCACTTGCGCGTTTGATGACCAACCTTGGCGGCCATTGTATCGAGACGTTACTGGACGCCTTTGCCGTGGCAGCGGACGACACGCCGACGTGCTTCATTGCGTACACGGTCAAAGGCTACGGGCTGCCGTTCGCCGGGCACAAGGACAACCATGCCGGGCTCATGAACCCCAGCCAGATCGCGGCGCTGCGCGACCAGATGGGAATTGCGCCCGGCCACGAATGGGAGCCTTGGGAGGGTCTGGGGGACAATTTGCGCGCATCGGTTGATGATTTCGTCGCTGCATCCCCGCTGCGCCACAAAGTGGCAAATCGCCCGTCCGCGCAGGTTCCGGTTCCGGACCGCTTGCCGGTCCCCGAGGGGGAAGAGCAAGCAACGCAGACCGCCTTCGGCAAGATCCTGCTCGACCTTGCCAAGTCGGGACATGAACTCGCCGATCACATCGTCACCACCTCACCCGACGTGACCGTCTCGACCAATCTGGGTGCCTGGGTGAACCAGCGCGGACTGTTCCGCCGTAAGGACATGACCGATGTCTTCGCTGCCGCGCGAATTCCGTCAGCGCAGAAGTGGGCAGCGCGCCCCGCTGGCCAGCACGTCGAGCTGGGTATCGCCGAAAGCAACCTTTTCCTCATGCTCGCCGCGGCCGGGATCGCCGCCCCACTGTTCGGGACGCGCCTGATTCCGGTCGGAACCGTCTACGATCCGTTCATCGCTCGCGGGCTGGATGCGCTTAACTACGGTTGCTACATGAACAGCCGTTTCCTGCTGGTCGCCACCCCTGCCGGCTTGACCCTGGGACCCGAAGGGGGTGCCCACCAGTCAATCAATTCGCCGCTGATCGGCATGGGGCAGCCAGGACTCACTTATTACGAACCCGCCTATGCCGATGAAGTTGCGCTGCTGATGGGCCATGCGTTTCGCCACATGCAGAGGGACGATGGCGGCGCGGTCTATCTGCGCCTGTCCACCCGCACTATCGCGCAAGTGCGCCGCAAAGATGCGCGCTGGGAAGATGGTGCGATCAAGGGCGGTTACTGGTTGCGGAAACCGGCACCGGGCGCCGAAGCCGCAATCGTCGCGACCGGGGCAATTCTCCCCGAAGCTCTGGACGCATGGGAGCAGCTACTCGACGACGTACCCGGAATCGGGCTGCTCGTCGTGACATCGCCGGATTTGCTCCATCGCGGCTGGTCGTCGGCTCGCGCGGGACGCTGGAGGGGCGGCAGCGAGCCCGCGCACATTGCAACACTGCTGGGTGCACTATCGCCAACAGCGGGCCTCGTCACGGTGATTGACGGAAGTCCCGGGACACTATCGTGGATCGGAGGCGTGCGTGGCAATCGCGTCTCGCCGCTGGGCCTCGACCGATTCGGTCAGACTGGAGACCTGCCCGACCTGTATCGCGAGTACCGGCTGGATGCGACTGCGATCCTTGATGCCGCAGCGGAGTTGTTCTTGTGAATGATGCGCTCATCTCGATCGACGATGTCCGTGCGGCGGCGCGGGCGTTTGACGGCAGGATCGAAAACACGCCGTTTCTGCACTCA
This sequence comes from Novosphingobium sp., assembly GCF_025351285.1. Classification (GTDB taxonomy): domain Bacteria; phylum Pseudomonadota; class Alphaproteobacteria; order Sphingomonadales; family Sphingomonadaceae; genus Novosphingobium. The sequence goes on from NZ_JANXWG010000069.1 coordinate 27,358, forward strand.
CAAACCCTGTCCGAACTGACCGGTGCCGAGATTTGGCTGAAATTTGAGAATCTGCAGTTTACCGGAAGTTTCAAACAACGCGGCGCGCTCAACAAATTACTTTCGCTTTCGCCAGACGAGCGCTCCTGCGGGGTCGTCGCGGTGTCGGCTGGCAATCATGCGCAGGGAGTTGCCTATCATGCCGGACAGCTCGGCATTCCTGCAACGATTGTAATGCCGATCAACACACCCACGGTCAAAGCGCAACGTACGGCAAAATTTGGCGCGGAAGTTATTCTGTCTGGCGCCGATTTTGCCGAAGCGGCGCTCGCGATTCCCGATCTCATCTCGAGGCGAAACCTGACCTTGGTGCATCCGTTCGACGACGATCTTGTGATTGCCGGTCAGGGCACAGTCGGGCTGGAAATGCTTCACGTTCAGCCCGAGCTTGACGCCGTGCTTGTCGCGATAGGTGGAGGCGGATTGATCTCTGGTGTCGCTACGGTTGCGAACACGCTTTGTCCGTCAATGGAGATTATAGGCGTTCAATCCGAACGCTATCCGTCGATGGCTCAGCACCTGGGTTACTGGAGTTTAGACGGAACTGGCGGCGCGTCCATCGCCGAGGGCATAGCGGTTCCTGTGCCGGGAATCCGAACTCGCGCTCACGTTGCGGCTCTTGTGGCCGACATCATGGTGGTTTCAGAAAACCAGATCGAAACCGCCATTGCATTGCTGCTGCAGATCGAGAAAACGCTGTGCGAGGGGGCGGGTGCTGCCGGACTGGCGGCAGTCCTGCAGGATCCGGCGCGATTCAAAAATCGCCGCGTGGGGTTGATCCTGTGCGGCGGAAATATCGATATCCGGTTGCTGGGCGCCATATTGCAACGGCAGATGGTCCGCGAAGAGCGCCTGTTCCGTCTTTCAATTCAGATCGCGGATCAGCAAGGGCAGCTTGGGCAGTTGTGCAGCGAGATCGGGCTCGCTGGCGGTAACATCAATGCGGTGGTGCATGACCGTACCTTCCTCTCGAACGATGCCAAATCGGCACGCGTCGAAGTTGAGATCGAGGTCGCCGACCCGCTGATGAGACCGTCCATCGAGCGTCGACTCGGCGAACTGGGGTTTGTAATCGAATAGAGCGCGTCGCTCGATGCGGCGTTTCAGCGGGGATCAATCATCGGTTGCTTCTGGACAGTGGAATCGAGGTCTGCGAAAAGAGTAATCGCCATGTCAGGCGCGTCCGATTTGCAGTCGGAAAGTCTTACACAAGTCTTACACACTTGCACAAAACCTTACACAAAAATTGCCCTTTTTAGAAAATATTATTAGTTATCAAACATTTAAGGTAGTCTCGTCCCACTCAAAATGCGGTTGCGCAAGGAGTGCCCGTTCGATTCGGGCCGGGGGCACCATCTTCACATGAGCCAAAAGCAGCCCAGAACTGGGCTTTGGATCATGTTTGATCGGGGTGGAATGAACCCGAACGGGCATCACCCCAAACCTGCGAAATGACAGCCGAACGCCTGTCATGCTGGCCACCAAAATCCCGGACGGGATTCGGCCATCGCCAAACCCACACATGCTGCAGGGCAGCACTCCCCCATTGTTCATAACTGCGCGGCATCACGCGGGACCAATTGACATCAGCCGAATCATCATTATTCTCACTGCAAATAGTGAGGATAATGATGATTCGGTATTCCATATTCGATATTGCCGCCAAAAGGGCGACCCTAGCGGGCAGCGCGATGGGGCGGCAGATGCTTGCCAGCCTTATCGGCGAAACTGAGCCAGTAACCGCGCCGGTTGTTGCTTATCTCGATTTCGCAGGCGTTGACATCGCCACCGGCTCATTCCTGCGTGAGGCCGTCCTCGGCTTCCGTGACTTCGGTCGCAATGCCATTGGGATGCTGTATCCGGTCGTGGCGAACGCAAACGCAACCATAGAGGAAGAGCTTTCCGTATATCTCAAGGATCGCAATGACGCGATCTGGGCGTGTGCGCTGAGCGACGCGGGGAACGCTTCGCAGCCGCATATTCTTGGCGAACTGGATGCAGCACAACAGTCCACCATGAAGCTCATTGCCCAGCATCACCGTATCTCGGCACCGGAACTGGCGAAGCTCCGCCCCGACGAGGGAATAGGGACAACCGCATGGAACAACCGGCTCGCAACGCTCACCGCCAAGGGCATTTTGATGGAATTCAAGAGCGGTAAGACCAAGACGTTTGCGCCTGTGATGGAGGCGATTTGATGGGCGTCGATTTCATCCGCGAACAGTCTGGCAAACCGTGGCGCAAGCGCTGGGACAAAGGATTGGACCGCCTAACATCCCCTGGCCTGTTCGACGTTCAATTCACCCATCGGCAGCGCATTGTGACCGCCGACCTTAGCGGCGGATCGACTTTGAAGGTTGGCGACCAAGTGGTTGTGCAATGCAACGGACAGGCGGTCATTGTGTGCAGCGGCCACCGGCAGGTCGGCGCAATTCAGGGGATTTCGGCAGATGTTCGCGCCGCCATTGATGGGTGCGGTGGGGTGGCCCTCGGCATGGTGGAGCGCGTCGGTTTGTTTGGCAACAATGCGGAGCTGAGTATCAGATGAAAGACCCCCCTCAACAACACTCCCCCCGGCAAATGCCAAATACGCAAGCGTTATGGGACGATGCGGAAACCGCATCCGCGTCGCTCGGATGCTGGACCTGCGTGGATCGCGGCACCTGTGGCGGCGCGCACAAAGATTCCAGTTTTTTTGACTGCAACGATTATTGTCGCTGTGCAGACAAGGCATCTTGCGATTTGGTGTGCCGAGGTAATCCGGCGGCATTCGTCGCTCGATGGCGTGAAATCGGCGGTTTCGATTTGGCGACTGCGCGGCGAGCGCCCGAAATTAGTGTTGATCCGTTGCCGAGCATGGTCCCGCTGATCGAGCACAATTCAGCAAGGCACGGACGCCTCAATTTCCCGATCGTCGCCATCCCACTCTACGCGCTCATCGACCTTGGCAACGCATCATTGAAATTCAAAGACCGTGAAGCTCTCTCCAACCAATTCGGCATCGCGTCGGAAGCGCGCATTGTGGTGTCGGGCGTTGGGCGCGACTCCGACATCGAGCGCTATTGGGGACTGCCGAACCGTGCCGAGTTGCTTGGTCAGCTCCAATCGCTAGGCATCGCACTTATCACACCGCCTAATTTCAGCGTGCTAACTGACGTGCCGCGCACCGACAACTTGCACGCTATGAAACGGATATTATTGGCTTGGGTGGAAATGGCCGAGGCGGGGCTGCCCGCCTCGCTCCACGTCAACGCCCGCACCGAACGCGACTATCAGCGCTGGGCTGAACTGATTGCGGCTCGCCCCGAGATCCAATCCATTGCCGTCGAGTTTGCAACCGGGGCAGGGCGCGGTAGCAGAATCGATTGGCATGTTGCCCGACTTCGCCAGCTTGCCGCTGTCGTAAATCGCCCCCTGCGTCTTATGGTGCGAGGTGGAGCGAGGGTGCTGGAACCCCTTCGTCAATCATTTGATGCGGTCACGGTGATTGATACCGATGCGTTCCACAAAACTCGTTGCCGCAAGCAGGCTCACTTTACTGATTCCGGTAAACTGCATTGGCGCAGCCACCCAACAGCTGCTGGCGAGCCGCTTGACGGGTTGCTTCAACAGAACGTCGCTACCCTGCATAGCCACCATACCTATCTGGAACGTCTGCACGCAGATCGAAGGGTAGTGCGTTCAGGGCAAAGCCCCACCATTGCAAAACACGGATATGGACAGTCCGGCCAGCGGGGCAACTTGAGCCAAGACCGACGCGCCTTCGGTGAAATCGCGACCGGGTCTAAGGGTCAGAGCATGATCGCCACTGCGAAATCGCAGTTCGGCGTTGTGGCCAACAAGCGCACGAAATAGCTGGTTGAAGCCTTGGCCGTGTCCCGTCTCTGACGGAAAGCGCGATACACCATCCGTTATCGCCAATCCCAGCGCAACGCCCGCGTCGCTTACGTCTGCGAAATTGGCGTTCTGCCGCAGGCTGGACAGCACTCCGATACCGCGATCCGCTACCACGAACTCAAATGAGCTGGTTGTCGTCGCGTAGGCGACGACGCCGGTTTCGGGAGCGCCGCTGTGTTCATAGACATTATCCTGAATCTCGATAAGTGCGCCTAACAAGCCCGCAACGAGGTGCGAATTCAATCCCTTAGCCTTAGCGATATTCTCCGCATGAGTCGCCCATTGATCCCATTCCGGCGCCGTCGAAGTGACCGGATTGACTGCGCTGAGCGGGAACGCGCCCGCGCAATCGCCATAGCTACTGCCGAATGGACAGCGCGACCGTAGCGCTTGATTCAGGGGCGCGGCAAATGAGCTGTTCACGGAAACGCCGCGATATTGGTCGCCATGCGCCATGGCAGCCATCGCAATCTCGACAAGAGGACCAATTCGACCAGATTTTTGCAGAACGATTGAGCCATGGCCAGCCAGTCGCCCTTGGCCCGCTTCGCGCAACAGATCATCGGCTGCTGCAAAGTCTGCGACAACAGATGTCATCTACGTCTCTTTGTTCGCTTTAGACCCGCACATACGCCGCCAACAGCCCGGTCAGTGTCGCATTTTCGGTGATCGCCTGTGCGGGAACCAAGGCGTAGCGCCAATGCTTCCCGTCGCCATCGGTGGCAAACTCGTTGGCATGTTTGACCCATTCCGAAGCAGCCCGCGCCTTTTTCAGCACGGTGGGATCGGCCATTTCATTGTCGGCTTTCACCTCGACGATCAGCTTTTCGGCAATGGTTTCGATCACGAAGTCCGGCTCATATGGCTTGCCCGGTTGATATTCGATCCTGAATTGCCCGCGTCCCGGCTTGAGCCAGCGCAGCACGTCCTTTTCAAATCCGCTGTCGATCATCACCGCAAAACGCCGTTCGGGATCGGAATGGAATTTGTGGAACTGATACGGGCTTTTGCTACTGCCGGTGAAGGTGAAACCGGATGTCGTCGAAAGCGGCATCGCCGCCTGTGACATCGGTAACAGCTTGGCGAGCGAATAGCTGAATTGCTGCGGGGGCAACGCGCGGAACGACCGCACCTTGCTCGCCCGATATTCGGCGGGCGTTTGCCGGTAATGCGTCTTCATCTGCGAGAAAATCCGCTGGG
>NZ_JANXWG010000104.1 GCF_025351285.1 Novosphingobium sp.
CGCGGTGTTCATGCAAGGCTTGAACTTCGCAAGGTTCAAGCGTGCACAGCGCCCATCCAAGGGCGTATCGAACAATCGACTGACAGTTGTGTGATATGGTGGACGCACTTGGGCTCGAACCAAGGACCCGCTGATTAAGAGTCAGCTGCTCTACCAACTGAGCTATGCGTCCGCGCCGGACCGAAGAACCGTACCGGAGAGGCGCCCCTATAGCGGCTGTGCGCGGCGCATCAAGCCCCTTTCTCGGCAAATTTTTCGGCTGGTTGGCCAAGCTCAGGAAAGGCCGACCCGCCCCGTCCGGCCCCAGCGTTCAACGGCCATGATCGTGCCGATACAGATCATGTTGGTCATCATCGATGATCCGCCGTGGCTCATGAAGGGCAGGGGGATGCCCACGACCGGCGCCAGGCCCATCACCATCATCAGGTTGATGCACACGTAGCAAAAAATCGTCGCCGCCATGCCCGCAGCCAGCAGCTTCGAGAACCGGTCGGGCGCACGACTGGCGACTCGCAGGCCCCAGCGCAGTACCAGGCCGAACACCACCAGCACGAACAAGCCGCCCAGCATGCCCCATTCTTCGCTCATCGTCGCGAACACGAAGTCGGTGTGCGATTCGGGAAGGTAATCGAGATGGCTCTGGCTGCCGTTGCCGAAGCCCTTGCCGAACAGTCCGCCCGAACCGATCGCGATCTTCGACTGGGTGATGTGGTAACCGGTGCCGAGCGGATCGCTCTCGGGATCGAGAAAGATCAGGATGCGGTTGCGCTGGTAATCGTGGAGCAGGAAAAAGTAAGCCAGCGGTCCGCCCACCGCCGCCGCCGCCGCGCCGCCGCCGAACCAGATCAACGGCAGGCCCGACAGGAACAGGATGACCAGCCCACCGAACACGATCGCAAGCGCGGTGCCGAGATCGGGCTGGAGCATCACCAACACCGCCGGGATGCCGATCAACGCGCCGGCGGGCACGATGCCGCGCCAGGTGCGGATCTCGGATGGCGGCAGGCGGCTGTAGAACCACGCCAGGATCAGCACGATGCCCGGCTTCATCAGTTCAGACGGCTGCAACTGCATGAACCCCAGGTTGAGCCAGCGCTGGCTGCCGCCGCCGATCCGCCCGATCGCCTCGACCAGCACCAACGATATGCACAGGCCCACGTAACCGGGCAGCGCGACCCGCTTGAACCATGCGGCGGGCACGCGCGCCAAGCCCATCGCCAGCGCCAGGAAGATCGGGAAGCGCAGCACGTGCATCAGCGCCCACGGACGCATATGCCCGCCTGCCGCCGAATAGAGCACCGCACCGCCGAACAGCGTCAGCGCCAGCAGCGGCAGGATCACCTGCCACGGCTGCGCGGCGATCAGGCGGGGAATGAAGAAGCGCTGCGACATGTCAGGGCAAAGGCGCAGGTTTGATCGCAATCGGAGCGGCATTTGCGACTGCCGGCGGGGCAACGCCCGCAGCCGCAGCCGGCGCGGGCGTGTCGGCGCTCTCGGGTGGCGGAGCAGGTGCTTCCGGCACCTGGCGAGCCGCACCGCCGGCGCCATCGACTTCTGCGGGATCGCCGGCCTTGTCGGCTTGGTCGATCGCGTCTTCGACCGCCTGGTCGTCGCCGACCTTGGGCGCGGTGGCGCCGTATTGCGCGGCATAGGCGCGATAGCGTGCTTCCATCCGCTCGGTCGGGGTGCCGCCCCAGCCTTTTTCCATCGCCAGCAGCGTGTCCATCGCCTTGCCCGGATCGAACAGGAAGGTCATGCAATCGCGCGCGATCGGCGCCGCGGCGCGTGCGCCTTGCGTGCCATGTTCGACCACCACCGACATCGCATAGCGCGGCGCGTCGGCCGGCGCGTAGCACACGAACAGCGAGTGATCGCGGAACTTCCATGCCCCGCCGCCGCCGCGCGCCACAAGCGCGCGGACTTGCGCGGTCCCGGTCTTGCCCGCCATGCGGATCTCGCCGAGGTTGAGCTTGCTGGCCACGGCAGTGCCCGCGCCGTTGACCACGCGGAACATGCCGTCGTGCGCGACGCCCAGTTGTTCCGGGGTGAAGGGCAACGCCGGACCTGGCTGTTTCGGCTGCCCGTGGATGATCCACGGCTGCAAATTGCGACCGCTGGCTACCCGCGATGCCATCACCGCCAGTTGCAACGGCGAGACCGAGACATATCCCTGGCCGATCGAGGCATTGAGCGAATCCGCGCCGGTCCACGCCTGCTTGTAGCGCTTCATCTTCCACGCGGCATCGGGGATGGTGCCGTAACGCTGCGCCGAAAGCGGCAAGTCGAATTGCTGCCCCAGCCCGAGCAGCTTGGCCGTCGGCGCGATGGCGTCGTAACCGACGCGGTTGGCCATCGTCCAGAAATAGGTGTTGCAACTGTGTTCGATCGCCGAGCGCATGTCCATCGAGCCATGGACCGCGTCGCAGCGGAAGAAGCGGCTGCCGAGGCGAAACCCGCCGCCACAATTGACCCGCTCGTCGGGCGAAACGCCATGCTGTTGCAGCGCCAGCGTGGCCATGGGTTTCATGGTCGATCCGGGCGGATAAAGTCCGCGCAAGGCCTTGTTGAGCAACGGGATGTGGTCATCCTCGTTGAGCATCTTCCATTCGATCCGGCCGATCCCGCCAACGAAGCGATTGGGATCGAACGCGGGCATCGAGACAAGCGCCAGGATCTCGCCAGTGTGGCAGTCGATCACCGTCACCGCCGCGCTTTCCAGCCCGATACGGCGCGCGGCATAGTCCTGCAGCGGGCCGTTGATGGTCAGTTGCACGGTCTCGCCCGGAACATCCTCGCGCAGGCCCAAGTCCTTGACGATCCGGCCGCTGGCAGTTGCCACCACGCGCCGTGCGCCGGGCACGCCGCGCAATTGTGTTTCGAAGTGCTTTTCGAGCCCGTCCTTGCCGATCTTGAACCCGGGGGTGATCATCAGAGGGTTCTTTTCGCGCTCGTAATCTTCGGCCGTGGCGGGGCCGACATAACCGATCAGGTGCGCCACCGACGATCCGGTGGGGTAAGACCGCGAATAGCCGCGCTGCGGCACCACGCCGGGCAATTCGGGTGCGCGCAGGCTGACCGCGGCAAACTTGTCGAAATCGATGTCCGAGGCGACTTCGACCGGCTGGAACCCGTGCGCCTTTTCCAGCTTGTCCTTGACGTCCTGGAGCTTTTCGGGCGGCAGCGCGAGCAGATCGGCCAGCGTGGCCAGCGTCTTTTCGCGCTCGATCAGCCGTTCTGGCACGACATCGACCCGGAACGCCGCGCGATTGGCGGCCAGCGCTGCGCCGTTGCGATCGAGGATCGCTCCCCGGCGTGGCGGTATCAGCGTGAGGTTGACGCGGTTGCTTTCGGCGGCGGCGGCGTACTTGGAATTTTCCGCCACGGTCAGGTAGCCTAGCCGCGCGGCCAGCAGAACGCCCACGCCGAGCTGGAGCGACCCGATCACGAACACGCGCCGATCGAAGGCGTTGTTGAGCTGCGCCGGGGTTACCGGCAATGCCCGACTCTGGGGCTTGCGCCCCGCCCGCCCGATGAGGAATTCTGCCAGCTTCATGACAAACTCTTTATCATGCTTCGGGCAACTTCACGCGCACCAGCCGCAACCGGTCGAGCAGCGCGACCAGTTCGGTCACCAGCGGGAACAGCACGATCGACATCGCCAGCTGCGGCCAGATGATCCACGGCGCCACGTGCCCCGCAGCGATGCCCGCCACGATCGCGCCCATGACCAGGCCTGCGGTCAACAGCACGCTCGCCGCAAGCCAGTCTTCGACAAAGCCGCGCCACAGGAACCGCCGGTCGACCGCTTCCATCGCCAGCATCGCCAGCGACCAGATCGTGACCGCGCTGCCGAACGGCTGCCCGCTGTAAAGATCGTCGATCGCACCCAACGGCAGGCCCGCCCACACCGGCAGCAGCCCGGGCCGCATCGTGCGCCATGCCAGCAACAGCATGAATGCCAGCGGCGGCACTACCGGCGCCGAAGCGATCACGGGTGCGAAGCCGACCGCCGATGCCAGCACGATCGACAGCCACGGCACCAGGTTGGAAATCGTCCGCGACGGCGCGCGGTTGATGCGCCGCTCGATGCCATCATTGCGCTTGCCGACGCCGGGCACGCCCGGTGGCAGCTTGATCGGGACCTTGATCTGCACCTTCATGGCCCGGCCGCCGGGACTGGCGCGGCAGGCGCAGCTTTGACGGCTGCGGGTGTTGCTGCCGCGCCGCTTCCTGCCTTGATCTTTTTCTTCTTCTTGGGCGGAGGCACCAGTTGGGGTGGGGCGATCGGCACGGCCAGCGCCGCGACGGCTTCGGGCTGGTACGATTGTTCCACGGTCACGTAATCGGCATCGGCAGGGTCGCCGGTCAGCATGCCCGTCGCGCCATCCCGGTTGGGTTCGGTCACCACCGCCACGGGGATGCCCGGCGCGAACATGCCGCCCGAACCAGAGGTCACGAACAGATCGCCCTTGTGCAGCGTGGCCACGCCCGAATTGATCAGCCGGATCGCCACCCGGCCATTGGCGGCGCCCTGCACGAATGCGGGCACGCCGTCGCTGGCGCGGCGAACCGGAACGACGTTTTCGGGATCGGTGACGAGTAGCACGCGCGCGGTATCCGGCCCCACTTCGAGCACGCGCCCGATCAGGCCGGCGGCCGAGCGCACGGGTTGACCGATCATCACACCGCTACGCGATCCCGCTGCGATCACCGCGAACCGGCGCAAGCTGCTTGCGGTGGAACCGATCAATCGCGCCGCAGTGACCACGTGCGGTTCCTGCTCGCGGATGCCGAGCAGCGCCTTCAACCGGCGGTTTTCCTGTTCGAGCGACTGGCGCTTGACTGCATCGGCGCGCGCCAGGTCGACTTCGTGGTGCAATGCCGCGTTCTGCCGTCCGGCGTTGAAATAGGCCCGGATCGCGCCGAGCACGTCGATCCCGCTGCGCCGTCCGGTGGCGGCGGCCTGCCCGACCGGGCGCGCCACTTCGGCGGCGGCACTGCGCGCGCCCGAAAACAACGCCGGCTGCACCAGCGAGGCGATCAGCAGCCCGGCGCCGATCACTACGCCCAGGATGGCGACGACATAGCCGGTGAAGATCCCGACCTGCGCCCTGCGCGAGAAACCGGGGCGTCGGTCCGTGGCCCGCGCCATAACTTAGACTCCCCGCCGGTCCGAGGGCTGCGTCATGTCATTAACCCCTCGACCCGACCCGATTAGAGCCACACGGATAGCCATTTCATCCGAGCCATGCCCTAGCGCCGTCGCCAGATGAATTGTTCCTTAATCCGCCGCCCGCAACCGCGTAATGCGGCGTAGGCGGCATGCGACATCAGGTGGAGATCAGCACGCCGCGATAGATCGGGTCTTCCATCGCGCGGCCGGTGCCGATCGCCACGCACGATAGCGGGTCTTCAGCCACGCTGACCGGCAGCCCGGTTTCATCGCGCAAGTGTTCATCCAGCCCGCGGATCAGCGCGCCGCCACCGGTCAGCACGATGCCTTGGTCGACGATATCGGCGGCCAGTTCGGGCGCGGTGTTTTCCAGCGCGATGCGCACGCCTTCGACGATCGCGCCGATCGGTTCGCTGAGTGCTTCGGCGATGTTCGCCTGGGTGATGGTGATTTCCTTCGGCACGCCGTTGACCAGATCGCGGCCCTTGATGTGGATCGTTTCACCCACGCCGTCGGCCGGCATCACCGCGATGCCGTAGTCCTTCTTGATCCGCTCGGCGGTCGATTCGCCGATCAGCAGGTTGTGGTGGCGGCGCACGTAGCTGACGATGGCTTCGTCCATCTTGTCGCCGCCCACGCGCACGCTGGTGGTGTAGGCCAGGCCGCGCAGCGACAGCACCGCGACTTCGGTGGTGCCCCCGCCGATATCGACCACCATCGAACCGACCGGTTCGGTAACGGGCATGTCGGCGCCGATCGCGGCGGCCATCGGTTCGAGGATCAGGAACACCTGGCTGGCACCGGCATTGCTGGCCGCATCGCGGATCGCGCGGCGTTCGACCGAAGTCGAGCCCGAGGGCACGCAGATCACGATCTCGGGATAGCTGAGCAAGCGGTTGGAACCGTTGACCTTCTTGATGAAGTACTTGATCATTTCCTCGGCGACTTCGATGTCGGCGATCACGCCGTCGCGCAACGGGCGGATCGCCTCGATGCTGTCGGGCGTCTTGCCCATCATCATCTTGGCGTCGTCGCCCACGGCCTTGACCCGCTTGACCCCGTTGATCGTTTCGATCGCCACCACCGAGGGTTCGTTCAGCACGATGCCACGATCCTGCACGTAAACCAGCGTATTGGCTGTGCCGAGGTCGATCGCGATGTTCTGGGTGCCGAACTTGAAGAATCGGGAAAAGAAGCCTGCCATCAGGAAATCCATGTTATTAGACGAGCTTAGCGCAAAAACTGCACCAGCGCGGCGACGATCGGTAAGCCCGGGAAGGTGCCCCATTAGCCCAAGTTTCGCGCGACACACATATTATTATGGAGGAAATCGGGCACAGCTTTTCGCCTTGTCTCGAAAAGAAGCACGTTGATCGCTAAGACCGCCGAAATCCGGGAACACCACCACGTTGACCATGCCTCGCACCATACGGCGCCTGCCCGAAACGCTGATCAACCGCATCGCGGCGGGCGAGGTGGTCGAGCGGCCGGCCTCCGCGCTCAAGGAACTGGTCGAAAACGCGATCGATGCCGGCGCGACAGCTATCCACATCCGCGTGTCCGAAGGCGGATTGGCGCTGATCGAGGTGTCCGATGATGGCTGCGGTATGGACCGCGCCGAGATCGAACTCGCGCTCGAACGCCATGCCACTTCGAAATTGCCCGAAAGCCTGGTCGGGACTGAAGGCGCGCTCGAAGCCGTTGCCACGCTGGGCTTTCGCGGGGAAGCGCTGCCCTCGATCGCCAGCGTGGCGCGGCTCACGCTCGAAAGCCGTGTCCGGGGGGCAGGGGACGGCTGGCATAGGGTGGTCGATCACGGCGCACTGGTCGAGGAAGGCCCGGCCGCGCTGCCTCCCGGCACGCGCGTGCGGGTCGAACATCTGTTCGCGCACGTGCCCGCGCGGCGCAAGTTCCTGCGTTCAGCGCGGTCGGAATGGGCAGCCAGTCTTGACGTAGTGCGGCGACTGGCGATGGCGCGGCCCGATGTGGGCTTCACGCTCGAACACGATGGCCGGCGCGCGCTGTCGGTCCAGCCGGGCGAGGCTTTGGCCGAACGCGTGGCGCGATTGATCGCGCGCGAACTGGCCGATAACGCGGTGGTGGTCGACCTGATGCGCGGCGATCTGCGGCTGACCGGGATCGCGGGCCTGCCCACGTACAACCGCGGTGTGGCCGATCACCAGTACCTGTTCGTCAATGGCCGGCCGGTGAAGGACCGGCTGCTGATCGGCGCGGTGCGTGGTGCTTATGCCGAAATGCTCGCGCGCGACCGGCACGCGGTGTTGGCGCTGTTTCTCGATCTGCCGGGCAGCGAGGTCGATGTGAACGTCCACCCGGCCAAGACCGAAGTGCGCTTCCGCGATCCCGCAACGGTGCGTGGACTGGTCGTCACCGGCCTGCGCGAGGCGCTGTCCACGGGCGATCGGCGGTCTGCGCAAGCGCCCGCCGAGGCAGCGATGCGGGCCTGGCAGGTCGAGCCGGTTGCGAACCTGTCCCCGGCTTATCAACAAGGTTATCCCCTGCGTGGCCTGTTCAACGGCGATGTGCAAAGACTGGGCGAGGCTGGCGCTGCATGGCGCGGTTACGAAGCGGCGATCATGGCCCCGCCGGCCGGTCGCGCCGAATCGGTCGCTGTCGATGACTGCCCGCTCGCCAGCGAATTTCCGATGGGAACGGCGCGCGGGCAGATTGCCAAGACGTACATCGTGGCCGAAGCCGAAGATGGCCTGGTCATCGTCGATCAGCACGCCGCGCACGAACGGCTGGTGATGGAGCAGCTGCGCACTGCCGGGGTGGGGGCTGGCGCAACGTCTGCACAGGCGCTGCTGATCCCCGAAGTGGTCGATCTCGACGAAGTGGCGTGCGACAGGATCGAGGAAGCCGCCACTGAATTGGCGAAGTTCGGTTTGGTGGCCGAACGCTTCGGGCCGGCCGCGATGCTGGTGCGCGCTGTCCCCGCCGCACTGGGCAAGGGCGATCCGCAAGCGCTGCTGCGCGATGTGGCCGATGATCTGGCGCAGAACGGGGCCGCGCTGCTGGTGGCTGAACGGCTCGACCACGTGCTCGCCACGATGGCCTGCCACGGTTCGGTCCGCGCCGGGCGCGTGCTGTCGGTGCCCGAGATGAACGCGCTGCTGCGTGAAATGGAAGCGACCCCGCGTTCAGGCCAGTGCAATCATGGGCGGCCGACATGGGTCAAGCTGGCGCATGCCGACATTGAAAAGCTGTTCGGGAGGCGATGATGCCGCTCCAGAAATTGTGCGTGGCCTTGTTGCCGATCCTGGCCTTGGCCGCTTGCGAAAAACCGATGAGCCCAGCGCAGCAGAAGGTGGCCGACGACCGCGCGGTGGCGCAAGTCGAGGCGACGAACCATGCGCCAGCGCCGTTGCGGCCGGTCATGCCGCAAGCCCTGGCGCCCGCATTCGTCGCGCAGCACGCAGCCGGTGGCAAAAGCTGTGCATTCGTGGCCAAGGGCGAAACCGCCGCTATTGCGTTGGCGCTCGATGGCCGGATCGAACTGCAGATCGACGGTCAGCCTGCGGTGTTCTCCGCCGACAAAGGCAGTGCCCGACTGCCGAGCGGGGCTTGGTCGCGCTATTTGGGCAAGGCGCTGGTGCTCGCGCTGGACAAACCGGGCGCGGGATCGCCGATCGCCCGATTGGTCATCAACGATCGCTACAACCGCCCGGTGTTCGAGGCCGGCGGCAAGTTGCGCTGCCCGGCGATCTAGTCCGCCACCGCGTTCCGCGTGGCGATCAGCCCGATCGAGGTCATGCTCATCACCAATTCGTCGTGCTGGTTGTAGACCCGCACCGCCGAGCGGAAACTGCCCATTTCGGGCCGTGAACGGCTGCGCGTCTTTTCGAGCAGTTCGGTCTCGACCCGCAGCGTGTCACCCGGAAACACCGGCTTCTTCCAGCGCAATTCATCGAGCCCCGGTGAGCCGAGCCCGGCCTGTGCGCGAGTCTTCATGTTGTCGACCATCATCCGCATCGTCATCGCGCACGTGTGCCAGCCGCTGGCGGAAAGCCGCCCGAAATGCGTGGCCGCCGCGGCCGCGTCATCGAGGTGGAACGGTTGCGGATCGAAGCGCGAGGCGAATTCTATCACTTCCTCGCGCGTCACGGCATAGTTGCCGAAATTGGCCGTTGTGCCGACCTCGATATCCTCGAAATACTGCAAGCGCCTCTCCTATTGTGCCAGCGATAGCCGCACGAACCCGGTGTAACCCATCGGGTGCCGCCCATAAGCCGTATCGAGCAACGCGGGTTTGGCAAAGGCCGAAACCGATCCGCCTGCCGCCAGTTCCACCGGGCCGATCTGGTAACGCCGGGCATAGCCGATCTGGAACTTGGTCACGCGGAATGCGCGGTCGTGGAATGCACTGGCCGGATCGGGAAACAACTCGTCGTGATTGACGTTTTCGATCCGCCCGAACAGCGTGTCGTGACGGGTGGCATCCCACTCGGCCTCGGTCAGGAACGCCGTAAGGATGGGGCCATTGCCGGTCGACACTACGCGTTTTTTCGCGCTGAACCCCACCATCGCGCTCAAGCCCTTGCCGTTGGCATAATGCGCCGAGGCGGTGAAGCGCCGTTCGTTCTCGCCCGGATGGCCCGCCTCGGGTTGCTTGAGGAAGCCATAGCTCGCCTGGATCGCCCAGGCGGGCGAGGGGGTCAACGTGCCGCGCACCGACCACGAGTCGAGCCGCGGGGTCTCGATGTTGAAGCGGTGCTCGTCGGGTTCCTGTCCGCGGAATGCCGATCCTTCGATCTGCCACGTCGCCCCCGCCAGCCCGCTGGTCACGACGCCATAGCTGATATGCGTCGAATCGAACCAGTGGTGCGTGATCGGCGGCTCGGGATTGAGCCGGGCCGAGGCGCGGTGCATGAATGCACTCGGCCCCAGCGCGGGTTCGCCGACCGGGCCGCCATAGATGAAGATGCTACCGAAACCGGTGTTCACATCCACCCGCGCGGCCAGTTCCATGAACAGATCGTGCGGGTGCTGGCGATCGACCAGCGATTTTCCGTAAGCTTCCTCGCCGGTCGCAAACAAGTTCGGATAGCCATCGTGCCGCATGAACGGTTCCAGGCTGCCCATCGCGCGTAGCTGGACTTTGCCCCAATCGGTCTGCCGCGTTGCCATCACCATCGCCATCGAGGTGGCGTAGGCCTTGTCATCGCCGCGCGGGCCGGTGTCGCTGGAATATTGCGCCGAGACGGTGGCGTGGACCATCAGCATCCAGTCGCCCGAGCGAAGGTGAATGCCCCTCATCGGGCCATCGCCCAGCGGCAGCCGTGAGGTGCCCGAGCCAGCGCCCTCGTGGCCCATCGCACCATGGTCCATCGCGCCATGATCCATGCCGGGCATGTCCATCGCCATGTCCCCGTGCGCAGGTGTCGGTTTCGGTGCCGGCGCAACAGGGGCTATGGGCTTCGACATGTCCATGCCGGTCATGTCCTGGGCATGGGCGGGAGCGGCCGAGACAATCGGCCATACGGCGCTGCAAGCGAGCGCCATCCGGTAAGCGGTGTTCATCGAATAAGTCCTGTGTGATCGTGCGGGTGCGCCTGCCGTCAGGGCAAGCGATGGCGCGCGATCAGCACCGGGGCGGGGGTATCTCGGGGCCCGGTCCGGCGCCGGCGATCTGCGCAGGAGCGACAATGCAAAGCACAAGCTCGGCCGGCATCAGGGGCGCCTCGGGCAGTGCAACGCCATCGTAACGCGCCACGCAGCCGATACATTCGTGCGAGGCGCCGGCCATGCCAGCGCCATGGTGCGAAGCGGGCATGGTATTGTGCTGCTCATGCGCCATCATCGCATGGTGTGCCTCGGGAACTTGGCCCATCTGCGCATGAAGCATCGGCATGGCCGCCGCCGGAAAGGCGAGGCACGCAATCAGAATGGCAAAGATCGCACGGCGCAACATCGTGCCGTTCCTACACCGTCATTCTTCCGATTGTCCAATCAGACATTGAACTTGAAGTGCATCACGTCGCCGTCCTGCACCACGTATTCCTTGCCTTCCTGCCGCAGTTTGCCCGCTTCCTTGGCGCCCAGTTCGCCGCCGAGCGAAACGAAATCGTCGAACGCGATCGTTTCGGCGCGGATGAAACCGCGCTGCATGTCCGAATGGATCTCGCCCGCTGCGTCGGGCGCTTTTTCACCCTTGTGGACGGTCCAGGCGCGCGTTTCCTTGGGGCCGACGGTGAAGAAAGTGATGAGGTGGAGCAGTTCGTAGCCCGACCGGATGATGCGCGCGAGGCCCGCTTCTTCCAGCCCCAGTTCAACCAGGAATTCGCCGCGATCCTCGACCGGCATCGTCACGATATCGGCTTCGATCGCAGCGGACACGACCACCGCATTGGCGCCCTCGGCCTTGGCCTTTTCGAACACCCGCGCGGAAAACGCATTGCCGGCCTTGGCCGAGGCCTCGTCGACGTTGCACACATACAGCACTGGCTTCGAGGTGATCAGTTGCGCGGCCTTGAACACGCGCGTTTCTTCCTCGTCCTTGGGCACGACCAGCCGCGCGGGCTTGCCCTCGCGCAGCAGGTCCAGCGCTTGCCCGAGCACAGACGCGATGATTTTCGATTCCTTGTCGCCCTGCGCGGCCTTTTTCTGCGCGGCGGGAACGCGCTTTTCCAGACTTTCGAGATCCGACAGCATCAGCTCGGTCTCGACCGTTTCTGCGTCCGAGATCGGATCGATCTTGTTGTCGACGTGCTGGATGTCGATGTCCTCGAAACAGCGCAGCACGTGGACGATCGCGTCCACCTCGCGGATGTTGCCGAGGAACTGGTTGCCCAGCCCTTCACCCTTCGACGCGCCGCGCACCAGGCCGGCAATATCGACGAAACCGAGCTGCGTGGGAATGATCTTCTGGCTGCCCGCGATACTGGCCAGCGTATCCAGCCGCGGATCGGGCACGCCGACATTGCCGACGTTGGGCTCGATCGTGCAGAACGGATAGTTTGCCGCCTGCGCCGCCTGCGTTTCGGTCAACGCATTGAACAGCGTGGACTTGCCCACGTTGGGCAGCCCGACAATCCCGCAACGAAAACCCATGCCATGCTCCACTGTCCCGCGACGCTGCGGGGCTTTCGCGCGCCTTTAGACGGCGCTTGGCGGTTTGGCCAGTTCTGCGGGCTGGCGCGCGATCAGACGCCTTCGATCAACGGGAGCAACCGCGAATCCGCCAGCGCTGCGGTGCGGTGGCCGATGCCCTTGAGGTACTCCGCATCGCTGTTCCAGGCGAGGAAGGTGTCGACGCTCGCTTGCCGCACCAGCATCGCGCGGTCCCACGATTCGCTTGTGGGTCCGATCAGCCATGGCCCGGCATCGCCCATAAACAACAGATCGCCGCCGCTGGCGAACAGGAAAGGCAGTGTATGCGCGACGTACGTATCGAACGCTTCGCGGCCGCTGACCGGCTGGGCCGGGGCGATCTCGGGGCTATCGGAATAATCGGCAACCTCGCGGAAACGCAGCAGGTTGAGCATGACGATCGGCCCGCCTTTTCCGCTCAGGAAGAACGCGCGGCCCGCGTCCTGCGCCACGTCGAGGTAGGGTCCGGGCAATGCGGGTTCCTTGATCATATGTCAGTGGCCAGCGTCTTCGGCGCCCGGAACGGCGGCCAACCAGCGGGCCAGATGACTGGAAGACCCGAAGCGCAGGATGGTTCCCGAAAAATGTCCGAGCGCCGCACTGTTGCGTCCGCGCCATGCGCTGCGAAAGTACAAGACGTAAAGCAGGAACTCGAGATTGAACCGTTCGGGGCAACCCTCGGTCATGTCGGGGCGCGAACAGCCGCGATAGCGCCACCAGCGTTTCACCACGCGCGCTACGCATACGCGTGTCGGATAATCGAGCCAGACCACGGTATCGGCACGCTCAAGCCGCAGCGGCAGGCTCGAGCCATAATTGCCGTCGATGATCCAGCTATCCTGCGCCAGCACGCCGGCCAGTTCGGCGCGACCTTCCTCGCGATCGCGTTCGATCCAGCCGGGCAGCCAGTGCATGCGGTCCAGATGATGCAACGGCAGACCGGCGCGCGTCGCCAATGCGCCCGACACGGTGGATTTGCCCGCGCCGGGTGATCCGATGATCAGGACCCGCTGCATCGCCGGCTCAATCCTGCTGGCGCAGTGCCACATCGTTCATGAAGCGGACGTCATCGCGCTTGGCCAGCCATTCGGCTTCGGCCGAAACCGCACCGAGCAGTCCGGCAAGGTCGTCCATTTCGGCCTTGGCGTAGTTGCCGAGCACATATCCCGTCACGCGGTCCTTGTGTCCGGGATGGCCGATGCCCAGCCGCACGCGCCGGAATTCAGCGCCCAGATGCTGGTCAATCGAGCGCAAGCCGTTGTGTCCGGCGGTGCCGCCGCCCTGCTTCACCTTGACCTTGAACGGCGCGAGATCGAGTTCATCGTGGAACACCGTCAGCGCGTCCATATCGAGCTTGTAGAAGCGCATCGCCTCGCTGACCGCGCGGCCGCTTTCGTTCATGTAGGTGGCGGGCTTGAGCAACAGCACTTTCTGCGAGCCCACGCGGCCTTCCTGCACCCAGCCCGAGAACTTCTTCTGGACGGTGCCGAAGCGGTGCATGTCGGCGATGGTGTCGGCCACCATGAACCCGACATTGTGCCGGTTCAGCGCATATTGCGCGCCGGGATTGCCGAGACCGACCCAGAGTTGCACCGAATCTCCCATCCCGCTTGCGGGAGGGGCCGGGGGTGGGCCGCGTCAAAACACGACCCAACCCCGCCCACCCGGTTTTCGGGCCTACCCCAAACCCCTCCCGCAAGCGGGAGGGGTCTTTGGCTCAGGCCTTGTCGCCTTCGCCCGATTCGCTCTTCAGCGCAGAGGGGGCAACGATCGTTGCAATCGTGAAGTCACGATCGGTGATCGCGCTCGCCGATCCGGCGGGCAGCGTCACGTGGCTGATGTGGATCGAATCGCCGACTTCGCGGCCGGTCAGGTCGATCTGGATATCGTCGGGGATCTTGTCCGATTCGCACACCAGTTCCAGCTCGTGGCGGACGATGTTCAGGACACCGCCACGCTTCAGGCCGGGCGAGGCGTCCTCGTTGATGAACAGCACCGGCACTTCGACGTGCACCGTCGAATTCGCGGAGAGGCGCAGGAAATCGACATGCAGCGCGCGATCGGTGACAGGATGGAAAGCCACGTCCTTGGGCAGCGTGCGCACGGTCTTGCCGCCGACTTCGATCTCGACAATCGAGTTCAGGAAGTGGCCGGTGCCGAGTTGGCGTGCCAGTTCCTTGGCTTCGACGTGGATCGACAAAGGCTCTTCCTTGCCTCCATAAATCACTGCGGGTACGCGGCCTTCACGACGAAGAACACGAGAGGCTCCCTTGCCTGCTTGTGTCCGCGTCTCGGCCGCCAGGGTAAGCGCTTCGCTCATATCCATGGCCTTTTCAAATGCGGTTTATCGGTTGTTTTCGCGGTCCGCCTCCAGGGATGACCAGACCTGCGAAGCGGCGGCGCATAGCGGATTTGCGGAGGAAAGCAAGGATTGATGCCCCCCGCCCGCTTGCGGGGAGCCGCAGGCGTTCCGAAGGAGCAGCGGCTGGGGGTGGGCACTTCTTCGCTACTGCACCCGCCGCACCGTATACCCCCGCGCCGCCATCAGCGCGGGCAGCCCGTCCGCCCCCGAAACGTGCGCGGCACCCACCGCCACGAACGGGTGCGCACCCCGCTGGATCATCGCTTCGATCTCCTGCGCCCACTTGTTCGACCGCTTGGTCAGCAGCGCCGCCCGCAACCCCGGCTCGGCCAGGAAGCCCTTGCGCGCTTCCGCAGCGATGCCTTGCGTATCGCCCTTGATCCACAGCAGCATCATGTCGCGGTCTTCGGTATCGCCGCGTGAGGCTTCTTGTGCGACATCTGCCAGCAAGGCTGCTTGGTCCTTCTCGGATAGCCCGTCGAACGCCGAAAACTGCGCATCGAGCGTCTCCAGCCCCTCAACCGACTTACCCTTGGCCATCTCCCGCAGCCCCGGCTCCACCCCGTTATCGGCGATCACGCCCTCCTGCTTGCTGGCGATCGCGGCCAGTTGCAGCGCCACCGCCCAGCTTTCCTCGTTCACGAAGTTGCGATCGTCGACACCCAGCTTCTTGTACAACGCCAGCAGATCGGCCTTGCGCTCGGGCGCGATCCGCTCGGACGGTGGGGGCAGGCCGGGGGTGTAGCCCAGCCTGGCAAGAGCGGCTTGCGCGTTCTGCGGGTTCAGCTCGTCACCAATCTCCAGCACCAGCCGATCGGCGCCCTGCACCGCCTTGACGATCGCCGGGCCTTGCCATTTAACGCCATCGGGCAGCGCGTGGACCGTGCCGAACAGCCACGCGCGCGGGCCGGTGGCGTCAGAGATCATCCACAGCGGCGGCTGCGCCTTCGCTTGCAAGTCCTTGTTCGGCGCCTGGCGATGGCAGCCCCCGAGCAGCGCCAGCGCCGCCGTCACCGCCAGACAGAGCGCCCGCCGCACCTATTGGACCCGCTGCGTGCTGATACCCGCTGCGGCCAGTTGCTCCTGCACGCTGCCCTTGCCCGCCAGATGCCCAGCACCCACTGCCACGAACACCGTACCCGGCTTGAGCATCCGCTCGCGCACCCACGCCGCCCAGTTCTTGTTGCGCTGGATCAGCAGCACCTGTTCGAGCCGCGGATCATCCATCTCTGCATTCATCGCCTTGGCCAGACTCTCGGCATCGCCATGCCCCCAGGCATCGATCAACCCGTCGATTTCGGGTGCGATCTTGTCGTAGTCGCGCATCACGCTGGCCAGAAAACCCATCTGCAAATCGGCAGGCAAAGAATCGAACAACCCGAGCTGGTAATCGGCAGTCTCGAGCGCCGAATGCGGCACATGCCGCGCATCCACATTGGCCGAAAGCGCCACTTCCGCGCCCGATTTCGGATCGAGCCCGGCCTTGATCAGCGGCAGAGAAGACAGCACCACCGCCGCATACCACGGCTTGTAACGATCGAGCAGCGCCGGATTGAGCGGGATTTTCGCCAGCAGCGCTTCGTACTCCGCCCGCTGCTTCTCGGGCATCAGCGCGCGCAAAGTCTGCCCCTGCGGCAAAGTTGCCCGCGACAACAACGCCTTCTGCGTCTCCGACCCCGCCGGATCGACCACCTCGGTCACCAGTTCGCCCGACTGGTCGAGCGCCTTGGCCAGCGGCCCGGTCAGGAACGTCAGCCCCGGCTTGAGCAAGTGGAACGTGCCGAACAGGTAGATCGTGGTGTCATGATCCTTCACCACCCACAGCGCAGGATGGAGCGAGGCCAGCGGCGGCGCAGGCGCCATGATCGGCGCTACGGGGGTGGGTAGCCGCTGCGGATCGGCGCGCAGCGGGGTGCACTCAAGCCCGATCGCCAGTGGCGCCAGCACCAGCCCCGCCCGCACCCATCGATTTGTCATTCGCTTGCCCATTTGCACCTCTTTGCGGGCCGTAATGCCCCATCAGGCGTTAACCGGGGCTTTCGAGCAGGCAGGCCACGGCGGCAGCGGTTGATTTGCCGGCGTCCATCGGCCAAAGGCCCGGCTATGTCGAGTGTCACGCCAGCCCCCGCAAATCCGCTCAGCTTCCAGGACATGATCCTGACGCTCCACGCGTTCTGGAGCAGGCACGGCTGCCTGATCCTGCAACCTTATGACATGCGCATGGGCGCGGGCACCTTCCACACCGCCACCACGCTGCGCGCGCTCGGCCCCGAACCGTGGAACGCCGCCTTCGTCCAGCCCAGCCGGCGGCCCACCGATGGCCGCTATGGCGAAAACCCCAACCGGCTCCAGCACTACTATCAGTACCAGGTGATCCTCAAGCCCAGCCCCGCCAACTTGCAGGAACTGTACCTGCAAAGCCTGGCCGCGATCGGCGTTGACCCGCTGCTCCACGACATCCGTTTCGTGGAAGACGACTGGGAATCGCCCACGCTCGGAGCATGGGGGCTAGGCTGGGAAGTGTGGTGCGACGGCATGGAAGTCACCCAGTTCACTTATTTCCAGCAGATGGGCGGGTTCGATTGCAAGCCGGTCGCGGGCGAACTGACGTACGGGCTCGAACGGCTCGCGATGTACATCCAGGGCGTCGACAGCGTCTATGATCTCGCGTTCAACGATCAAGGTGTCAGCTACGGCGACGTGTTCCTCGAAAACGAACGCCAGATGTCGAAGTGGAACTTCGAGGTGGCCGACACCGACAGCCTGTTCGAAGGCTTCCGTCGCGCCGAGGCCGAATGCAGGAACGCACTCGCGGCCAACGTCCCGATCGCCGCCTACGAACAGGCGATCGAGGCCAGCCACTTGTTCAACCTCCTGCAAGCGCGCGGCGTGATCAGCGTGCAGGAACGCGCCAGCTACATGGGCCGGGTGAGGGACCTCGCGCGCGGCAGTTGCGAAGCCTACATGGCCAAGAATGCCGAAGCCTGGGCCGCGAAATTCCCGGGGTGGAGCGCATGACCGACTTCCTGCTCGAACTGCGCAGCGAGGAAATTCCAGCCCGCATGCAAGCCGGCGCCCGCGCCGATCTCGAAAAACTGTTCCGCGCTGCGATGAAGGACGCTGGCGTCACCCACGGCGAAATCACGGTATGGTCCACCCCCCGCCGCCTCGCACTGATCGCGCGCGATTTGCCCGATGGCACCCAAGCCATCCGCGAGGAGACCAAAGGCCCCAAAACCGCCGCCCCCGCGCAAGCGCTCGAAGGCTTCCTCCGCAAAACCGGCCTGACGCTGGACCAATTGACCGAACGCGACGGCGTGTGGTTCGCCGTCACCGAAAAGCCCGGCCGTGCCACCATCGATGTGGTCGCCGAAGCCATTCCCGCGATCGTCCGCGCCTTCCCCTGGCCCAAGTCGATGCGCTGGGGTGCCACGTCGATCAGCACCGAAAGCCCCAAGTGGGTGCGCCCGCTTTCGGGGGTCGTCGCGATTTTTGGCACGACGCTCGTGCCGTGTGAAATCGCCGGGATCGCCTCGCAATACGCAACCCTCGGCCACCGCTTCCACCACCCTGACGCAATCACGATCGGCGGCGCGAACGACTATGAAGCCAAGCTCAATGCCGCGCACGTCATCGTCGATCACACCGTGCGGCAGGACCTGATCCGCGAAAAAGCGAAAGCCGCTGCCGCGGCCGCCGGCCTTGTGCTTGTCGAGGACGAAGGCCTGGTGATCGAAAACGCCGGCCTCACCGAATGGCCGGTGCCCCTGCTGGGCCGTTTCGATCCCGCATTCCTTGAGGTTCCGCCTGAGGTTATCCAGCTAACCGCCCGCACCAACCAGAAATATTTCATCTGCCAAAGTGCAGACGGCAAGCTTGTCAACGCCTTCATCTGCACCGCCAACATCGCTGCCAGCGACGACGGTGTGGCCATCATCGACGGCAACCGCAAAGTGCTCGCCGCGCGTCTCTCGGACGCCCGCTTCTTCTGGGAACAGGACCGCAAGAAGCCGCTGTCCGAACACGCGCAGAAACTCGACCGGATCACCTTCCACGAAAAGCTTGGAACCGTCGCCGACAAGGTCGAACGCGTAGCAAAACTGGCCCGCTGGCTGGTGGAAGAGCGCATCATAACCAGCGCCCTCGCGAAGGCGGGGGCCTCAGGCCTTAGCGCGCAGCCGCCCGAGGTCCCCGCCTTCGCGGGGACGCAGGAAGAACTCGCCAACCACGCTGAACTCGCCGCGCGGCTGTGCAAGGCCGATCTCGTCACCGAGATGGTCGGAGAATTCCCCGAACTCCAAGGCCTTATGGGCGGATATTACGCCAGCGCCGAAGGTTTGCCAGACGCCGTGGCCGATGCGATCCGCGATCACTACAAGCCGGTCGGCCAGGGTGACAAAGTCCCCACCGCGCCGGTGACGGTGGCGGTGTGCCTGGCGGACAAGCTGGATACGCTGGCCGGTTTCTTTCTGGCAGACCTGTTGCCGACCGGTTCCAAGGATCCGTTCGCTCTGCGCAGGGCTGCAATCGGAATTATCGAAACTTTGACAGCCAACAATATTCGGCTTGGCCTGATTGATCCGATTTACATGTCGCACGCCAGCCTGGCGGGCCGCTTGAATGGTTACGAATGGCGCCAGCGGTTCGAGAATTTGGTCGAGGCAAGGATCGCCGCGGGTGATCCTATGTCGGAGATCGAGCACACGAAGACATTCGAGGAATTCATCGAACGCGCCCGATCGCCCGAGGAAACGGCAAAATTCGGTGCACGATCAAATGCATCCTTCAAGAAGCTCATCAGTTTCTTCGCCGATCGCCTCAAAGTCCAGCAACGCGAAGCCGGCGTCCGCCACGACCTGATCGACGCGGTCTTCGCGCTTGGCGGCGAGGACGATCTCGTCCGCCTGCTCGCGCGCGTCCACGCGCTCCAGGCGTTCATCGGCACCGAGGACGGCGCCAACCTGCTCGCCGGCTACAAGCGAGCGGCCAATATCCTCAAGAAGGAAGCCTTCGTAACCGCCGGAAACGCGCCGATTTCGCTGTCCTACATGGCCGAACCCGCAGAAAAGGCGCTGGTCGATTCGCTGGCCGAGGCCGGCCCCCGCGCCACCACTGCGGTCGAGGCGGAAGACTTCGCCGGCGCCATGGCCGCGCTCGCCACCTTGCGCGGCCCGATCGACGCGTTCTTTGACAGCGTGACCGTCAACGATCCCGCACCGGAAAAGCGCCTGAGCCGCCTCGCGCTGCTCGACTCTTTCCGTGCTGCGGTGCACAAAGTGGCCGATTTTTCGAAGATCGAGGGCTAGGGAACCCAAGTCCCAGGACACCGTCACTTGCGTCAACATGTCACCTTTTGCAGGTGACCACGACCGCGAACCAGTTGGAGTATTAAGGTGGAACAGCAGGTCTACGTTTTCGGCGGCGGCGTCAATTCGACCGATCCCCGCTCGCGCGACAAGACCGTGGTCGGCGGCAAGGGCGCCAACCTGGCCGAAATGGCCGGGATCGGCCTGCCGGTGCCGCCGGGATTCTCGATCACCACCGAGACTTGCACCGCCTACAACGCTGCGAACAAGACCTTCGATGACGCCTTGCGCGCCGATGTGGCCGGAGGGCTGAAGCACATCGAAGTGGCCACCGGCCGTGTGTTCGGTGATGCGACCAATCCGCTGCTGGTCTCGGTCCGCTCGGGAGCCCGCGTTTCGATGCCGGGCATGATGGACACTGTGCTGAACCTCGGCCTCAACGATGCGACCGTTGAAGGACTGGCCACCGGTTCGGGCGACGCGCGCTTCGCATGGGACAGCTACCGCCGTTTCATCCAGATGTATTCGGACGTGGTGCTGGGCATGGACCACCACTTGTTCGAAGATGCCTTGGAAATCATCAAGGAAGACAACGGTTTCTACAACGATGTCGAGATGGGTTCTGAAAACTGGCAGAAGCTCGTCGGCGAATACAAGGACATCGTGGCTGACAAGCTTGGCCGTCCGTTCCCGCAAGATGTCCACGAACAATTGTGGGGCGCGATCGGCGCGGTGTTTGATTCGTGGGAAGGCGAACGCGCCAAAGTTTACCGCCGGCTCAACGACATACCGGCCTCATGGGGCACCGCGGTCAATGTCCAGGCGATGGTGTTCGGCAACATGGGCGACACGTCTGCCACCGGCGTCGCCTTCACC
The DNA here is from genome assembly GCF_025351285.1 of Novosphingobium sp. Classification (GTDB taxonomy): domain Bacteria; phylum Pseudomonadota; class Alphaproteobacteria; order Sphingomonadales; family Sphingomonadaceae; genus Novosphingobium. The sequence continues at coordinate 20,828 of NZ_JANXWG010000104.1, forward strand.
CGCGATCCGGCGACCGGCGAGCGGGCCTATTACGGCGAATGGCTGGTCAACGCGCAAGGCGAAGACGTGGTCGCCGGCATCCGCACGCCGCAGTATCTGACCAAGGCTTCGCGCGAACGCGCCGGAGCCAAGCCGCTGTCGATGGAAGAAGCGATGCCAGAGGCTTACGGCGAACTGGCGCGCGTGTTCGACCTGCTCGAAGCCCACTACAAGGACATGCAGGACATCGAATTCACGGTGGAACGCGGGCATTTGTGGATGCTCCAGACCCGCTCGGGCAAGCGCACCGCGAAGGCCGCGCTCAAGATGGCGGTCGACATGACGGGTGAGGGGTTGATCGACGAGGCCACCGCGATTCTGCGCGTCGATCCGATGGCGCTCGACCAGTTGCTCCACCCCACGCTCGACCCCAAGGCGCCGCGCGATGTGCTGACGCGCGGGCTGCCGGCCTCGCCCGGCGCGGCCTCGGGCGCTATCGTGTTCGATGCCGATACCGCGGAAAAGCTGGCCGAACGCGGCGATGCGGTCATCCTGGTGCGGGTCGAGACTTCGCCGGAGGACATCCACGGCATGCACGCTGCACGCGGCGTGCTGACCGCGCGTGGCGGCATGACCAGCCACGCGGCGGTTGTGGCGCGCGGGATGGGACGGCCTTGCGTTTCGGGCGCTTCGGCGCTTTCGATCGATATGGCCAGCCGCACTCTGCGCATCGGCAACCGCACGATGGCCGAGGGCGAGGTTATCACGCTCGATGGCGCATCGGGCGAAGTGATGGCGGGCAAGGTGGCGATGGTCGAACCCGAACTGGTGGGTGATTTCGCGGTGCTGATGAGTTGGGCCGATCGGCATCGCCGCATGAAAGTGCGCGCGAATGCTGAGACCCCCGCCGACGCGGCGGTGGCACGCCAGTTCGGTGCCGAAGGGATCGGCTTGTGCCGCACCGAGCACATGTTCTTCGATGCCGCTCGGATTTCCGCGGTTCGGCAGATGATCCTGGCCGAGGACGAGGCGGGGCGGCGCAAGGCGCTGGCCAAGCTGCTGCCCGAGCAGCGCGCTGATTTCGTGGCGCTGCTCGAAGTGATGGCAGGGCTGCCCGTTACGATCCGCCTGCTCGATCCGCCGCTCCATGAATTTCTGCCGACGGCCGATGCCGACTTCGCCGATCTGGCCGAAGTGACGGGCCTCGGTGTCGATCACCTCAAGCGCCGCGCGGGGGAATTGCATGAATTCAACCCGATGCTGGGCCATCGCGGCTGCCGTCTGGGCATCACGTTCCCCGAAATCTACGAGATGCAGGCGCGCGCGATCTTCGAGGCCTCGTGCGAAGTTGCGGTTAAGGCACGCGCCGAGGGCAAGACTCCGCCAATCCCCGAGATCATGATCCCGCTTGTGGCCACCAGGCGCGAATTGGAGATTCTGAAGGCGCTGGTCGATCGCGTGGCCGGGCAGGTTTTCGCCGAACGCGGCGACTCTGTCGAGTATCTGGTCGGCACCATGATCGAACTACCACGCGCCGCGCTGATGGCAGGCGAGATCGCGCAAGAGGCAGCGTTCTTCTCGTTCGGCACCAATGACTTGACGCAAACAACTCTGGGCGTTTCGAGGGACGATGCAGCGCGGTTTCTCGGGCCATACGTCGAACAGGGCATCTATCCACGCGATCCGTTCGTCAGCCTCGATGTCGACGGCGTGGGCCAACTGGTCGAAATCGCGGTCGAACGGGGGCGCAAGACCCGGCCCGCAATCAAGCTCGGCATCTGCGGCGAGCACGGCGGCGATCCCGCCTCGATCGCATTCTGTGAAGCAACCGGTCTCGATTACGTATCAGCCTCACCCTACCGCGTGCCGATCGCAAGGCTGGCTGCCGCGCAGGCGGCGCTTTCGGCAAAACGTTAGCGGCGCCAGCCACTTAGCGTAAGAATCTCGAAACGTTCGGTAGTCCGCCCTTCGCTGCCGGCGCGGGCAAAGGCGTTTCGCGCGGCGGTAAGTGCGGCTTTGCCCAGCGGCGGTCCGGACCTGGCGAGGACATTTCCCAGCCCTTGCGCGCGCAAATCCGCCACGAGGCTGTCGAGCGAAGCGAACCGCACTGTAATCGTGCGCGTGTCGATCACGGGATCGGCAAAACCACAGCGCTGTAGCAATTGACCGCCCGCGCGGACGTCGACTTGTGGATGGACGCGCGGGGCGGGCCGCTCGCCATCTGCGTCGAACATCACGCCGCGCAGCGTTTCAAGGCTGCCGGCACCCGGAAAACTGGCGATCATCAGCCCGCCGGGCGCGAGCGCATTTCGCAAGTGGATCAGTGCGCCGGGCAAATCATTGACGGTGTCGAGCGTGCCGAGGCTGGCGATGAAATCGAAGCCGGTTTCCGGGTAGGGCTGTTCCTCGTCGATCGGCTCGACCGCGCCGCCAAGCGGGTCGCGCTCGATCACGGCTGCGCCTTGTGCCGTTAGCGATGGGGCCAGTGTGCGAGTCCAGTCCCCGATCACCAGTACGCGCCGAGGTTCGTGGCGCAGGAACGCCAGCCGATCGATCACATCGTCGACCATATCCTCATGGAGATAGCGCGGCGCCCCCGGCAAGGCCTGGAGGCGGTGGGCGCGGGCCCGCGCCGCAAGACGGCGCGACGGGGAAAAGATCACGGGTGTGCTGGCCATCGCATTGGCCTGCCCTTGTGGAGGGTAAATGCCAAGCCTCTTGCCAGCGCAATCGCGCAATGGGATCACCTTGGAGTATGGCGACACAGGCTCCAGCGGGCAATCAGGCTTTGGCACGGGTTGCCCGGCAACTTGCGCCCCTGGTTGATCTTGTCTTTCCGCCACGATGCCCGCTGTGCGGCGGCGCGCTGGCACGGCAGGATGGTTTGTGCGGGGTGTGCTGGTCCACGCTGGTCATCCCGGGGGAGCCCGCGTGCAGCCTTTGCCAGCGCCCGCTGACCGATCCGCTCGCGCTGGCGGAGGCGGCGGAAACGGGCCTGGTTTGCGCGCCGTGCATGGCTGAACCGCCACGCCATGCCGGGGTGCACGCCGCAACGCTTTACACCGACCCCTCGCGGCGATTGGTGCTGTCGCTCAAGCACGGGCGGCACCTGGCGCTGGCCGATCTGCTCGCGCGGTTGATGGTCGCGCGCATTCCGCCGCTCGAAGGCCAGTGGCTGGTGGTGCCCGTGCCGCTTCACCGCTGGCGGTTGTGGAGCCGGGGATTCAACCAGTCGGCCGAACTTGCACGTCGGATCGCGCGCGCTCGCGGATTTCCGTTGCTGGTCGATGGCTTGTTGCGGCGCAAGCGCACGCCGTCGCTGGGCGGGCTCGACAAGCGCCAGCGCGCCGAAGTTCTGAACGGCGCGATCACGGCGGCGCCCTCGCGGCAGGCAGCTTTGAAGGGCGCGAATGTGCTGCTGGTCGACGATGTGCTGACCAGTGGGGCCACCAGCGATGCTTGCGTCAGGGCATTGCACAAGGCAGGCGCCGGGCAAGTCCGCATCGCGTGCTTTGCGCGGGTGCTGGACGAAGCGATCGACACTGCGCGCGATCGGCAGTCGCGGGAAAAAGCCGGTTCAGCGAAGACAGTCGAACTTTCGGCGTGAAACGAAAACGCCCGAGGCGAAGCCCCGGGCGCAGTCGTGACGAAACTCTGAACATGTACCCCTTGCTTCGGGGCCGATCGCGTGCCGCTTTGCGACTTTACGGATCCACGTCTATCTCTGCCGGAAGGCTCTCGCTTCAGCCGTTATCCCTCACGACCGGCGGATACCATTCCATGTGTCCCTGAACTTTGGCGCGATGCGCCGCCTTGCGGCGGTCCAGACTTGGCGGTTCCCTCAAGCCGCAGCTTGTATTTGACCGATGCACGGGGCGGTGGGAAGGCATTTGGCCCAGCCGGGCGGATTTTGGTTGCCCTATGTGGTTATCGTGCAACAAATCGGCATTCGCCATGCGAAGACCTTCGAACGCACTCTCGTGAAAGGTTTTTCCCATCCCGATTCTCCCTACTGTGCCCTTGCAGGATGAAACCGCCCGCCGCGAGTTGGGCAGCGAATTCCTGCCGCGATTCGATGCGGCTGGGCTGATTACCGCGGTCGCGATCGATGCCGTTTCGGGCCGGCTGCTGATGCTGGCGCATATGGATGCCGAGGCTCTCGCCACGACTCGCGAAACCGGCCTTGCGCACTTTCATTCGCGGTCTCGCGGGCGCTTGTGGATGAAGGGTGAAAGTTCGGGCCATGTCCTGCGTGTGATCGAGATTCGCGTGGATTGCGATCAGGACGCGATCGAACTGCGAGTCGATGCGGCGGGCCCCGCGTGCCACACGCTCGCAACAAGTTGTTTCTACAGAAGACTAACCGCGGCGGGCACACTCGAACGGGTTGATGATTGACGTTTACGTAAAGGTAAGGTAGGCAAACGGGTATGGCCGCAACCGTAGTCGCTGCGGGCCGCACCAGGCCCAAAACCCCCGCTCCCAGAAGCACCGCCGCGGGACGCATTGCGTCGTCCGAAAGCTCGGCACCTCTCGATAGCGGTGACCCCAGCCGCCGCCAGTACACGATCTCGGAAGTGTCTAGCGAATTCGGCGTCACCGCCCGCGCGTTGCGGTTCTATGAGGACGAGGGGCTGATTTCACCCACCCGGATCGGATTGGCCCGGTTCTATTCGAAGCGCGATCGGGCGCGGCTGGCCTGGATCAAGCGCGCCAAGAATGTCGGGTTCAGCCTCGGTGAAATCCGCGACATGATCGACCTGTACGATCTGGGCGATGGTCGGGTCGAACAGCGCCGCGTCACCATCGCCAAATGCCAGGAACGCGTGACGCAACTGAAGCGTCAACAGGCCGACATCAAGGCCACAGTCGACGAATTGTCGTCGTTTATCAAGCTGCTCGTGGCCCGCGAACGCGACGAAGGCCGCGATTCCGAATTCCCGTCAGAGGACTGATTTCATGCCCACCTACAAAGCACCCACCCGCGACACCAGGTTCGTCGTGAACGAACTGCTCCGCCTTGAAAGCTACGGCAACCTGCCGGGGTTCGAGAGCGCCTCGATCGATCTGACCGACGCGGTGATCGAGGAAGCTGGCAAGTTCACCACCGAAGTGCTCGCCCCGCTGAACCAGAGCGGCGATGCCGAAGGTTGCACGCGCCACGCCGATGGCAGCGTCACCACGCCGGCCGGCTTCAAGGCGGCGTTCAAGCAGTTCCGTAACGGCCAGTGGGCGTCGCTTTCAGGCCCGGTCGAATTCGGCGGGCAGGGCTTGCCGCACGTCATCGGCTTCGTGATGGAAGAATACATCGCCAGCGCCAACATGGCCTTCGGCATGTATCCGGGGCTGACCACCGGCGCAGTTTCGGCGATTCTGGCGAAGGGCTCGCCCGAACAGCAGCAGCTTTACGCGCCCAGGATGATCTCGTCGCAGTGGCTCGGCACGATGAACCTGACCGAACCGCACGCCGGGACCGATCTCGGCATGATCCGCACGCGCGCGGTGCCGCAGGCCGATGGGTCTTACGCGATCACCGGCACCAAGATCTTCATTTCGGCGGGCGAGCATGACCTGACCGAGAACATCATCCACCTTGTCCTGGCCAAGACCCCCGATGCGCCCGACAGCACCAGGGGCATCTCGCTGTTCATCGTGCCCAAGGTCCTGGTCGATACCGATGGATCGCTGGGCGCGCGCAACGCGGTCTCTTGCGCCTCGATCGAGCACAAGATGGGCATCCACGGCAACGCCACTTGCGTGCTCAACTATGATGACGCCAAGGGCTTCATCGTTGGCGAGGAAAACAAGGGCCTTGCGGCGATGTTCATCATGATGAACGCGGCGCGGCTGGGCGTGGGTATCCAGGGTCTGGCCCAAGCGGAAAACGCGTACCAGAACGCGGTGCTCTACGCCAAGGAGCGGCGCCAGGGCCGCGCGCTGACCGGGCCGGTCGAACCCGCCGAAAAGGCCGATCCGCTGTTCGTCCACCCCGATGTGCGGCGTATGCTGATGGATGCCAAGGCCTTCACCGAAGGCATGCGCGCGCTGTGTTCATGGGGCGCGCTGCAAGTCGATCTCACGCACAAAGCCGCGACCGAGGCCGATCGCCAGATGGCCGATGACCTCATCAGCCTGCTTACCCCGGTGATCAAGGGTTACGGCACCGACATGGGCTACCAGACCGCCACGAACATGCAGCAGATCTGGGGCGGGCATGGCTATATCGTCGATTCGGGGATGGAGCAGTTCGTGCGCGATGCGCGGATCACGATGATCTACGAAGGCGCCAACGGCGTGCAGGCGATGGACTTGGTCGGGCGCAAGCTTGCGCTCAATGGCGGGCGTGCGGTGCAGGCGCTGTTCGCTTTGCTCGATGCCGAATGTGCCCAAGGTGCCAATGATCCCGCAGTGAAGGACGTGGCCGATCGGCTGGCCAAGGCCACCGGCGAACTCAAGGCCGCGACGATGTGGTTCCTGACCAACGGCATGGCCGATCGCAACGCCGTGGGTGCCGGGGCTTATGCTTACATGACGCTGATGGGTGTGGTTGCGATCGGGCTGATGTGGCTGCGCATGGCCAGAGTCGCTTCCGCCGCACTGGCAGCCGGCTCCGGCGACAAGGCGTTCTACGAAGCCAAGCTCATCACCGCGCGGCATTTTGCGCAGCGCTCGCTGCCCCAAGCCGGCGCGCTGCGGCGCGAGATCGAGGCGGGCGCCGAAACCGTGATGGGGCTGCCGATCGAGGCATTCGAAGCAGCCTGATTGGAGCGCGCCGCCGGAACGTTATCGATTGCTCGTGCGTACTACGCCGCACGCGCGTGGTGTTCATGCGGGGCGGCAGGGGCAATCGGTTGGTACGACAGAACACGGTTCGCGTGGGTAGTGTTTGTGCTCTGGCTTTTCTGGCCGTGCTGGGCGGCTGCGCGCGGCACGGGAAGGTCGAACCGCCGCCGCACGCGCACGACAAGATCGTCGCCCCCCGGCAGACCTCGATTATCGCGGTGCCGCTCGATGCCGATATTTCCGTGCTCGACACCGCGCTCGAACGCGCGATTCCCAAGCAATTATGGGCGATCGACCAGCATTTGGACACATGCGTCGAGCCGCAGAAGGTGAAGATCTTCGGCGCCAAGCTGGCGATCACGCCCAAGCTGGCCTGCACCGTCACCGGCCAGGTGACGCGCGGAACATTGCGGCTGCGCGGGGAGGGTGAGGACATTCTCGTCGATGTCCCGATCGAGGCCGCGATTGCCGCGCGCAACGTGGGAGGTGTGTTGAGCAAGACCGCCACCGGCACCGCGATGGCCCACGCGCGCATCCGCATCGACTTGTCGAATGACTGGACCCCGCGCGCCACGATCAAGCTGGCCTATGACTGGAAGCAGCCGCCCGGCATCGACTTGTTCGGCAACCGCGTGACCTTCACCGACAAGGTGGATGAAAAACTGGCGCCGATCGTGCGTGGGCTGGAGCGCGACTTGCCGAAGGAACTGTCGAAGATCGCCTTGCGCGCGAAAGTCGAGGCGGCATGGCGGCAGAGCTTCACCGCGCTGATGCTCAACGATTCCAACCCGCAAGTGTGGATGCGGGTCACGCCGCAGCGGATCAATTACGGCGGTTATGTGATCAAGGGCCGCACGCTCCAGCTCAAGCTGGGGATGGAGGCGCTGACCGAAACCTTCGTCGGCCCGCGCCCCGCCGACCCCGCGCCCACCCCGTTGCCGCCAGCGTCACGTTTGCGCGAAACAGGCAAGTTGCGGATGTTCGTGCCGGTGATTGCCGATTATGCGCAGCTCGAACCGGTGATCCTCAAGGCGCTGACCAAGCGCGCGGCCCGCCCGATCGAGGTGCCAGGGCTGGGACCGGTCGATGCGCGGTTCGAGAAGATCACCGCTTACGGCACCGATGGCGGCCGGATCGCGCTGGGGATCACGCTGGCGGCCAGGGAACGGTCGGGCACCATAGGCGAAACGCGCGGGCTGGTATGGCTGACCGCGCTGCCGGTCAACACGCCGGGCACGCAAGTGGTGCGGTTCGAGAACCTGATCGTGACCGGCGCGACCGACAGCATCAGCGGTGATCTGCTGCTGCGGCTGGTCAATGCGCCGGGCGTGGGCGACACCGTGGCGCAATCACTGACGCAGAACTTCGCGGGCGACATGAATGACCTGCTGCGCAAGATCCGCCTGGCAATCGTCGACAACCGGCAGGGTGATTTCCTGATCCATGCACAGGTCGATTCGCTGCAGAATGGCGCGTTGAAGGCCGCGGGCGAGGGGCTGTATCTACCGGTTTGGGCAACAGGAGAGGCGCGGGTCGAGTATCGTCCGGCGCGCGGGGCCGCCCTCTTGCACTGATCAAGCTGCACTGATCGGCGGTTTAGCCCAGCACTTCGTCGAGCAGTGCATGCATCGCCGCCCAGCTTTGCCGATCGGCGCTGGCATCATAGAACACCGCGCCGGTCGCGGGCGACGGGTTCGGATTAGTGAAGCCGTGGGGCACGCCACTGTAGCTGTGGAAATGCCAATTGGCGCCCACCGCGTCCATCTCCTCCCAGAACCGCGTGACGTGATCGCGTGGCACCAGCGCATCGGCATCGCCGTGGCACACGAGGACGCGCGCGCGGATCGGCCGATCGTCGGGTCGGGCGGTTTCGAGCAACCCGTGGAAGCTTGCCACCATCGCGAGATCGGCATCGTTGCGCGCCAGTTCGAGTACCGCCTGTCCGCCCAGGCAGAAGCCGATCGCGGCCTGTCTGACACCCGGTGCCAAACTATCGAGCGCGGAGAGGGCGGCCGCGAGCCTGCCGCGATAGACGGCGGTATCGGCGCGCAAGGCCGTGGCAAGAACGCCCGATTGCGCGAAATCGGCCGGCATCTCGCCGTAGAAATCGGCGATGAAGGCGAGATAGCCGCGCTCGGCCAGCGCCAGCGCCTTGGCCTCCACCGCCGGCGTTACGTTCATGATCGTCGGATAGACCGCCACGGCCGCTCGCGGCTGACCGGCCGGCCGGGCCAGCCACCCGGTCAGCGCTGTATCGCCATCGCGGTAATCGACCCTTTCGAGCGCGCTCATTCGGGCAGGAAGTCCGGCACCGAAAGGTAGCGCTCGCCGGTGTCGTAGTTGAAGCCGAGCACGCGCGACCCTGCGGGCAGGTCCTTCAATTTCTGCGCGATCGCCGCAAGCGTGGCGCCCGAACTTATGCCGACCAGCATGCCTTCCTCGCGCGCGGAGCGACGTGCCATTTCCTTGGCATTGCCGGCATCGACGGGAATCGCGCCGTCGATCGCCTTGGTGTGCAGGTTGCCCGGGATGAACCCGGCGCCAATCCCCTGGATCGGGTGCGGCGCGGGCTGGCCGCCCGAGATCACCGGCGAAAGCGCGGGTTCGACCGCGTAGGCCTTCATCGCGGGCCAGGTCTTCTTGAGTTCCTCGGCGCACCCGGTCAGGTGGCCGCCGGTGCCGACGCCGGTGATCAGCACATCGATCGGCGAATCGGCGAAGTCCTTGAGGATTTCCTGCGCGGTGGTGCGCGCGTGGACCGCGATGTTGGCCGGGTTCTCGAACTGCTGTGGCATCCACGAACCGGGATTTTCGTCGATGATCGCCTGCGCCCGTTCGAGCGCGCCCTTCATGCCCTTTTCGCGCGGAGTCAGGTCGAACGTCGCGCCATAAGCCAGCATCAGCCGACGCCGTTCGACCGACATCGAATCGGGCATGACCAGAACCAGCGTGTAGCCCTTGACCGCGGCCGCCATCGCCAGGCCGATCCCGGTGTTGCCGCTGGTCGGCTCGACGATCATGCCGCCCGGCTTGAGGTGGCCGTCTGCTTCGGCCGCCTCGATCATGGCCAGGCCGATACGGTCCTTGATCGAACCACCGGGGTTGGAGCGTTCGGACTTGATCCACACCTCATGGTCCGGAAACATCCGCGCCACGCGCACGTGCGGGGTGTTGCCGATGGTTTCGAGAATGCTGTTGGCCTTCATGACACGGGCTCCTTTGCTGGCTCGAATGCGTGATTGTCTTGGGGTGGGCTGTCTCGATATTGCGGAGCGAAGTTACGCGCCCGCTTCAGTTCCGGGAAAATCACCGCCCAGATCGCGGTAATCACTATGGCCCCGACGCCGCCGAATACAACCGCCCCGGTCGATCCGAGCAGAGCGGCAAGCCCGCCCGATTCCATCTCGCCCAGTTCGTTCGAGGCGGAGATCGCCAGTCCTGAGACCGACGAGACCCGCCCACGCATCATATCGGGCGTGTTGAGTTGCACCAGCGTGCTGCGGATGAACACCGAGACCATGTCTGCCGCCCCCAGCACGCCGAGCATCGCCAGCGATAGCCCATAATTGCGCGAAATGCCGAACACCACCGTGGCCAAACCGAACACGACCACCGCCCACAGCATCTTCGCGCCCACTTCACGCTCGATCGGGCGGATTGCCAGGATGACGGCAACCAGCGCCGCACCCAAGGCCGGCGCTGCGCGCAGTGTACCAAGGCCTTCGGGTCCGACATGAAGGATATCGCGCGCATAGACCGGCAGCAATGCGGTCGCGCCTCCCAGCAAGACCGCGAACAGATCGAGCGTGATGCAACCGAGCAGGAAGCGTTCGTTGCGCACGAATTTTAGCCCGTCGACCATTTGCCGCAGCGGGTGGATGTGCCTCGAGAGTTCCGGGCGCTTCATCAGCGGCAGCGCAAGGATCCCAAGTGCCGAAGCGATCAGCAGCACCGCGGCCAGTCCATAAGGCAGCGAAGGGCTGAAAGCGTAAATCAAGCCACCTGCCGCCGGTCCGATCACGCTGGCCGATTGCCAGGCCATGCTGTTGATCGCGATCGCGCGCGGCAGCAGCGCCGGCGGCACGAGATTGGGCGCAATCGAACCGAGTGCGGGTCCACTGAACACCCGCGCAATGCCGTGCAACGCCGCCAGGGTGAACAGCAAGGGCAAGGTCAGCCAATGGAACGCGGTTGCAACGCACAGCGCCACAGCAACCAGCATGTCGGTAAGGTTGGAGGCGGCACCCACGCACCGCCGGTCGAAGCGGTCAGCCGCCCAGCCGGCCACTGGGGTCAGCACCAGCAACGGCACGAACTGCACCAGCCCGAGCAAGCCGAGCTGGAACGCGGCATGGTCGCGAGTCATGTGGTACGATGCGCGCGCGACGTCGTATGTCTGCCAGCCGATCACCACCACCATCGCGGTTGTGGCGAAAACGGCCGCAAACCGCGCGGCCCAGAACAGCCGGTAGGCGGGTATGGCCAGCGGGCTGGTGGGTATTGCGGCGGTTGTCGAATTAATCGGGGCAGACTGGTTCACGATGCCGCGATGACACCCGCTACCGCGCTTGCCAAGAAAGCATTTCTAAACGGCGATATCGGTTCAGCGCCCGGGGCGTTCGCGCGGGACAAGGCTCTTGACCATCTTCACCAGATCGTCGGTGCGGATCACGCGTTCGAACTGGAAGCCGGCGCGGTCCTTGTCGCCCCACACCAGGAAGGCTTCGATACGCCCGATCTGCGGCAGCCGGATGGTCACCCGTTCGCCCTTCCCGAGTTCGGGAATACCGCTTGCCATGAACCCGGTGGAAGACACGTTGGTGATCGAAAACATCAGGTCGCCAAGCGCGCGGTGCTCCGCAATCACGGGCAACTGCACGGTATAGCGTGTGGCCCTCCGCAAATCGGTGACCGATAGCTGCGCTCCACCTGACATTGTGGCTCCCTTTTGCCCCTCCCCGTTGAGATCAGGGTTATCGCGGCAAAAGCACAACATTCGGTAAAGGGGAGCAGTCAGCCTCCGGCAATCCGCCGCACGATGCCATGCTTCTTCTTGCCGGACGAAACGCGCACTTCGTTGCCGCCAAGCACGATCCGATAGCCTTCATCGGCCACCGCCTCGCCATCGACCCGCGCCCCGCCGCCGGAAATCAGCCGTTTGGCATCGCCCCGGCTGGCTGCGAATTTCAGACCGACCAGTGCATCGATCAAGCCGATATCGCCTTCAGCGCAGTCCAGTACCGGCAGCGATTCGCCTATTCCACCGCCGGCAAACGTGGCGGCAGCGGTCGCCTCGGCGGCTGTTGCTGACTCCACACCCCGAACGAGCGTGGTTACCGCGTTGGCAAGTGCAACCTTGGCCGCGTTGATTTCGCTGCCGTCGAGCGCTTCCAGGCGCGCGATTTCGTCGAGCGGCAGATCCGTGAAAAGCCGTAGGAACCGGCCCACATCGCGATCATCGGCGTTGCGCCAGTATTGCCAGAAATCATAGGCCGGCAATTGGTCCTCGTTGAGCCATACCGCGCCCGCCGCGGTCTTGCCCATCTTGGCGCCGTCGGCGGTGGTCAGGAGCGGAGTGGTGAGGCCATAGACTTCGGTTCCGTCCATCCGTCGGGTCAACTCGATGCCGTTTACGATATTGCCCCACTGGTCCGATCCGCCCATCTGCAAGCGGCAGCCGACCCGGCTGGCCAGTTCGCGGAAATCGTAAGCCTGGAGGATCATGTAGTTGAATTCGAGGAAGGTCAGCGGCTGTTCGCGTTCCAGCCGCAGCTTGACCGAATCGAACGTCAGCATCCGGTTGATGGTGAAATGCGGGCCGACATCGCGCAGCAGTTCGACGTAGCCGAGTTGCGAAAGCCACTCGTCGTTGTCGACCATCACCGCGTCGGTCGGGCCGTCACCGAACACCAGCAGCCGTTCGAACACTGTGCGGATCGAGGCGATGTTGGCCTGGATGCCCTCTGCGGTCAGCATCTTGCGGCTTTCGTCCTTGCCCGAAGGATCGCCGACCTTGGTGGTGCCGCCGCCCATTACCACGATCGGCTTGTGCCCGGCCTGCTGCAACCGGCGCAGCATCATGATCTGCACCAGGCTGCCGACGTGGAGCGATGGCGCGGTCGCATCGAAGCCGATATAGCCCGGCACCACCTGCTTCAGCGTCAGCGCATCGAGCGCACCGGCATCGGTCAACTGATGGATGTAGCCCCGCTCGTCGAGCAGGCGCAGCAGGGGGGACTGGAATTGGGTCATGGCAGCCTTCGTTTTCGAGTGGCGCGCCTAGCATGAAAGAGCGATGCTTGGAAACGTACAGCCTGGTCTGCCATCCCGATACGCCGGCGAACACGGTCACGGAGATTGAGGTCTCCGTGGAGCGAACCATAAGCGGGCTGTGGTTGCGGTTTCATGCCGAACTGGTGTTGGAACGGGTGGTGCTGCCTAGTCCGGCCGGCGCGACCCGCGCCGATGGCTTATGGACGACGACGTGCTTCGAGGCGTTTCTGAGGCCGGACGGTGGCAGCCGATATATGGAGCTGAACTTCTCACCATCCTCGCAATGGGCCGCTTACGATTTTACGGGGTATCGTGAAGGCATGGCACCGGCCGAACTCCAAACCGCGCCAACGATAGGGGAGGATGCCAGCGACGGGCATTTTGCGCTCGAAGCCGACATAGTCCCGCTGCCAGCGAGGGTGGGCAGCAAAGTGCAACTCGCGCTCTCCGCCGTGATCGAGGAGACCGACGGCACCAAATCCTACTGGGCGCTGGCCCACCCGCCCGGCAAGCCCGATTTCCACGCCGAGGCTTGCTTCGCGGCCACTCTTGCGGCAACCCCCGCCGCATGAAATTCGGCATCGATCGCCTGCTGGCGGACCCTGATCTGCGCAAGCCGCTTGCGGGCAAGCGCGTGGCGTTGGTGGCGCATCCGGCTTCCGTCACCGAGAACCTTGTACATTCGCTTGATGCGCTGGCGGCTTGTCCCGATATCCGCTTGTCCGCCGCGTTCGGCCCGCAGCATGGGCTCAAGGGCGACAAGCAGGACAACATGGTCGAAACCCCCGACGACGTCGATCCGCGCTATGGCATCCCGGTGTTCAGCCTCTACGGCGAAGTGCGCCGGCCCAGCGGGCAAATGATGTCGAGTGCCGACGTTTTCCTGTTCGACCTCCAGGATCTCGGCTGCCGCATCTATACCTTCGTCACCACGCTGCTTTATCTGCTCGAAGCCGCACATGGGACAGGCAAGGCGGTGTGGGTCCTCGATCGGCCCAACCCGGCGGGCCGTCCGGTCGAGGGCACCACCCTGCTGCCCGGCTGGGAAAGCTTCGTCGGCGCAGGACCCATGCCGATGCGCCACGGGCTGACTTTGGGCGAAATGGGCCACTGGTTCGTCCAGCACTTCAAGCTCGATGTCGATTACCGCGTGATCGCGATGGAAGGCTGGCAGCCCGAGGCTGGGCCGGGCTTCGGCTGGCCGCAGGATCGCGTGTGGATCAACCCCAGCCCCAACGCCGCGAACGTCAATATGGCGCGCGCCTACGCCGGCACGGTGATGATCGAGGGCGCCACGCTGAGCGAGGGCAGGGGCACCACGCGCCCGCTCGAAGTGCTGTTCGGCGCGCCCGATCTGGCGGCGGGTGATGTGCTCGCTGAAATGCGGCGGTTCGAGTGCGAATGGCTGGCAGGCTGCGCGATCCGCGAATGCGCGTTCGAGCCGACCTTCCACAAGCACGCGCACAAATTGTGTTCGGGGCTGATGATCCACGCCGAGCAGGGCTTCTACGATCACGCCGCCTTCCGGCCGTGGCGGTTGCAGGCGCTGGCGTTCAAGGCGATCCGCCGGCTCCAACCCGACTACGATCTGTGGCGCGATTTTCCTTACGAGTACGTGTTCGACAAGCTGGCGATCGACGTGATCAATGGCGGTCCAGCCTTGCGTGAATGGGTGGATAATGCTGGGTCCGAGCCGGGCGATCTCGAGGCTGAAGCATCGCGCGACGAGGCTGCTTGGCGCGAATCCATCGCGCCGTTGCTGCTGTACTAGCCGATTGCCGTCAGCACGGTGGTATCGCCCAACAGCACCGACGTCATCGACAGTGCGCCGTCGACCGTGTCGTTGAACAGCCCGACCTGGTCACCAGGCAGCCGCGCGCCCGCGGTGTAGAGCAGCGGCAGGTAGTGCTCCGCGCTGTTGACTGCCTTGGCGGCGTCGCCGTCGTCGTCCGGGAACGTGATCAGCGCGGCATCGTCGCCGGCCAGCAACGCCGCATTGATGCGACTGCGAAAACGGGCGGCCCAGTCGGGCACGGTGCCGATTGCGGCGCGCCACAAAGCGAGATTGTGCACCACGTTGCCGCTGCCGACCAGCAACACGCCGTCTTCGCGCAGCGGCGCGAGCAAGCGCGCGGTGGCCAGGTGCTGCTCGGGCGACATCGCGCGATCGAGGCTCATCGCCACCACCGGAATATCGGCTGCGGGGAACATCGGTAGCAGCGTGCCCCAGGTGCCGTGATCGAAGCCCCAACTTGAATCACGCTCGACTCGGTCCTTACCCAGCAATGCTTCGATCCGATCGACCAACTCGGACGAGCCCGGCGCCGGATAGCGCATCGCGTAAAGCTCTGGCGGAAACCCGCGGAAATCGTGGATGGTGCGCGGGTGCGCGTCAGCGGTGAGATGAATTCTACCCTGCGTTTCCCAGTGCGCCGAGACGCACAGGATCGCGCGCGGACGCGGCAGAACCTTGCCCAGCGCCTCGAACGCATGCCGTTCACGATTGTCGGTAATCATCGTCATCGGCGAACCGTGGCCGAGGAACAGCGCGGGCATGCGGGCGGGGGAGGGGCTGGTCATACGCAGAAGATGGGGCGCCGGTTGCCAGTGTCCAAACGAAGCAATTCTTCGCGCGCGCCAAGCCCGGCGCTCAGCCCGGCTTGGTGGGCCGCTTGCGGGCGGGGCCTTGCGCGTCGGTGGGTTCGGGCACCCAACCGTTATGCGCGCTAGCGGGGGTCAGCACGCGGCAGCCGTTGATCCGGCGGTCCACTGCCAGCAGCAGCATTGCGCCCGGTTCGCCGCCGGTTGGCGCGGAATGCGCATCGGCATGGGCGAAGCTGAGCGGTGGGCGGCAGGGCATACGGCTGGCGGCTTCTCCCGATGCAGCCAAAGCCGGCAAGGCCTTCCCGGCAAATCCGGCGGCGATCGCAATGGACAGGACCCGGCGCATCGCATGTCTCCTT
This sequence comes from Novosphingobium sp., assembly GCF_025351285.1. GTDB lineage: Bacteria > Pseudomonadota > Alphaproteobacteria > Sphingomonadales > Sphingomonadaceae > Novosphingobium. The sequence continues at coordinate 36,826 of NZ_JANXWG010000104.1, forward strand.
CCACTGCGGATGTTACCACCGCAACGGCTGGGCGTCGACCGGAGGCCGACGATCAATGCTTCTTGCGCGTCAACTCGCGCATCGCATCGTCCAGCCCGCCCAGCGTGAGCGGGAACATCGATCCGCCGATCACGTCCTTGATCGCCTTGGTCGATTGCGAATAGTTCCACTGCTTTTCGGGCACAGGGTTGAGCCACACGGTCGCAGGGTAAATGTGCTGCACCCGATCGAGCCACACTGCGCCCGATTCCTCGTTGAAATGCTCGACCGAACCGCCCGGATGCGTGATCTCGTACGGGCTCATCGCCGCATCGCCGACGAACACCACCTTGTAGTCGTGCCCGTACTTGTGGAGGATGTCCCAGGTCGGCGTGCGTTCGGACCAGCGGCGGCGGTTGTCCTTCCACACGCTTTCGTACAAACAGTTGTGGAAATAGAAAAATTCCAGGTTCTTGAACTCGGTGGTGGCGGCGCTGAACAGTTCCTCGACCAGCTTGATGAACGGGTCCATCGAACCACCCACGTCGAGGAACAGCAGCAACTTGACCGCATTTCGCCGTTCGGCGCGCATGTGGATGTCGAGCCAGCCCTGCTTGGCGGTGCCGCTGATCGTCGCATCGAGATCCAGCTCATCCGCCACGCCCTCGCGCGCGAACTTGCGCAACCGCCGCAGCGCGATCTTGATGTTGCGCGTGCCCAGTTCGCGGGTGTTGTCGAGGTTGGCGAACTCGCGCTTTTCCCAGACTTTCAGCGCCCGGCCGTGCTTGGCCTCGCCGCCGATGCGCACGCCTTCGGGGTTGTAACCCGAATTGCCGTAAGGCGACGTGCCCCCGGTGCCGACCCACTTGTTGCCGCCCTGGTGGCGCTTTTCCTGTTCTTCCAGACGCTTCTTGAGCGTCTCCATGATCTCGTCCCACGATCCGAGCGCCTTGATCGCCTCCATCTCCTCAGGGCTGAGGAACTTCTCGGCGATGGCCTTAAGCCACTCCTCGGGGATATCGACCGGCTTCTGGCCATAGTCGGTGAGCAGCCCCTTGAAGACCTTGTTGAACACCTGGTCGAACCGGTCGAGCAGCCCTTCGTCCTTCACGAACGTGGCGCGGCTGAGGTAGTAAAACGCCTCGGGAGTCTGCTCGATCACGTCCTTTTCCAGCGCTTCGAGCAGCACCAGGTGCTCCTTGAAGCTGGCCGGAATGCCGGCGGCGCGCAATTCGTCGACGAAATTGAAGAACATGCCGGCCTCGTTCGCTATTTGCTCGATCGTTGTTTAACCGTCCGACTAAGTCCAACCGCGCGCGGGAGCAAGCGCGCGTTTCAGGGTTTGCCCTGCGGCGGTGGCGGCTGCGCTTCGAACCGTTCCAGCGCGGGGTCGATCGCGGCCCAGGGTGGCGCCTCGCTCGTCCAGATTGCGGCTTGCGGGGAAAGGCCGTGGCCCGGCGCCAGGAATCCTAGCCGAAAGGTGCGGAATTGCGGACGAGCGTTGGTTTGCGCCATCACGGGGGTTCCGCAAGCAGCGCAAAACGAATGCGTCAGCACGTTGCCGCTGGCCGCAGTATAGCTGTGCGTTGCCGGCGTGCCGGTCATGGTTACGGCTTCGGTGGCGAAAATCGCGTTGTTGGTTGCCGCGCCGCCCGCGACTTGCTGGCACTGGCGACACCAGCACTGGCGCACTGCAACCGGTTCGCCTGCGACCGCCGCACGAATGGCGCCGCACTGGCATTGCCCCGAATAGCTCATTGCCGTGTTCTCCAGACGTGTAAATTGTAGCATGCGGATGGCCTGGCGGGAATTGCGCCGCCAACCTGCCCCGAAAACGCTACAAGCATCTGTGCCAAATTGTGCCAGGTGGCCACCCGATTCATGGGTTGGAGGCGATCGATTGCGCGGTTAAGTAGTTAACTGACGTCGTTAACCGCTGGTGCCCTATTCGCAGGCTTGTTCCGCTTTTTACAGGATCGTTCGTGCTGGCGGGCTTTGCGCTTGCGGCCTGGATGACGCTCGATGGCGCGGCGCGCTCGCCCGAATCTGCCCGGCCGCTGGCCCTGGCCGCTGCCATGTCTGCAACCGCCCCTGCCAAGCCGGCCGCCTTGCCCGATCCCCAGCCACCGGCGGTCGAGCAGGTCCTGCGCTCGGGCGTGCTGATCGTGATCAGCAAGGGTTCGCAACGGATGCACGTGTTCAAGGACGGTGAGCCCTGGGCCGAAACCCCGGTATCGACCGGCCGGCGCGGGCATGTGACGCCGTCGGGGGTGTTCCCGATCCTGCAAAAGCAGGTGTGGCACCGCTCCAACAAGTACAGCAACGCGCCGATGCCCTACATGCAGCGCCTGACCTGGACCGGGATCGCGATGCATGCCGGCCGGCTGCCGGGTTATGCTGCCTCGCACGGTTGCATTCGCTTGCCTTACGCCTTTGCCCGCCAGCTTTACGCGCTGACCCGGGCGAGCGCGACGACGGTTGTGATCGCCAACGGGCCGATCGCATCGCACGATGATGCGCGGGAGTTCGCGCTGGCGATCAAAGATCCGCGCGCGCTGGATGGCGGGCGCTTGGCGGCCGAAGAGCCGGCGTTGCCGATCGCTCGGCCTGCCGCTGCGGGCCCGTCCCAGACAATCCAGCTTGCCGCAGCATCGACACCCGCAGAAGCCGACGCGCATTGGGCGCGATTGCTGGGCGCGCGCCCCGAACTCGCGCGGTTCCAGAAGGCGGTTATTCCCGCGCTGGTGAGTGGCCGGCGCGTTTACCGCTTGCGCGTGTCCGCGCCCGATGCGCGCGCCGCGTGCTTGCAATTGAAAAGCGCGGGCATCGACTGCTTCAACGTTATCTAGCTTGCGTCAGCCTTTGGCGGGCGCGGCGGGCAAGCCCTTGGCATGACGCGGCAACGCGGGGTCCATCGGCGCCCACGACGGTGCGCTTTCGGCCCAGATCACCGCGCTGGGCGGGCAGATCTCGGGATCGTCGAGCGTGCCCGCGCGCACGCGCATCGGCTGTGCCGGGCCGATCACGGTCTTGCTGTAAAGTTGCGCGCCGCAGGTGGGGCAGAAGCCACGCTCGACCGTATTGCCGCTGTCGGCCACCATCGAAAATCTACTGATCGGCCCGGTGTAAGCCACCGACTCGGCCGAAAACAGCACGTTGACGGTGGCCGAACCGCTCGCGATCCGCTGGCAATCGCGGCACCAGCACATCCGCGCACCGAGCGGTTCGCCCTGCGCCTCGAAGCGCACCTGGCCGCACAGACAACCGCCGGAGTGGCTCATGGCGCGCTCAGTTCCCTGGACGGCGCGCCATGAAGGCCAGCTTTTCGAACAGCATCACGTCCTGTTCGTTCTTGAGCAACGCGCCGTGCAGCGGCGGGATCGCCTTGGTGGGGTCGCGGTTCTGCAGCACGTCGAGCGGCATGTCCTCGTTCAGCAGCAGCTTGAGCCAGTCGAGCAGTTCGGAGGTCGATGGCTTCTTCTTCAACCCCGGAACCTCGCGGATTTCGTAGAACACTTCCATCGCCTTGTTCACCAGCGTCTTCTGGATGCCGGGGAAGTGGACGTCGATGATCGCCTGCATCGTCGTGCGGTCGGGGAACTTGATGTAGTGGAAGAAGCAGCGGCGCAGGAATGCGTCGGGCAGTTCCTTTTCGTTGTTCGAGGTGATCACCACGATCGGGCGTTCGCGCGCCTCGATCCGCTCGTGCGTTTCATAGACGTCGAAGCTCATCCGATCGAGTTCCTGGAGCAGGTCGTTCGGGAACTCGATGTCGGCCTTGTCGATCTCGTCGATCAGCAGCACCGGCAGCTTGGGCGCGGTGAACGCCTCCCACAGCTTGCCCTTGCGGATGTAGTTCGAAATATCGTGGACGCGTTCGTCGCCCAACTGGCCATCGCGCAGGCGCGCAACCGCGTCGTATTCGTACAGCCCCTGCTGCGCCTTGGTGGTCGACTTGACGTTCCATTCGATCAGCGGTGCACCCACCGCCTTGGCGATTTCATGCGCCAGCACGGTCTTGCCCGTGCCCGGCTCACCCTTCACCAGCAACGGCCGGCGCAGCAGCACCGCGGCGTTGACGGCGACCTTCAAGTCCTCGGTCGCGACGTAATCGCGGGTGCCTTCAAAGCGCTGGGTAGGGGTCAACATCGGCGATCGTCCTGTCGTTTAAGCAATCGGTTAAAGTGGATAGGTGCGGCGCGCGCCGTAGGCAAGTGCGGATTTCGGACAGCGCAGCGCCACGCGCAAACCTTGGCGCTGAATGAACGTTTGTCCATATTCCGCGCAGAACAGCGGTTGTAAGCTGCGGTTCAGCCGGAATCCTTGAAATCGCTTGGCATCCGGCTTGGGCCTGCGTTAGCGTGCACAAGTCCCGGGAGGGAATGTGACCGGACCGGTCGCATAGTCGAGGAAGGACACCTTATGAAAAAACTGATGCTGATCATCGCCGCTCTGGCTCTGCCTGTCGCCGCGCACGCCGCGCCTTGCAAGGACGCCAAGGGCAAGTTCATCAAGTGCCCGCCCGCCGCCGCCGCGCCTGCCGCCAAGCCGGCGATGGCTGCCAAGCCCGCAATGGCCGCCGCCGCCAAGCCCGCGACCGCGCCCGCCAAGGCTGCCGCAAAGCGCTGCCGCGATGCCAAGGGCCGCTTCATGAAGTGCGCCAAGTAAGCTGACCGTATTCTCGCGGGCCCCGGCTCGCGGCGAGAAAGGCCCCGCG
>NZ_JANXWG010000020.1 GCF_025351285.1 Novosphingobium sp.
CCGGGCGTAGGTGCGGCGCTGTCGAGCCATCCCGATATCGACATGGTCTCGTTCACCGGATCGACCCGCGCCGGCGTCGAAGTCGCGCGCAGCGCGGCGCCGACGGTCAAGCGCGTGGCGCAGGAACTGGGCGGAAAATCACCCAGCATCGTGCTTGATGACAGCGCGTTCGCGGCCAACGTTGCGGCGGGCGTGGGCGGGATGATGGGCAATTCGGGCCAGACCTGCTCGGCGCCATCGCGAATGCTGGTGCCCGGCGCGCGGATGGACGAAGCGATCGCGGTCGCCAAGGCCACCGCCGATCAGGTGACCGTGGGTGATCCCAACGGCAACTTCGCGTTGGGCCCGGTGGTCAACAAGGCGCAGTTCGACAAGATCCAGGGGCTGATCGAGGCGGGAATGGCCGAAGGCGCAACGCTGGTCGCTGGCGGTCCCGGCCGGCCCGAGGGACTCGACAAGGGTTACTACGTCAAGCCGACCGTCTTCGCCAATGTCACCAATGACATGACCATCGCGCGCGAGGAAGTGTTCGGTCCGGTGCTGTGCATCCTGGGCTACGATAGCGTCGACCAGGCGGTCGAGATCGGCAACGACACCGAATACGGGCTGGCTGGATACGTCGCGGGCGCAGACCTTGGTGCGTGCCAGGCAGTGGCGCGGCGGCTGCGTGCCGGCCTGATCGCGATCAACGGCGGGTTCGATTTCGCGGCGCCGTTCGGTGGCTACAAGAAAAGCGGCAACGGCCGCGAATGGGGCGAGCCGGGCTTCCACGAATACCTCGAATTGAAGGCGATCACCGGCTACGCGGCCGCCTGATTTTGGCTCCCCTCCCGCTTGCGGGATGGGTCGGGGGTGGGCCGCCGCAAAGCGCTACCTCGCCTTGCCAACCCCAAACCCCTCCCGCAAGCGGGAGGGGCTGATGTTAACAAGGACAGTTCGATGGCCGAACCCGCCAGCCGCTACGCCGCGCCACACCCATTCAGCGCGGCCGAGGGTTGGCGGATCGAGCGGCTGACCCCGCCCAGCCGCTTGTTCGGCGCCAACGGCTTGCGTACCGGGCTCGATGGGCGGATTTACGTTGCGCAAGTGCCCGGCAGCCAGGTTTCGGCGATCGATCCCGAATCTGGCGCGATCACCACGATCAGCCCGATGGGCGGCGCGGTGGTCGCGCCCGACGATCTGGTGTTCGATGACGCGGGCAACATGTACCTGACCGAGATCACCGAAAACCGCGTGACGATGCTGACGCCGAACGGCACGCATCGCGTGATCCGCGGCGACATGCCGGTCGCCAACCCGATCACCTGGCACCAGGGCAAGCTGATTGCGGGCGAATGCCGGATGGGCGGGCGGATCATGGAACTCGACCTGGCCGGCGGGGCGCCGCGTATGATCGCGCAGGACGTGCCGATGGCCAATGCCTTCGAGGTTGGGCCCGATGGCAAGCTCTACTTCCCGGTAATGGGCACCAACCAGATCTGGCGGGTCGATCTCGCGGGCGGCGCGCCCGAAGTGGTCGTGGGCGATCTGGGCGTGCCCGATTCGGTCAAGTTCGACAGCAAGGGCCGCATCGTCAGCACGCAAGTGGCGAGCGGGCAGGTGCTGCGGATCGACCCCGCCACTGGCGCGCGCGAGGTGCTGGCGCAATTGGAGCCGGGGCTCGACAACTGCACGTTCGTGGGCGATCGGCTGTTCGTCAGCAGCATTCCGGGCGAAGTGACCGAGATTCTGGGCGGCGGCCAGGTGCGCAGCCTGATTCCGCGTGGGCTGCAATGGCCGCTGGGGCTGGCGGCGGGGGCCGAGGGCGAGCTGTTCGTCGCCGATGGCGCTTTTTCGTACTTTCACGCGGGCGACCAGCCGCGCACGATCGCGTGCATGCTGTTCACCGCGGGCGGGCCGGGCTTCGTGCGCGGGGTCTGCGCCGGATCGGCTGTTGGCGAGTGGATCGTCACCACCGGGCTCGGCAGCGTAGCGCGCTACCGCGTTGGCGAGGAATCCGAATGGCTGGCACATGGCTACGACCGGCTGATGGGCGTTGCGACCAACGACAAGGGCGCAGTGGTCTTTGCCGAATACGGCGCGGGCCGAGTGCACGTGGCCGAGGGCGGCACGGTGCGCGAAATCGCCAGCGGGCTCGACAAGCCGATGGGCGTGGCAGTCGATGGCGATACCGCATACGTGACCGAGGCCGGCACGGGCCGGATCGTGCGGCTGCGGCAAGGTCGTCCGGTGGAAACCGTGGCCGAGGGCTTTGGCCGGCCCGAAGGTTTGTGTGTGGTCGAGGGCAAGCTGATCGTGGTCGATGTCGCGAAGAAAGCGGTGTTTTCGGTGGATCGCGAGAGCGGCGCGGTCGAAACGCTGGCGGAGAACCTGCCGGTCGGCGCGCCCGCCGGCGTGACTCCCAAGGTTCTTGGCCCGATCGGCGACATGGCCGGGCCGATGATCCCGTTCGCCGGGATTGCGGCTGGCGCGGACGGCGCGCTTTACGTTTCGGGCGATGCCGAGGGCAGCGTGCTGATGCTGCGCAAGGTCTCGTAGTACGTCAACGCATCCGCTCGACACGAACGGGGGGAGGGGCTCTAACCGCCCAGTTGCGCCGAAATGCTGTTGGCAGCACCCACAAGTGCCTGGCCCAATGTCGCCGCGCGTCCCTCGCGCAAGGCCGCGCCGATTCCGAGCGCGACGAGCGCATGGCTCGGCGTCCCTGGCGCTTTCCAGACAGGGGCGGCCAGTACCGTGACCCCGGCGATGTAGTTGCCATCATCCACCGCGTAGCCCTGTTCGCGGGTGCGCGCGATTTGCGCCTGCCATTGCGCGAAGCTGGGCGGAACGTCCCATCGCAGCGCGGTGAAGCGGCGTTCGAGTTCGGCCTCTGGTACAGTGCCGAATGCGGCGATGCAGCGGCCGGTGGCGCTGATCAGCGCGGGGAAGCGGCTGCCGACGCCCGCGCTCAATTGCAGCGTCTGCCCGCCGCTGGCGGTGGCGACGACGATGATATGGTCCAACCGGACGATCTGCACCGCCAGCACGGTCACCCCGAATTCGCGCGCCAACCGGTCGAGCGGGGCGGCGACGAGATCGGCGAAGCGGTCACGCCTTAGCCAGCCGCGCGCCAGCGTCAGCACCCCGGCATCGAGCGTGTAGCGCTTGGTGTCGGGATCGAAGCTGACCAGCTCCTCCTCGACCAGCGCGCGCAGCACGTACAGGCAGGTACTCGGCACCAGTCCGAGTTCGCGCGCAATCGCCTGCACGCCCATCGGTGCCTCGCTTCGGCCGAGCAGGCGAAGGATGGCGGCGGCACGCGCGATGGCGGGGGCTTTGGGGATCGGTGGGGAGATGCTTGTCATTCGATATATAGAATATCATTCGATATAGACAACGGCAAGCGATTCGTGACATAGGCTCCGCATGGCTTTGCTCACCACCTTTACGCGCCACACCGATGCGCTCGCCCACGCCAGTGGGGCGGCGCTGTGGGACTTGTTCGACGGCACACGCGAACGCTTCAACATCGCGCACGAATGCGTGACCCGCCACGCCGACGGCTCGGGCCGCGCGGCGGTGCGGATTGCACATGCTGGCGGCAGCGACGAAATCCTGTCGTTCGACACGATCGCGGCGGGCGCGGCGCAGTTCGCACATTGGCTCGACGCGCAAGGCATCCAGCCGGGCGAACGGATCGCGTTCATGCTCGAACCGTCGCTGCCGTTCTACGTCTGCCTGTTCGGCGCGATGCAGACCGGCGCGATCTCGGTGCCGATGTTCACGCTGTTCGGCCCCGATGCGCTGCGGCTGCGGGTCGATGACTGCAAGCCCACGCTGCTCATCACCAACCGCGAAAAGGCTGACCTTGCGCGCGGGCTCGGTACGGTGCGCGTGGTGGTGGCCGATGACGGGCTGCTCGACGAGATTGCTTCGTATCCAACCACTTACGAACCGAAGACCAGCGCCGATGACATGGCGGTCTTCCAGTACACTTCGGGCACCACGCGCGAATTGCCCGAGGCGGTCAAGCACACGCACAAGGCGCTCGTCACGTTGATGTTCGCCGCGCTTTACGGCACCGGCATTCGGCCTGGCGACGAATTCTTCTGCCCGTCCTCGCCCGCCTGGGGCCATGGGCTGTGGCACGGCACGCTCGCGCCGCTGGGCCTGGGCGTCACCACCGGCACCTTTGCCGGGCGGTTCGACGCGACGCGCCTGATGCGCGCGATGCAGGACTTCGGCATCACCAACATGTCCGCCGCCGCGACGCACTACCGGATGATGAAGAATTCGGGCCACGCGGGCGACTTCAAGTTCGCGATCGCCAAGCTGTCCTACACCGGCGAGCCGATCGATCCCGCGACGCTCGACTTCATCGAGCAGACGTTCCACGTGCCGGCATGCAGCATGTACGGCACCACCGAAATCGGTGTGGTGCTGGTCAATTTCCCCGGCGCCGAGGACTATGCTGTCAAGCCCGGTTCGCTCGGCAAGCCGATCCCGGGGCAGAAGCTCGAAGTCCAGCGGCCTGATGGTTCGCCCACTCCGCCCGACGAGATCGGCGAACTGATGCTGTGGCGGCGCGGGGCATGGGAAACCACCAAGGACCGCGCGAAGATCGACGCCGACGGCTATTTCTACCACTGCGGCCGCGCCGATGACGTGATCATTTCGGCCGGCTGGACGATGAGCGCGGTCGAGATCGAGAACACGCTGCTCAAGCATCCCGCGGTGCTCGAATGCGCGGTGATCGGCGTGCCCGACGAAGCGCGCGGGCAGGTGGTCAAGGCCTATGTCATCGCCAATTGCGCCGGCTCCGCCGCCTTGGTGAAGGAATTGCAGGACTTCACCCGCGAAAAACTGGCGCAGCACGAATTCCCGCGCCTGATCGATTTTGTCACCGATTTGCCCAAGACCCCGGCCGGCAAGGTCAACCGCAAGGTGCTGCGCACGCAGGCCGCCGCAATTGCCGAAGCCGCCGCAGCCGCCGCCAACTAGAATACAGGAGAGAACGTGATGCCAGAAACGCAAACCCATGACGCCGAAGTCACCGCCAAGTTCCCCAAGATCACCGAGCAAGGCCTCGCCGATCTGCGCACCCGCATCGGCGTGAAGATCGAAAACACGATCGAACCCTGGAACTACGAAGCCAGCCGCGACGCGATCCGCCACTATGCGCACGGCATCGGCGACGACAATCCGCTGTGGTGCGATCCCGCTTACGCCAAGACCACCAAGTACGGCGACGTGATTGCGCTGCCCAGCTTCCTGTTCACGACCAGCCGGCTGATCTCGGGCTATTGCGGCGGGCTTTCGGGCGTGCACGCGATGTGGGCCGGCGCCGACTGGACCTGGCACAAGCCGGTGTTCCGCAACGACACCATCCGCACCGAAGCCTACCTCAAGGACCTGGTCGAGCACCAGACCAAGTTCGCCGGGCGTTCGTTCCAGCAGATCTACCACGTCGATTTCTACAACCAGCACGGCGATCTGGTGTGCGAAGCCGATTCGTGGGTGTTCCGCACCGATCGCGATGAAGCGCGCGAACGCGGCACCAAGTACACCGAAGCGCGTGGCCGGGTGGAACCGTTCACCGATGAACAGCTTACCGAATGGGGCAAGCTTTACGCCAACGAAGAAGTCCGTGGCGCCACTCCGCGCTACTGGGAAGACGTCAACGTGGGCGACGAACTGCCGCGCATGATGAAGGGGCCGATGACCGTCACCGGCTTCATCTGCTACGCGCAGGGCTGGGGCGGGCTGTACATTCGCGCCAACAAGCTGGCTTACAAGATGCAGCAGGCGCACCCTGGCCTGGCCATCAAGAACCGCTTCAACGTGCCCGATTGCCCCGAGCGCGTGCACTGGGACGAAGAGTTCGCGCTCGAAGTCGGCGCGCCCGGCGCGTACGATTACGGCCCCGAGCGCAATTCTTGGCTGACGCATCACATCACCAACTGGATCGGTGACGATGGCTTCCTGCAGAAGTCCAAGTGCCAGATCCGCCGCCACAATCCCGATGGCGACGTGATCTTCATCGACGGCACGGTGATCCGCAAGTTCGAAGAGAACGGCAAGAAGTACGTCGAAATCCAGCAGATGGCCAAGACGCACCGCGACGAGGTTTCGGCTTTCGGCACCGCGATCGCCGAACTGCCAAGCAAGGGTTGACCCGTCATGGGCTCCGGCTCCGAGGCATGTCCTCGGGCCGGAGCTTGAGCGAACCGGTGGCAGGCCATAAGGCCGCGCGATGACAGAAACATCCCTCACTCCGGTATGGTCCGGTCCGCTCGCCGGCGTGCGCGTGCTCGATTTCACGCGCGTGCTTGCGGGGCCGGCGGCGGCGCTGGCACTGGCCGACCTTGGCGCCGAAGTGATCAAGATCGAACCGCCTGCGGGCGATGAAACGCGCGGGTTTCCGCCGATCCGCGATGGGGAAAGTCACTATTTCCTCGCGGTCAACCGCGCGAAGAAAAGCGTGGTGATCGATCTCAAGACGCCCGAGGGCGTCGCGCTGGTGAAGGACCTGGCGGCCAAGTCCGACGTGGTGATCGAGAACTACCGCCCCGGCGTGATGGACCGGTTGGGGCTTGGGTGGGACACGCTGTCGGCGCTCAATCCCCGGCTGATTTATTGCGCGATCTCGGGTTTCGGGATGACCGGCCCTTTGCGCGACCGGCCGAGCTTCGACATCGTGTTGCAGGCGATGTCGGGCGCGCTCAGCGTGAATGGCGAGCCCGCCAAAGACGGACAGGGCGATATGCCGACCAAGCTGGGGATTCCGCTCGGCGATCTGGTTGGCGGGATCAACGGGCCGATCGCGATCCTGGCCGCGCTGCACGAACGGCACGCCACCGGGCGCGGGCGGTTGATCGACGTGAGCCTGATGGACGGGTTGCTGGGCCTGCTCGGCTACTACGCGCAACTGTCGTTCTTTACCGGCGCTGACCCGGTGCGGACCGGATCGCAACATCCCAATCTCGTGCCCTACGGCATCTTTCCGGCGGCCGATGGCTCAATCGTGGTGGCGTGCCTGACCAACGCCTTCTGGGCCAAAGTCTGCGCGGCGATCGAGCGGCCCGAGTGCGCGGACGATCCGCGCTACGATTCGATCCAGCAGCGCCGCGATCACCGCGATGAGGTCAATGCGCTGGTCAGCACCTACACCGCGCGGCACAGCGTCGCCGATCTCGTCACCCGCTTCGCCGCGCACGAAGTGCCGCACGCGCCGATCCTGGGGGTGGGCGAAGCGCTGGCGCAGGAGCAGACGGTCGCGCGCGGCATGGTCGTCGAGGTGGAGCACGCTACGCTAGGGACCATCCCGATCGTCAACCGCCCGTTCCGTTACGTGGATGCCGAGCAGGCGCCGCCCGCCGCGCCACCGGTGCTGGGCCAGCACACCGACGCGGTGCTGGGCGAAGTGCTGGGGTTGGATGCCGCGGCGATTGCCGGCCTGCGTGCGAGTGGCGCGGTCGGCTAGGCCCGAACCGCGATCCCGAACCGGTCGATGTAGTCCTTGAAGTGCGCGTGCACGCCTGCGCGCGTGAGGCCGTAATCTTCCAGCCGATAGCTGTGCTTGCCGTGCTTGCCTTGCGGATTGGCATCAAGCATCGCCTGCATTCCGGCTTCGGCCGCGGGCGTGAAATCCTCGTCGAAGTGCGCGTAGAGCGTCTTCATCGTGCCGATCGGGTCGGTGGTCAGCGCGTTGTACTGGACGTGGTGGATCGCCTGGGCGCCATGCTTCTCGTGGAACGCGATCGTCCGCCGGATCATCGCGTCGAAGGTTTTCAACGAGATCGCCGCGATATCGAGCGGGTTCACGCTATCGCTGTAAAGCTGGCGCACCGCATAGACCAGGCTGCACGCCGAGGCGACCACGTCGGCGGGATCGCGATGCGTCATCACCAGTTGCGCGTCGGGATACACGCCGGTCAGCGCGTCGAGATAGAGCGGGTGCCACGGGTTCTTGAAGGTCCAGCGCCCGCCATTGTGCTGCTGGAGCAGTTGCATCAGTCGCTTGTGATAGCGGAACGCGGGCGCGTAGTCGGTCGACAGGAACCAGTCCGAATAGCTCGGAATGTGAAATTGCGAATCGTACACCTGGCTGATGAAGCTGGGCGACATCGCGAACTGGCATTCGCAACTGCTGTCGGCATCCTCGTGGTGCATCGCCGAGATATGCGGCACGTATTTGAGCGACATGTCGAGCCGCGCCTGTTCTTCAAGGCAGCGCGGATCGCTGCGCAACGCGCCCTTCGCGGCCGGCGGCACCGTCGCGAAGGCTTCCCAGCGCATGAACGACCGGCGCGCCGGATCGGCGGTGAGCAGGTTGATCGCCAGCGTGGTGCCGGTGCGCGGCAGCCCGAACACGAACGTCGGGCGCTCGATCGGGGCTTCGAGCAGTGCCGGGTTGGCCTTGAGGTAGTCCTCCACCTTCAGCCGGTTGACCAACGTTGCGGTGACGCTCGCGGCGAGCCTCTGGTCACCGCTCTCGGTCAACGCAGCTTCGGCGTTGAGCGCGTTGATGAGCACGTCGAGCCCCTCGAACATCGAAGGATCGCCGAAGTCATCGAGCCCGGTCTGTGCCTTGGCATTAGCCAGCAGTTTCGCTGTCTCGATCATTGCGTCAGGCCGGCTTGCGCGGAAGTTCGACTTCGGCCTTTGCCGTCGCCAGCACGCCGCCGCTCTGGTTGACCATGCGGCTTTCGATCTGCACCAGCGCGCGGCCGTGCTCGTCGACGAACTTGTCGACCACTTTGCCCGTCTGGATGGTGATGTCGCCGGTCAGTGCGGGGCTACGGTAGTTGCAGTTCGAGTGGCGCACCATGCCCCATTCGCCCGCCCAGCCGGCGAGGTAATCGGTGATCCACGCGCCCATGCTGGCGCCGTAGCCATAACCGCGCGGCATGCCGATGAAGCGCGCCCAGCGCGGGAACAGGTGCCCGCGCGACGGACCGACGTAGGCCCCATCGGTCAATTCGGGGTTGTTGCGCTCCTCGACCGGGTCCTGCTCCTTGCCCGCCATCGGGCCGACGAAACCGAGCAATTCCATGTCGAGATCGGTGCGGCGGTGCATGCTGCCCCACTGGGTGAAGGTGTAGCTGCGCCATTCGGTGGTGAAGCTGACGATCGAGTGCGGGCCGAACACGCGCTCGGTCAATTCGTCGCCCACGTTGACGCTTTCCCAATAGCGCGGCGAATGCCCCAGATCGTGCATCATCTTGATGTACTTGTAGGCGCGCGCTTCGACTTCGAGGATCTCCTCGTCGGTCCACACCGGCTCTTCGTGGCCTTCGGTCGATCCGTGCTGGGCCGCCTGGCCGGCTGCCTGGTTGTAGCGGATCGAGGTCGAGCGTTGCTTGGCGACCAGGTCGCCGTGCTGGTTGTAGTAGAAGTTGTCGCCGCGCTGGAAGCAGGTGGGGCCGAACGACGAGGTGTCCTTGACCTTGTAGTCGAACGGAACGCGCTCGTTCCAGATGCGATCGCCGCCCTTGACGCGCGGGCCGTTGAACCACCACTCGTCGCCACCGAACAGCATGTGCGAATTGGGGATCGACCCGATGCACGACGGCGCCGAGCCGTGGCCGTCGTCCATCGTGACGGGGAAGCTCTGCGGCGCGATCAGTTCGCCGAAACGGCTCTCCATCGCGAACATCGTGTCGTAATGCAGGCGGTTGGGGAAGTGCATCGCCTGGACCCAGCGGCGGATATCGCAATTGGCGAAAGGTTCGACCATCCGGGCGGGCTGCATTGGCTTGCCGATGTAGTTGTCGAGATCCGAACAATCGAGCGTGGTCACCAGGCTATCCCCCTAAAGGCTTTGATCCCGGTCGGCGTGGGGCATCGCATCGGGCAAGGCAATGGCGGGGCGGCGCGGCCTTGCAAACTTCGCCCCGGCGTTGCGAGGGGAGATCGGAACCTCAGATCAGTTCGCGGAATTCCTCGATCACCTGGCGATAGACGCGCTTCTTGAACGGCACGATCAGGTCGGGCAATTCGTCGGGCGCAACCCATTTCCACTCGTTGAATTCGGCCGGATCGTGCGCATCCAGCTTCACGTCGGCATCGCTGCCGGTAAAGCGCAACAGCATCCACCACTGGCGCTGGCCGCGGTACTTGCCCTTCCACAGCGTGCCGAGCAGGTCTTCGGGCAGATCGTAGAACAGCTCCTCGCGCGATTGCGCCAGCACCTGGACGAGTGTTTCGGGCAGCCCGGTTTCCTCGTGCAATTCGCGCAAGGCGGCGGCGCGCAAGTCTTCGCCCTTGTCGATCCCGCCTTGCGGCATCTGCCACGAATCGCCTTCCTTGCTGTCGATCCGCTTGCCCACGAACACCTGGCCCTCGGCGTTGACGAGCATCAGCCCGACGCAAGGTCGGTACGGCAGGCCTTCGTACTGGGGGTCCATCAAGCGGTGCCCAGCATCAGCTTCATGGCGGCAAACACGCGTTGCATGTCGGCCTGCCCGCTGGGGATGGCCTTGCGCAGCGTGGTGAAGCCGTGGATTGTGCCTTTCATTTCCATGAAAATCACGTCCGACCCGGCCCGGATCAGCGCTTCGCCGTAAAGCCGGCCGCTGTCACGGATCGGATCGAGCGAAGCAGTGACCAGCACCGTCGGCGGTGCGGCCGCGTGATCGCCGTGAATCGGATAGGCGCGCACGTTGCCGGCTTCGGCAGCATACGATGCGTGGAACCAGTCCATCGAGACCTTGGTCAGCAAGTGCCCTTCGGCAAAGTCGAGCATGGACTGGTGATCGGTCTTCTCGTCTGAAAGCGGGTAGATCGGCACTTGCAACACCACTGGAACGGCAGCGGGAGCATCGCCCAACGCCTGCGTCACCACGATCGCGAGATTGCCGCCGGCCGAATCGCCGATGGTGATGAGCCCGGTTGCACCACGGCCCAGTTCGGCCGGGCTGCCAGCAACCCAGCGCGCGGCGGCTTCGCAATCGTCGGCCGCGGCGGGGAACTTGTGTTCGGGGGCGAGGCGGTAGTGCACCGCCACTATGGGCAAATCGACCTCGGCGGCGATTTCGGTGCACAGCGCGTGGTGCGTATCGAGATCGCCGATCACGAAACCGCCGCCGTGGAAGAACATCACCACCGGGCCCGGCTCGCGAGTTTCGCGCGCATCGTAAAGCCGCAGGGGGATTTCTCCGCCGGGGCCGGGACAGGTGAGATCGCGGATCACGGCCAGCGGGCGAGGATCGGCTTCGCCCAGCGGAACCATCGCAAGGTACGAACCGCGTGCATCGGCCAGCGACATTTCATGCATCGGCGGAGCTTGGACCCCGTTCAAAAAGGCGAGGAATGCGGCAACATCGGGCCGGACAAAGGGCTTTGATTTATCGGCGGATTCGCTCGTGCTCATGCATCGTTTCCCGGATATCGTGAATCGGCGGGGGTTTTCCCCTGCGCGCCAAAGGTCTAGGGGGGCTTTGGCACCTTGACCAGACGGCCAGTCGTGTTTCTGGCTTGATGGAACTTGGTGAGAGGCGAGTTTTTCTTTTTTGCGCGCCACCGCTGCGACGGGTAGGCGCGCTGCTCCGGACGGCCCATGCCACATCAATGGCTTACGCCTCGACCGTCCGACGCGAAGGACTTACATGGCTACAGCAATTCTGGACGATGTCATGGTTGGGCAGCCGGCTCAAGCCGCGCCCGAGGCAATGGTGGTGCGTTTCGCGGGCGATTCGGGCGACGGCATGCAGTTGACCGGGGGGCAGTTCACGCTCTCCACTGCCCTTGCGGGCAACGACCTCGCCACGTTCCCCGATTTTCCCGCCGAAATCCGCGCGCCGCAAGGCACGCTGTTCGGCGTTTCGGCATTCCAGATCAATTTCGGGTCGACCGAGATCGAAACCGCTGGCGATGCGCCCGACGTGCTGGTGGCGATGAACCCGGCGGCGCTGAAAACCAACGTGGGCGCGCTCAAGCCGGGCGGGTTGATCATTGCCGACAGCGGCGAATTCACCAGGCGCAACCTGGAAAAGGCGCATTACGCGGTCAATCCGCTGGAAGATGGCAGCCTGGCGAAGTGGCAGTTGCTGGCGTTCGATATCTCGAAGCTGACGCTCGATGCGGTCAAGCCGTTTGGCCTTGGCAACAAGGAAGCGCTGCGCTGCAAGAACATGTGGACGCTGGGGCTGGCGCTGTGGATGTTCGACCGTGATCGGCAACCGCTGATCGACTGGCTGAACGGCAAGTTCGCCAAGAACCAGGTGCTCGCCGATGCCAACGTGGCCGCACTCAACGCGGGCCATGCCTATGGCGAAACCGCCGAGCTTTCGGGTCCGTTGCGGCAGATGCACATGGCGCCAGCCAAGAGCGAGCCAGGTTTGTATCGCACCGTCACGGGCGCCGAGGCGATCAGCTTTGGCCTCGTTGCGGGTGCGCAACTGGCGGGCTTGCCGATGTTCTTCGGCGGTTATCCGATCACGCCCGCTTCGGCGATCCTGCACAACCTGGTGCGGCTGAAGGAATTCGGCGTCACCACCTTCCAGGCCGAGGATGAAATCGCCGCGATCGGTTCCGCCATCGGCGCAAGCTATGCCGGGCATCTGGGCGTAACTTCGTCATCCGGCCCGGGCATCGCCTTGAAGGGCGAGGCGATGGGCTTGGCGGTGATGACCGAACTGCCGCTGGTGATCATCAATTCGCAACGCGGCGGGCCTTCGACCGGCTTGCCGACCAAGACCGAGCAAAGCGATCTGTACCAGGCGGTCTATGGCCGCAATGGCGACACGCCGATGCCGGTGATCTCGTGCCGCAGCCCGTCCGATGCGTTCGAATGCGCGATCGAGGCGTGCCGCATCGCGGTGCAGTTCATGACCCCGGTGATCCTGCTGACCGACGGCTATATCGCCAACGCCGCCGAGCCGTGGAAGGTGCCCGATCCGGCCAGCTTCGCGCCGTTCCCGGTATCGTTCCTCGAAGCGAAAAACGGGCCGAACGATACGCTGCTGCCGTTCGCGCGCGACGAAAAGGGCGCGCGGCCGTGGATCAAGCCGGGCACGCCGGGGTTGATGCACCGCATCGGCGGGATCGAGAAGGCACCGGGCACGGGCAACATCGACTATTCGCCCGAATCGCACCAGGCGATGACCGACGCGCGCAAGGCCAAGGTCGACGGCGTGGCGCAGCATATTCCGCACCAGGACGTTGCGCTGGGCGAGACCAGCGGCAAGCTGGTGGTGGTCGGCTGGGGATCGACCTTCGGGCCGATCCACCAGGCGGTGCGACGGATGCGCGGCAAGGGCTTCGATGTCAGCCACGTCCATGTCCGACACATCTGGCCAATGCCCGAAAATCTGGGCGCTTTGCTAAAGAGTTACGAGCATGTCCTCGTACCCGAAATGAACACCGGCCAGTTCAAGACCGTGCTGCGCGACCAGTTCCTGGTCGATGCCAAGCCGCTTGCCAAGACCAGCGGGCAGCCGTTCACGATCGCCGAACTCGAGCTGGCGATCGGCACGTTCTTCGACGGTATTCCCGGTAACGAAGGCGGCGAAGTTCCGGCCGACGCAACCCAACTGCCCAGCATCGAGGCTGTTAACCCATGAACGACATGACTCCGATCGGCGGCGTGACCACCACGCTAAAGGACTGGGAAACCGACCAGGAAGTGCGTTGGTGCCCGGGTTGCGGCGATTACGCGATCCTGAAAGCGGTGCAGCGGACATTGCCCGAACTGGGCGCGGACCCTGCCAACACCGTGTTCGTCAGCGGCATCGGCTGTTCGAGCCGGTTTCCGTACTACGTTGAATCGTATGGCTTCCACACCATCCACGGCCGCGCGCCGGCGTTCGCGACGGGGATCAAGCTGGCCAATCCGGAACTCGACGTGTGGATCGTGACCGGTGACGGTGACGGCATGTCGATCGGCGGCAACCACACGATGCACATCCTGCGGCGCAACCTCGATTGCCAGATCCTGCTGTTCAACAACGAGATCTACGGCCTCACCAAGGGCCAATCATCTCCCACCAGCCGATTGGGCACGAACAGCCCGACCTCGCCGCTGGGATCGTATGACCGGCCGGCATCGCCTTGCGCATTCGCGCTGGGTTCGGGCGCGCGCTTTGTGGCGCGCGGGTTCGATGTCTCGAAGGAATTGACCGGCGTTCTCAAGGCTGCCTACCATCACAAGGGCGCCGCGTTCATCGAGATTTTCCAGAACTGCATCGTCTACAACAAGGACGTGTTCGACGATTTCGCCGCGCCCAAGGGCGCCGAGGGTCGCCAGTTGTGGCTCAAGAATGGTGAGCCGATGCTGTTCGGTTCGGAAAAGTCCGGCGGGGTCAAGGGCATCGCGCTCGATCACGACGCGCTGATGTTGAAGGTGGTCGATGTGATCGCCAAGGACGACGGGACTCCCGACTGGAAGGCCGCCGGCGTGATCGTTCACGACGTCACCAACCGTTCGGTCGCCTACATGCTGGTCGACTTGCGCGCGACGCCCAAGTTCGCCGATTTCCCGATGGCGCTGGGCGTGATCTACGACGATCCGCGCCCCACTTTCGAAACCGCGGTGGCCGATGAGCGCGCGCGGGCAAGCAAGGGCAAGACCCCCGACCTCGCGGCGCTGCTCAAGCGTGGCCAGACATGGACGGTTGAAAGCTGACCGGCCAAAGCCAGTGACAAAGCCCCAGATCGTCTGGCTGCGGCATGATCTGCGCCTGGCCGACCAGCCTGCATTCCATGCCGCCAGCGCTGCGGGGCCGGTGCTGCCGGTCTATGTGCTCGATGATGCGCGCGCTCGGCGCTGGGCGTTGGGCGGGGCAGCGCGGTGGTGGTTGCATCACAGCCTGGCGTCGCTCTCGGCTTCGCTGGAGCGGCAGGGATCGCGGCTGATCCTGCGACGGGGCGATGCGGTATCTGCGCTGGCGGCGATCGCGCACGAATGCGCCGCGGGCGCGATCCACGGCGTTCACCACCATGAACCGTGGTGGCGCGATGCCGAGAATGAATTGGCCGCTGCGCTGCCCGATACCTGCCCGCTCATGCTCCACCATGGCAATTATCTCGCGCCGCCGGGCAGCGTGACCACCGGCGCGGGGCAGCCCTACAAGATCTACACTCCGTTTTCGCGCGCGCTGCTGGAGCGGATGCCGCCCGAACCGTGCCTGCCCGAACCGAAGCTCGATTCTCCGCCGCATTGGCCCGAAAGCGATCGGCTGGAGGATTGGGCCTTGCTCCCGACCAAGCCCGACTGGGCAGGCCAGTTCGGCCCCGAATGGACGCCGGGCGAGGCCGGTGCGCACGTGCGGGTCGAGGCCTTCGCCAGCCACATCGCGGCTTATGAAAACACCCGAAACCTGCCCTCCACCGAGGGCACGTCGCGCCTTTCGCCCCACTTCGCGTTCGGCGAGATTTCGCCGCGCCAGGTGTGGCATGCGATTGCAAACCATCAGGGCGAGGGCGCCGATACCTTTCGCAAGGAACTGATCTGGCGCGATTATGCGCAGAACGTGATCCACGCGATGCCGGCTTACGGTGCGCGCAGCTACAGCGAAACGTTCAAGCACTTGCCGTGGCGCGATCCGCGCAGCGATCCGGCGGCGCAGGCCGATCTGGCCGCATGGCAGCAGGGTCGCACCGGCTATCCGATCGTCGATGCCGGGATGCGGCAGTTGTGGGCCACCGGCTGGATGCACAACCGCGTGCGGATGATCACCGCCAGCTTCCTGGTGAAGCACCTGCTGATAGATTGGCGCCATGGCGAACGCTGGTTCTGGGATACGCTGGTCGATGCCGATTACGCCAGCAACGCGGTCAACTGGCAGTGGACCGCGGGCAGCGGGGTCGATGCCAACATGTTCGTGCGGATCATGGCGCCGTTGACACAATCACCCAAGTTCGATGCCGGCGCCTACATCCGTCGCTGGGTGCCCGAGCTCAAGGGGCTGGACAACGACGGCATCCACGATCCGGTGTTTCCGCCGCGTGGCTATCCGGGCAAAGTGGTCGATCACCGCGCCGCGCGCGAACGGGCACTGGCCGCTTGGGCTGAAGCCAAGGCCGCAATGCCCCGCGACTGAACCGTCAGCAAGACCGCCGGTATCGCAGGTTCGGCCCGGCTACGGCCACGCCGCTTCGATAGCGCAGCACGATGTTGTCGTGAACGATCGGGCTCAGCAGCCGGTGGAAGGCGCAGCCGACTTTGGCATTGTCCCACCAGATCACTTCGGCTTGCAGCGCTTCGAGCCCGGGCAGGGTCAGCCAGCACTTGGTGCCGGCCAACATCCGATCGGGGCATGCGGCCGAAAAACCGGCAAGCGACAAATCGAGCACTGTGGTGGCCACCCCGCGCCCGCCTGCCTGGCGCAACGTGGCGGGGATCGTGACGGCGGCGCGGACGGCGCAACGGTCTTCCTGCGCCGCGATCAGATAGCGGTCGTCGGATGTGTCTCGGATCAGCATCGTACCACTCTCCATCGCTTGCGGCCGAGAAGTTGGGCACCTCCGACCGTTACGTGACAGTGGCACAAACAGGGTTACATCCGGGTTCTTAACTAGCGTTAACGCGGAGACGGTGTGGGCTGGCAAATTGTTTACCACACAGTTCCACGATCGCTTCACCAACCACTTCGGGCGGCTTGACCGAGGCCGGATCTTCGCCCGGATAGGCCTTGGCGCGCATCGCGGTGCGGGTGGCGCCGGGATCTACGATGGCGACGCGCAAGTTCGAGATATCGCGCGTTTCCTGCGCATAAGCGTCGAGCAGGTTGTCGAACGCGGCCTTGGTGGCGCCGTATGCGCCCCAATAAGCGCGCGGGGCGGCACCCACGCTGCTGGTCACGCCGATCAGCTTGCCGGCGGCGCTGCGCTTGAGCATGCCATCGAACCCGGCGATCAAGGCCTGCGTTGCCAATACGTTAAGTGTGAAGGCCTTGTTGAGATCCTTCGAATCGATCTGCCACGCGGGCGTCAGTGCCGGCAGCATTGCCGCGTTGATCACCAGCACGTCGAGCGCTTGCCAACGCTGGCCGATCGCGGTGGCCAGGCGCGCGATGCCTTCGGGCTCGGCCAGGTCCACGGGCGCGATCGTGGCGCTGCCGCCGGCATCGAAAATAGCCTGCTCGGTCGCTTCGAGCGCGGCGCCGGTGCGTGCGGTGAGCACGACGTGCGCGCCCGCCGCCGCGAGAGCCTTGGCGGTTGCCGCGCCGATACCCTTGCTGGCGCCGGTTACGAGTGCAGTTTTTCCGGCAAGCAGGCGATTGTCAGCAGTGTCCGTCATCACGCAACCTTGTCGACCGGGAACGCCAGTTGCGCGGGCACGTCGCGTTCACCCACGTCGGTCAGCCGCGTGGGATATTCGCCCGAGAAGCACGCATCGCAGAACTGCGGGCACGCGGCATCGCGGTTGGCTTCGCCGACCGCGCGGTAAAGCCCGTCGATCGAAACGAAGGCCAGGCTATCGGCCTGGATGAATTCGGCCATTGCCGCCACGTCCATCCGCGCGGCGAGCAGCTTCGACCGTTCGGGCGTGTCGACGCCGTAGAAGCACGAATGGCTGGTCGGCGGGCTGGCGATGCGCATGTGCACTTCGCTTGCACCGGCATCGCGCATCATCTGCACGATCTTGAGGCTGGTGGTGCCGCGCACGATCGAATCGTCGATCAGCACGATGCGCTTGCCTTGCACGATCGCACGGTTGGCGTTGTGCTTGCGCTTGACGTCGGCGTTGCGCGCGCCGTCCGACGGCTGGATGAAGGTGCGCCCGACGTAGTGCGAACGAATGATGCCCAGTTCGAACGGCAGCCGCGATTGTTCGGCATAGCCGATCGCGGCCGGGGTGCCGCTGTCGGGGACCGGCACCACCAGATCGGCGTTGGCCGGGCTTTCCATCGCCAGTTGCACGCCGATGGCTTTGCGCGCCGCATAGACCGAGCGCCCTTCCATCACCGAATCGGGGCGGCTGAAATAGACGTATTCGAAGATGCACGGCCGCGCTTTTTGCGCGCCGAACGGGCGGTGCGTCGTGACCGTGCCGTCGAGCGAAACCTGGATCAGTTCGCCCGGTTCGACTTCGCGCACGAAATCGGCTCCGACGATATCGAGACCGACCGTCTCGCTCGAAAAGATCACCGAATCGCCCATACGCCCCATCACCAGCGGCCGGATACCGAGCGGATCGCGGCAGGCGATCATGCCGTGGTTGGTCATGCAGATCAGCGAGTAGGCGCCTTCGACCATGCGCAGTGCGTCGACCAGCTTGTCGAGCAGCGTGGGGTAGCGGCTGGTAGCGACGAGGTGGATGATGACTTCGGTGTCCGAAGTCGACTGGAAGATCGCGCCGCGCCGCACCAGATCACGCTTCAGGTGCATGGCGTTCGAGATATTGCCGTTGTGCGCGATGGCAAAGCCGCCGGTGGCCAGATCGGCGAACAGCGGCTGGACGTTGCGCAGGCCCGAACCGCCGGTGGTGGAATAGCGCACATGGCCCGAGGCCATGATGCCGGGCAGTTCGGCGATGGCCGGCCCGCTCGAGAAGTTCTGCGCCACGTGACCGATGCCGCGCCGCGAATAGAATTCCAGCCCGTCGAAGCTGGTGATGCCGACCGCTTCCTGGCCGCGGTGCTGGAGCGCGTGGAGCCCCAGCGCCACGATCGCGGCGGCATCGCGCCCGCCGACCACGCCGAACACGCCGCATTCTTCATGCAGTTTGTCGCCGTCGGCGTCGGTGAAGAGGGGACTGCCCAAAAACGGCATGGTTGTGATCATGGCTGATGGACCCGCTGGCGAAGAATCCGGCCCCGCCATTCGCCCGTGCCTGTGGCGGCAAACGGTGGCCATGGCAAGGCTTTGGTTCGATAATACCTGGGGCGGTAGGAGCCGATGGTTGCTTCAGTGAGGGACAGTCCAATAGCCGTCGGCAACGATCTTTTGTGCCGTCTGATAAAACGCGCCATCAGCCCCATGATTGCC
Organism: Novosphingobium sp.; assembly: GCF_025351285.1. Lineage (GTDB taxonomy): Bacteria > Pseudomonadota > Alphaproteobacteria > Sphingomonadales > Sphingomonadaceae > Novosphingobium. The sequence goes on from NZ_JANXWG010000020.1 coordinate 18,916, forward strand.
ATTGCTACAATAAAACGCGGTGTGGATAGTCGAGCCCGGGCCAAAATAAATGCCAAAGAAGCCGTTCGCGGAACCGCCGCCCCAATCCAGACCTCCGCTGTGGCGGTAGAACTTGAACTGCGCAGCTCCGAGTTTTTCTTCAACACCCGCGTCGAATAGATGGTCATTGGTAAACAGCGTGTCATGGCCTGCTTGCGTTACGAGCGGCGCAGCGCCATTCCACTGGGCCACAGCCTGCCTCGCCGCCAGCGCGTAGAGCCAATCCGTAATCACATTGGCCGAACCGTAGAATCCACCCGCTCCGCCCCATGCGCTCCAGTCGGGCCAACTCACCCCGGCATGCCATTGCGACTGCAGCCCCGCGTAATACAACGCCCCGAGCGAGGGATCGACGACATGACGGCGCAATCGTGCGAACCGGGGATCTGCGAGAAGCCGCGCGTTCTGATAGTCATTGAGCTTCATACCCGTGCAGGCTTCTATGATGACGCCGGCCACCGAATAATTTTCGTTTGCATATGCTCCTGCCGGGAAAGGTCCCCCGCCTTCCTTGAGCAAGGCGACAACTTGCGCACCATTGTCGACGGTCGCGGCGGGGACGGGCGATCCGGCTGGCCATAGGCCGATGGCTGTTGGCTGATCACTGGCAATTTTGTCGTTCTCCTCTTTGGTATGCAGGCCCGGGTGTATTCCTCCGAAGAAGTAGGTCTGGTGGCATAGCAATTGCTTCAGCGTGATGTCCTGTAAGCCGTTTCCAACCGTGGTGGCGTTGCCGAGATAGTCGGTTAAAAGCGGAAGGAACGGCGCATCGTAGTTCGGGCGCAGCGTCACCAGCAGGGCCTGCCGCAACAATCTGGCATGCCAAGGTGCATGGTGCGGTGGTTGTGGAGAAGGCAATCGCGGAGCCGAAACCGAGACAGCATTCAACGCGTCGATGATCCGCTGAGGGAAGCCGGCCAAGCCGCCCTTGTCGCGCACTTCATGCGCCAATGCCGGATCGATCAGCAGCGGCGCGAGAACGTCGGGTAAATCAAAAGCGGCTCCCGGCGCGCGCCCACCGGCCGGAATCGAGTAATGTGTTGTCGGGACCGGGCGCTCTGCCCGCACGGATTCGATTAGGTCAGCGAGCGCGTTCCAGTCGTCGAATAGCGCGACCATCGCCGTCGCTGTCAGCGGCTTGGACATGCTGCCGATGTGGATGATCGTGTCGCGGTTCATGGCCTGTTCGGCCACGGTTGGCGTGAGCACGCGCGCCAGCCCCACCGATCCATCGGCATGAACCACGCCTTCGCGCCGCATCAGGTAGGTTGCGCCGGGAACACGCAACCCACCGGGGGGATTGGGCGCACTTTCCGCCGCAATGACTGCGCCCTGCGCGACCTCGCTGGCGCTGGTCAAGGGCGGAATGGCAAAGCCCGTGTCGACCAGTGGCTCGAACCCGGCCGGCAAGGTGATGACAACTGCTGCCCTGTTCATGACCGTTTGCGTTGCATTGGGGCCGGTGTAGGCGGTGACGCCGATCGTCATCGGAAAGGCGGTGTTGGTTGTTGCGGAACTTTGGACGCCGGCGTGATAGCTCAGGACAGCAAGCCCTGCGGCATCGGTGATGGCCAGTTCGGCGTGGTTGTATTGCGGCTGCTGAAGCCAGACCCGCGCCTTGGCCAGCGGTGCGCCAGTGCTTGTGAGCACGGTGACCTGCAATCCGGGAGTCAGGGTTGGCGGCTTCATCGGCAGTCTTCCCCTTGCAAGGTGGCCGGCAGCAAGCGTAGCCACACGCCCGGTCCAGACAAGCGCAATCGCCACCACACCCAATCAATCGCGCACCATTGCAGCGCCGCGGCGCAGCGCCTACATCGCCACCGTCCTTCCCGCAGTCGCGAGCCACAGCCAACTTGTTCCTTTCCCCTTTCGAACGGATGATCGCCCGGCGCTACCTGTTGCCGGGCCGGGGCGAGGCGTTCATCGCGCTGGTGGCGGGGATCAGCCTGGCCGCGGTGATGCTGGGCGTGGCCGCGCTGGTCATCGTGATGAGCGTGATGAACGGCTTTCGCGCCGAACTGATCGACAAGATAGTCGGGCTCAACGGCCATGCCATCGTCCAGGCCTATGGCGGACGGCTGGACAACTGGCAGGCGATTCTCAAGGACATCAAGGCGACGCCGGGGGTGACGCATGCCTCGCCGCTGATCGAGCAGCCGCTCTACACCACCTTCAACGGCCGCGCGAACGCGATCCTGGTGCGCGGCAACACCGCCGAAGACATCGCGCGGCTGGCGCCCAAGGTGACTGCCGGCTCGATCGACACGCTGCGCGCCGGCACCGACAACGTCGCGATCGGTTCGCGGCTGGCCGAAAACCTGGGCGCGCGGATCGGCGATACGATCACCGTGATCAATCCGCAGGGCCGCTCCACCCCGTTCGGCACGGTGCCGCGCCAGGTCGGCTATCGCGTGGCGGCCATATTCGAGATCGGGGTCTACGATTACGATCAGTCCTATGTGGTCATGCCGATCGAGGACGCGCAGACGCTGATGCTGACGGGCGATACCGTGGGCATGATCGAAATCATGACCACCAACCCCGATACGGTTTCCGCCACTGTCGCGCCGTTGAAAGCCAAATTGCGCGGGCAGGCGGTGCTCACCGACTGGCGCACGATCAACGCCAGCCTGTTCGAGGCGCTGGCGGTGGAGCGGGTGGCGATGTTCGTGGTGCTGTCGATCATCGTACTGGTGGCGGTGTTCAACATCCTTTCGAGCCTGATCATGCTGGTGCGCGCCAAGACCCGCGACATCGCGATCCTGCGCACGATGGGCGCGACGCGGCGATCGTTGCTCAAGATCTTCGTCAGCATCGGCTTTGTCGTCGGCACGATCGGCACCGGCATGGGGCTGGCGCTGGGGCTGGTGTTCCTGTTCTTCCGCCAGCCGATCGTCCACGTGATCGAGCGGATGACCGGGCAGAACCTGTGGGACCCGTCGATCCGGTTTCTCACCGAGCTGCCCAGCCGCAGCGACCCGGTGGAGATCACGGTGATCTGCGTGATGGCGCTGGTGCTCAGCTTCCTTGCCACGCTGTACCCCGCGCTCAAAGCGGCAAGCACCGATCCTGTGCAGGTGTTGCGTTATGAGTGACAGCGTCGTTGAGCTGATCGGCTTGAAACGCAGCTTCGTGCAGGCCGAAGTGACGATCGAGGTGTTGCGCGGCATCGATCTGGCGATCCGGCCGGGCGAGATCGTCGCGCTGCTGGGGCCGTCGGGATCGGGCAAGTCCACGATGCTGCAAGCGGTGGGCCTGCTCGAAGGCGGGTTCGAGGGCACGATCCGGCTGATGGGCACCGATGCCTCGACGCTCGATGGCGATGCACGCACGCGGTTGCGGCGCGATCACCTGGGCTTCGTCTATCAATTCCATCATTTGCTTCCCGATTTCAACGCGATCGAGAACGTGATCCTGCCGCAGATGATTGCCGGCACCGATGCGGCAGCGGCGCGCGCGCGGGCCGCTGAACTGTTGACCGCGCTCGGGCTCGGGCATCGGCTGGAGCATCGGCCGAGCCAGCTTTCGGGCGGTGAACAGCAGCGCGTCGCAGTGGCGCGCGCGCTGGCCAACAAGCCCGCACTGGTGCTGGCCGACGAGCCCACCGGCAACCTCGATGAGGCGACCGCCGGCCGCGTGCTCGACGAATTCGTGCGGCTGGTGCGCGAGCATGGCAGCGCCGCGCTGATCGCCACGCACAACGAACGGCTCGCCAGCCGCATGGACCGCGTATTGCGGCTGCACGACGGCATTCTCGAATAACCCTGCAACCAGAGGACTAGCTGATGACCGCCAAGCCGCTTGAACCGATCGATTGGGACGATTTTGCCGAACTGCACGAAAAGAGCGACGGCGGCGGCGTGTTCTCGAGCGCGATGGCGCTGCGCCAGGCCACGCTGATCGAACTGGTGCGCTTCGTCGCCAGCTTGCCGGCAGCCGACCGCGAGGTCTACGTGATCGACAAGAGCGGCGACCATCGCTTCGACGCGAGCGAAATCATGGCGTTGACGCATCGGCCCGATTATCCCGGTTGACTGGCCGGGGTTGACCAACCCGGCGGGAGCGGTAGGTTCCGCGACCAGATAACGGGCTGGGGGCTGCCATGACAACGATCGCCGATTTTACTGCGAAACTGCCGAACGGCGAGGAGATCAACCTCGCCGACAAACTCGGAAAAGTGCTGCTGGTGGTTAACACCGCCAGCAAGTGCGGCTTTACGCCGCAGTATGACGGGCTTGAGGCGCTGTGGAACAAGTACAAGGATCAGGGCTTCGAGGTGGTGGCGTTTCCGTGCAACCAGTTCGGTGGGCAGGAACCCGGCACGGCTGACGAGATCGAAAGCTTTTGCAAGATCAATTTCGGCGTGTCATTCCCGCTGATGGCGAAGATCGACGTCAACGGCGCGGGCGAGGCTCCGCTCTATCACTGGCTCAAGGCCGAGGCGCCCGGGCTGATGGGCACCAAGGGCATCAAGTGGAACTTCACCAAGTTTCTGATCGACCGGCAAGGCAAGGTCGTGCGTCGCTACGCGCCGACCGATAAGCCCGAATCGCTCGATAAGGATGTTGCCAAGCTGTTGTAGGGTTTCTTACAACTTCCCGAGCGCGCCCTTGTCGATTGCAGCAACCGCAGCCTTGAGTTCATCGATGCTGGCGGCGTTGCCTTCGGCTTCGACCGAGAAGCGATTGTCCAGCATCACGCTGAACTTCCCCGAATGGCTGTCGTTGCGCCATTCCTCGGTCTGCATGTGGCCGTCGACGGTGCCGGTTTTTTCGTAGCCATTGGCGTCGGACTTGCTGGCGCTCACGCCCAGCGCGCTGCCCATCGCGGCGATCGAACCCAGCGCGGCCATGTCGGTCACCTTGAGATGGAAGGTGTTGCCGTTGCCGGTGTAGGTGCCGTCGGCGTTGCTGCCGATGCCACCCGCCGCGCCGCTTTCGATGGCGGTGCGCTGGTAGCCGCCGATCGATTGCGGTAGCAGCGCCTGAAGCTTGTCGGGGCTGACGGCCGTGCGGTTCTGGTTGGCCTTCATCTGCTCGGTCGCGGCATTGAGCGCGCCCACATCGACCGTGCCGCCGCCGGGTATCGCGATCTTGCCCGAAACCGTGCCCGAACTGTCGGCCACATGCGAACCCAGCCCGCCGCCGAACATCCCCAGAAATGCGCTCGAAACCGCGAAGACCACGAAATAGAGCAGCGCTGCTGCCAGGACCGTGACGGCGGTGAAACCCGCCGCCTTGTCCTGCGGTACGCGCATCACCGAGGTCGCGCCGACGTAATAGAGGTAAAGGCTGTAGAGCCCCAGCACGCCCAGCAGGCCAAGGCCAGGAATCAACTGGAACACACCCGCGACCCAGGCCGCGGTGCTGCCATAAACGACCAGCTTGAACGCGCTCGTCCGGTCGGCCACGCCGCCAAAGCGCGGCGCGACATTCTGCGCCACCAGCGCCACCACCACGACCGCGACCAGCCCGAGGATATAGGTGACCACCAGCGTCGAAAGCCCGGCCACGATTCCCGGGCGATAGTTGATCCCGAACGCGCCGAAGCCGAACACCTGCCCGTGGATGAACGCGCAAATCGGCCCGATCGCGGCGAGCGGCACGGCCCACCCGCGCATCAGGTCAGCGGGGGTGGAAGGCTCGGCGGCGATCACCGGCCATTCGCTGGCGGGTTGCATGATCAGCGCCTTGGCGCGGGCGACTAGGTTGCTCGATTGGGCGGTCATGGCACAAGGTCCCTCGTTCGCGGCGGGCATGGTTCCTGCCGGATGGTTGCGGGCGACCAGCGGACCGATGGGATTCGGCCTCGATGTTGCGCTATCAGGCCACGCGCTGGGCTGGTGATCAAGCGTTTTCCCCACCGGCGGGGTGCATTGCACTTGATTGGACCGGCCAGGGGGTCATAGACGGAGCCATGTCTCACGCCCCGTTCGTGCCGTTGCGCGTGTTCTCCAGCTACACCTTGCTTGATGGCGCGGTGGATCCCAAGATCATCGCGCGCACCGCTTCCGATCGGAAGTTTCCGGCGATCGCGATCACCGACCGCAACGGGCTTTATGGCGCGGTTGCGTTCGCTTCGGCAGCCAAGGCTGCCGGCGTGCAACCGATCATCGGGACTATGCTGGGCGTGGCGCGGCCCGAACGCGGCGGAGCCGCGCCGGGGTTCGGGCCTGCGACTACGGTGGTCGACTGGCTGGCGCTCTACGCGCAGGATGAGGCCGGGTATGACAATTTGTGCGATCTTGTCAGCCGCGCGCATCTCGATCGTCCGCTCGAATTGGCGCCACATGTAGGACTCGCCGATCTTGTGGGCCGCACCCAGGGCCTGATCGCGCTGACAGCGGCGGGCGAGGGCGCGCTGGCCAGGCTTTACGGCGAAGGCCAGCACGCGGCCGGCGAGGCTTATGCCGATCGATTGCAGGAACTGTTCCCCAACCGGCTCTACATCGAACTGGCGCGGCGCGGCGAGGCGATCGAGCAGGCGGCGGAAGATGCGCTGATCGATCTGGCTTATGCGCGCGATCTACCGCTGGTGGCCACCAATCCCGCCAGTTACGCCGATCCGCATTTCTACTCGGCGCACGATGCCATGCTGTGCATTGCCAGCGGCACGCACGTCGACAGCACCGACCGCCCGCGTTCATCGCGCGAATGGTGGATCAAGCCGGCACCGGTGATGCAGGACCTGTTCGCCGACTTGCCCGAGGCGATCGCCAACACGCTGGTAGTGGCGCAACGCTGCGCGTTCCTGCCACCCAAGCGCAAGCCGATCCTGCCCAGCCTTGCCGGCGACCAGGAAGGCGAAGCGCTCGCCATGGCGGCGGATTCGCGCAGCGGTTTGATTGCCCGGATCGAGCACCGTTACCCAGAATCCGTTCGGGCTGAGCTTGTCGAAGCCCTGTCCTGCCTTCCTGCCGACCTGGCAGAAAGCGAGCACTCCTTCGACGGGCTCAGGACGAACGGGTTCTGGGACGAGGTCAAGACGTACAAGGATCGCCTCGAATTCGAGATCGACGTCATCAACCGCATGGGCTTTGCCGGGTATTTCCTGATCGTGGCCGATTTCATCAAGTGGGCCAAGGATCAGGACATCCCGGTGGGGCCGGGGCGTGGTTCGGGCGCGGGCAGCGTGGTGGCGTGGGCGCTGACCATCACCGATCTCGATCCGCTGAAGCTGGGTCTGCTGTTCGAACGCTTTCTCAACCCCGAGCGCGTGTCGATGCCCGACTTCGACATCGACTTCTGCGAAACGCGGCGCGGCGAAGTGATCCGCTATGTCCAGGCCAAATATGGCCACGATCACGTCGCGCAGATCATCACGTTCGGTAAACTCAAGGCGCGTGCGGTGCTGCGCGATACCGGGCGCATTCTGCAGATGAGCTACGGCCAGGTCGACCGGCTGTGCAAGCTGGTGCCCAACCACCCGACCGACCCGTGGACGCTGCCGCGCACCTTGAACGGCGTGGTCGAATTCAAGCGCGAATACGATCGTGACGAGGACACCAAGCGTCTGATCGACCTGGCGATGCAGCTAGAGGGGCTGCCGCGCAACAGCTCAACCCACGCGGCGGGCGTGGTGATCGGTGATCGGCCGCTGGCGCAACTGGTGCCGCTGTACCGCGATCCGCGCTCGGACATGCCGGTCACGCAGTACGACATGAAGCACGTCGAGGATTCGGGGCTGGTCAAGTTCGACTTTCTTGGCCTGAAGACGTTGTCGGTGCTGCAAAAGGCGGTGCAACTGATGGAAAAGCGCGGGGTCGGCATCGATCTGTCGGCGCTGGCGTGGGATGATGAGCAGACGTACAAGCTGCTTCAGTCGGGCGCGACGGTGGGGGTGTTCCAGCTCGAATCCGAAGGCATGCGGCGCACGCTGGCGGCAGTGAAGCCGACCGCGTTCGGCGACATCATCGCGCTCGTTTCACTCTACCGGCCGGGTCCGATGGACAACATTCCGCTGTTCGGCCGGCGCAAGAACGGGCTCGAATCGATCGAATACCCGCACGCCAAGCTCGAAGGCATCCTGTCCGAGACTTACGGAATTTTCGTCTATCAGGAACAGGTGATGCAGGCCGCGCAGATCCTCAGCGGTTACTCGCTGGGCGATGCCGACTTGCTGCGCCGCGCGATGGGCAAGAAGGACCAGAAGGAAATGGATGCGCAGCGCGCGCGGTTCGTCGCCGGCTGCAAGGACGTTTCGGGCATCGAGCAAGCCAAGGCCAGCGAGCTGTTCGACTTGATCGACAAGTTCGCGGGCTATGGCTTCAACAAGAGCCACGCCGCCGCCTATGCGTTGCTGGCGTACCAGACCGCGTGGCTGAAGACGCATTACCCCCACGAATTCTATGCGGCATCGATGTGCTTCGACATGCATCAGTCTGAAAAGCTGGCGATTTTCGTGGACGACATGCGCCGCTGCGGCGTGGCGCTGGCAGGGCCGGACATCAACGCCTCCGAAGCCGAATTCACGGTCGAGCGCACCGATGAAGGCCACGCGGTGCGCTATGCGCTGGCTGGCCTGCGCAACGTCGGCGAAAAGGCGATGGACGCGCTGGTGGCCGAGCGGGATGCCAAGGGCGCGTTCACCAGCCTCGACGACTTGTTCCGCCGTTTGCCCGCAGGCGTGATGAACCGGCGCGGGCTGGAAGCCTTGGCGGGTGCGGGGGCGTTCGACGAGCTTGAGCCGAATCGCGCGAAGGTATTCGCCAGCGCCGAAACGCTGCTTGCGGTAGCGGATGAGGCGGCGCGCAGCCGGGTCAGCGGGCAGGCCGCGCTGTTCGGCGGCGATGACCATGCCGCTCCGGGCGTGCGGCTTGTCGAGGCGGCGCCATGGTCGCGCGCCGACATGATGGCGAAGGAGCGCGATACGTTCGGCTTCTACTTCGCCGCGCACCCGGTGGAGGAATGGCGCGCGATCGCGGGTGCTAACGGTGCACGAACCTATGGCAGCCTGATGACCGGCGGCAACGAGGGCGGCGAAGCCCGCACCGGCGCGGTGATGTCGGCGCTGATCGAAAACGTCCAGCGGCGCAAGACCAAGCGCGGCAAGGACTTCATCGCCGCCGATTTTTCGGACAGCAGCGGACAATTCTCGGCCTCGTGCTTCGAGGAAGGGTTGGTCGATTCGTTCTTGCAATGGGCGAAAGAGGGCACCTGCGTGCTGCTCAATGTCGAACTCGATCGGCCCAGCCCCGACGAACCGCCGCGCATCACCGTGCGCAGTGCGCGGCCGCTGGCTTCGGTGACGAGCGCCGCGCGGATGGTGCTGAGCCTGGAAGTGCACCGGCCCGAGGCGCTGTCCGAACTGGCACTGATGCTGACGCGTGGGGCGGATGCCAAGGGCGAAGTGCGCGCGCGACTGCGCACCGGGGGGCCGCGCGAGCCATTGGTGAAGCTGGGCGCCGACTTCCGGCTCGACAGCGAGATCGCGGAAAAGTTGATCGGGATCGAAGGATTGGCCAATGTGGCGCTGACCGCACGGCCCGACCGGCATTTGCGGCTGGTGACATAAGCCCGACCGAATGGGCAGGAGGGGATAAGCGCATGCAACCGGGCCCAAACAACATTGGGGCGATGCAGGACTGGCAACTGCTGGTCACGCACCTGATCGACCACGCCGCGCGCGAGCATGGCGAACGGGAAATCGTCACGCATTGGGCCGATGGCAGCGAAACCCGCACCACCTGGGCCGGCGTGCGCCGCGATGCGGCAAAAATGGCCGAGGCCTTGCGTGCCGCCGGCCTGAAGCCGGGCGAGCGGGTGGCGACATTGGCGATGAACCATGCACGGCATCTGGTTACCTGGTATGGCGCGGTGGGGGCAGGCGGCGTGCTCCACACGCTTAATCCGCGGCTGTTCGACGATCAGCTCGACTACATCGTAAACCACGCCGAAGACCGGATAATGATCTTCGACGCGGCCTTTGCGCCGCTGGTCGAACGGATGAAGGCGCGCTGGCCCACGGTGGAGCACTACATCTGCTTCGATTCAGCCCAGCCGGCACCGGCTTTCGAGGACTGGATCGCGGCGTATCCGGGCACCGCGCCGTGGGCCGATGCAAACGAGCGCGATCCGTGCATGCTGTGCTATACCAGCGGCACCACCGGCAATCCCAAAGGCGTGCTGTACGAGCACCGTTCGACCATGCTCCACGCGATCAGCGGGCTGCAACCGCAAGTCCACGCGATGGATTGCCGCACGGTGATGCTGCCGGTGGTGCCGATGTTCCATGCCGCAAGTTGGGGCCTGCCGTGGCTGGGTGCGGCGGCGGGAGCCAAGTTCGTCTATTCGGCGGTCAACGATCCGGTGGTACTGTGCGACTTGTTGCGCCGAGAAAAAGTCACCGCATCGGCTGGCGTGCCCACTGTATGGCTGTCGGTGCTCCAGCACCTCGATGCCGGTGGCGATACGCTGCCCGATCTCAAGCAGGTCGTGTGCGGCGGATCGGCGATGCCGCGCTCGATGATCGAACGGTTCATGGGCCAGGGCGTGCGCGTGGTCCACGCCTGGGGCATGACCGAGACTTCACCGATCGGCACCACCGGCGCCGAATCGTGGGATTGGGACGATCGCAGCTTCGAAGATCAGGTCACGATCAAATCGTACCAGGGCCGCGTGCCGTTCGGCGTGGAATTGCGCTGCGTCGATCTCGATGACCCGGGCAAAGTGCTGCCGCGCGACGGGCTGACCGCAGGCGCCTTGCAGGTGCGCGGGCCGTGGGTGGTCAAACGCTACTTCAAGGCCGAGCGGGATGCGGTCGATGCCGATCAATGGTTCGATACCGGCGATGTGGCGGTGCTGCACCCCGATGGCACGCTGCAATTGACCGACCGCACAAAGGACGTGATCAAGTCGGGCGGTGAGTGGATCAGCTCGGTCGAGCTGGAAAACGCGGCGGTGGGCCATCCCGCAGTGGCCGAGGCGGCGGCGATCGGCATCGCGCACCCCAAGTGGGACGAACGACCGATCCTGGTGGTGGTGAAGAAGGCCGGGGCAGACGTGACCGACACGGAAATCCGGGATTTCCTGGCCGACAAGGTGGCCAAATGGTGGCTGCCCGACGCGGTCGAATTCGTCGACGCCATCCCCCACACCGGCACCGGCAAGATCAGCAAGAAGGACTTGCGCGAACAGTTCCGCGATTACACGCTGGAGGGCGCGGCCTGAGCAGGTTTGCCGTCAGGCCGCGCACCTCCTGAAGTCAGATCAAAACCACATGCGCTGCAATTCGCGGTGCTTGTCGAGGAACTGGTGCTTCAGCGCGCCCAGAATGTGCAGCGCCACGGCGGCAAGCAACACGTATGCGGTCGCGGTGTGCAGGCCGCCCAGCAAGTCATGCCAATGGTCCTTCTGCGCATCGGTCAGGCCATTGACGATGGGAAGGCGGAACCAGGGGACAACATCGAACAGCACCAGCGGGTGCTTGGCCGCGTCTTTCCACGCCGAATCGTGCAGCCAGCCCGAGAACGGCACCAGCACGATCAGCCCGTAAAGCAGCCCGTGGACAAGGCGCGAGAGCTTCTGCTCCCACGCCTGATACGTCGTCGGGATCGCGGGCGGCACGTGAGTCAGGCGCCACAGCACCCGCAGGATCACCAGGCCGAGCACGGTAATGCCGAGCGACTTGTGGAAATTGATCGCGGCGCGGATGCTGTCTTCGGGCGTGTAGTCGAAGCGTAAGCCGATCCACAGATTGACGATAATTCCGATTGCAACCAGCCAGTGGAGCACGACCGCCCCTTTGGTGTATTTGTCGTTCATTGAGCTTGACTCCAAAACCGCATGGCTGTTTGCCGCGCCTCAGCAACCTCCCCCGGATAGCCAGCTTCCGTGGCTTGTTTCAAGCTTCGGTTCAGCCAGGATAGAGCATCTGCCGCGCATGAACATGATGAATCACGTTTTCGCGCAGCAATCGCCCCGCATCAGTCCGCGCCGCGTGCCGCTTGCCGGAAGGGTGATCAGCCTGGTGCCGTTGTTCGTGTTCGCGGCCTTGATCACGCAGGCCTGGTTGCGCAACGGCGTGCTGACCTGGAGCGTGGGCATAGCCTATATCGTTTACGATACCGCGCTGCTGGTGTTTACCGCCTGGGCCATCCTGCCGCTGCGCCACGGGCAACCCGCCATCGTCGCGACTGCCGAACCGCGCCGGCCGACGCTGGGCGTGATCGTGGCCGCGCACAACGAAGCGCGCGTGCTCAGCCAGACGATCGAGGCGCTGGCGGGACAAGCCGATCCGCCCGAACTGATCCTGCTCGCCGATGACGGATCGAGCGACGATACGCCCGCCGTGCTCAAGCAACTTTATGGCCTCGAAACCCCCTCGTCGGGGGAAATGTCCGGCCCGGCGCCGGGCATGGCAAGCTTGCGCTGGCTGCGGCTGCCGCACGGAGGCAAGGCGCGCGCGCTCAACGCCGCGCTGCTTCACGCCGATACCGAAGTGGTGCTGACGGTCGATGCCGATACGCTGATCGCACCGGGTGCGCTCAAGGCGATGCGCCGTGCGTTCGCGGTCGAGCCGGCGCTGGTTGCGGCCACCGGCGTACTGGCGCCGATTTGCGGGCCGACGCCGATGGCGCGGATGTTCCAGTGGTTCCAGAGCTACGAATATGTCCGCAACTTCCTGTCGCGTTATGCCTGGGAAGGGCAGCGCGGGCTGCTGCTGATTTCGGGTGCGTTCGCCGCGTTCCGGCGCACCGCGGTAATCGAGGTGGGTGGGTTCGATCCCGATTGCATGGTCGAGGACTACGAACTGATCCACCGTCTGCACCGCCACGCCGCCGATACCGGACGCGACTGGACCGTGCGCGTGATCGGCGCGGCCTTGGCTAGCACCGACGCGCCGGCCAGCCCGATGGCATTCCTGCGCCAGCGCCGCCGCTGGTTTGGCGGGTTCTTGCAGACCCAGCACTGGAACCGCGACATGGTTGGCAACGCGCATTACGGCAAGCTCGGCACGCGGATGCTGGTGGTCAAGGCGCTCGATACGCTTCAGCCGGTTTATGGCATGGCGGCATTTTTCATCCTGATCGCGCTGCTGGCGACCGGGCGGTTTTTCCTGGCCTTGCCGATCCTGCTGATCATGGTGGCGAAGATCGCGATCGACCTCACGTTCCATCTGTGGAGCCTGACGATCTACAAGCGCTGGACCGGGCAGCGCGAAGGGCTTGACCTTGGCCCGGCGCTGCTGGCCTCGTTTGCCGAGCCCTTCACGTTCCAGTTGCTGCGCCACGCCGGCGCGATCTGGGGCTGGTTCGCGTTCCTGTCGGGGCGCGAACGCTGGGTTCGCAACGAACGCACCGCGCTGGGCTCTACTGCGGGCCGGTAATTGCTTGGGCCGGTAATTGCTTGGGTCAGCACTGAGATATTTTTAACGGAGGGTTAGGAGTCTCAATATTACAGCCCGTCAGGCCAGCGGCCGGGGGGTCGTGGGCAGGGGATGACATGGAGACTGTCTGATGCGTTTGATTGAAAATCTGCTCCGCGACGAGGCTGGTGCCACCGCGATCGAGTATGGCCTGCTTGCCGCATTTGTTGGCGTGGCGCTTGTCACCGCGATGCAGAGCCTCGGCAATTCACTGACCAATACTTACAACACGGTCGGCAGCAAGATGAACAGCGCCAACACCACTGCCAGCGCCTGACGGCTGCGTCAGGCGAACAGCGCGAGCTGTCCGTCCAGACGCGGCGGGCGAAACCGGGTGCTGTCCAGCTTGAGCTTTTGCTGATCGATCCCGGCGCGTTTGCACGCGTTGCGGAACCGTGCGCGCACCAGATCGGCCCACACGCCCTCCGGTTTCATTCGCGAAAAGAAGCCGGGGTCGTTGTCGCGTCCTGCGCGCATCGATTGGATCGTGTGCATGACCTTGGCCGCGCGATCGGGGAAGTGCGCGTCCAGCCATTCGCGGAACAGCGGCGCGACTTCGAGTGGCAACCGCACCATGATCCAGCTTGCCGAACGCACGCCCAGGCCACCCGCTTCGGCCAGGATCGCTTCGATGAACGGGTCGGTGATGGCCGGGATGATCGGCGATACCGAAATGTGCGCTGGCACGCCTGCCTCGACCAGTTTTCCCAGAGCTGCCAGCCGTTTGGCAGGCGTTGCTGCACGCGGTTCGAGCAGGCGTGACAGCCCGGCATCGAGGCTGGTCACCGAAATCGCCACCGCCACCAGATCGTGCCTGGCCAGTTCGGCCAGCAAGTCGAGATCGCGCAGCACGCGGTCCGACTTGGTGGTGATCGTGACCGGGTGCCGCGCCTCCAGGCACACTTCCAGCACTTCGCGGGTGATGCCGTACTGCGCCTCGATCGGCTGATACGGATCGGTGTTGGTGCCCATCGCCAGCGGCGCAGGCTTGTATCCGCGCGCGGCGAAGGTCTTGCGCAGCAATGCGGCGGCCGTTGGCTTGGCGAACAGCTTCGTTTCGAAATCGATCCCCGGCGACAAGTCCTGGTAGGCGTGCGTGGGGCGGGCATAGCAATAGATACAGCCGTGCTCGCAGCCCTGGTAAGCGTTCAGGCTGCGGTCGAAAGGAATGTCGGGCGATTGGTTGAACGAAACGATGGTCTTGGGGTGCAGCCGCTGAACTGTGGTTTTCGGCCGCGATATCAGGTCTTGCGCGTGTTGCTCGTCCAGCCAGTCACCATCGACTTCTCGCCCGGGCACGTTGAAGCGGTTGCTGGTTCGATTGCTGGTCGCTCCACGGCCCTTGGTATATTCCATGGATGGAACATATAGCGAACAAATGGCCGAGTCTAGTCAAACCCTAATGAAGACTGCCCAATGCCAGCAGCAGCAGCGGGTCCAGCAGCAGATGCGTTGTCGCGTGGCCGGCCAACCCGGCCAGCCAGCCGTGCCGCCAGTAAAGCCAGCCCCACACGGCGCCCACCGCCCAATAGCGCAATGCGCCGTACAGCGGGGCGGCCAGCACCATCGGCCAGACCAGGCAAAGCTGCGATACCAGGATGATCGCGATGAATTGGCCGTTCGAAACCCGCCCGCGCCGCAGGGCGACCGCCATTGTCAGCCCGGTCATGAGCAGCAGCCGGAACTTGAATTCTTCGATCGCGGCCATCACGCACAGCACGGGGGTCCGCGGGAGGAGGGGGCTGGTGTAGAATGCCGCATAGCCGGGGGGCAGGCTGTGCCGAAAGATGAGGGCATCGAGTACGAGGACGAACAGCGTGACGCCAAGGATGCATGCCCCGATTGTCCGAACGGCTGCAGCGCAGTTCGTCGGAAGCAAGTGCAACCCGTTGCGACGGGGGTCGATTCGCCGGAGGAGCGCCCTTGCGGCGATGGCTGGTCGGGGGTTTGCGATATCGGCCGGCATCATGCTCCCACCCGTTGGGAACTGGTTCCGGCTGGGTGTTCAGCACTAGCGAGCGATGGTAAAAATCGGCTTAAGGCAGCGGCCCGGCACTCAAACTTCGCGCAATCTCGGCATCAATTCGACGAAGTTGCAGGGGCGATTGCGGCTGTCGAGCTGTTCGGCAAGGATCAGGTCCCAGCCGTCCTTCACCGCGCCGTTCGAGCCTGGCAGCGCGAAGATATAAGTGCCGCGCGCCACGATCGCGCAAGCGCGCGACTGGATCGTGGAGGTGCCGATGGTCTGGTAACTGACCCAGCGAAACAGTTCGCCGAAGCCGGGAATATGCTTGCCGCCGCCCGAATCGACCACCTTGTCAAGCGCCTCGGGTGTCACATCGCGCCCGGTGAGGCCGGTGCCGCCGGTGATGATCACCGCGTCGATCTCGCGATCGTCGATCCAGTTGTTCAGCCGGCTGGCGATCCGAGCCACGTCGTCCTTTTCGATCGAGCGCATGGCGAGTTTGTGCCCGGCGGCCTTGACGCGCTCCGCCAGCAAGTCGCCCGAAGTATCGTCATGCGACTGTCGCGTATCCGACACGGTGAGCAAGGCAATCGAAACCGGCTTGAACGTCCGTTCGGGGTCGATCGTCATTTGGCCAGCCCGTTATAGGCGACGCGCACCGAACCGGCACCCGACAGCCCAGGGAAGCGCGGCCACATGCCTTGCGCCAGACCCAACCGGCTTTCGGACGGCCCGCCCGCCTGCTTTTCATACATCCAGTAGTTGCGCAGCACCGTCGCCACGTAGCCGCGCGTTTCCCAGTAGGGGATCGATTCCATCCACAGCAGCGGATCGCCGTTGTCGCGGATCTGCGTGTTCCAACGATCGACCGGCTGCGGGCCGGCGTTGTAAGCGGCGATCACCTTGGGCAGCAGCCCGCCGGTGGCGTTCGACTGGCTGAGCGTGCGCAGGTGCGCCTGGCCGAACGCGAGGTTGACGGTGGGGCGGTTGAGATCGGTGGCATTGCCGCTCACGCCCAGTTCGCCGGCATGGTCGCGCGCAGCGGCGGGCATGATCTGCATCAGCCCGCGCGCACCGGCCGGGCTGACCACGGTCGGCCGGAACACCGATTCCTGCAAGGTGTGCGCGAAGACCAGTGCCGGATCGACTTGCCAGCCGTTGGCCGGGGTCCACTTGGGTGCCGGAAACCTTGCGGATTCATCGGCGCGGGCGCCGACAGGCGCATTGTAGGCCATCCACAATTGCGTGCCGGGCAGGCCGATCTCTCGCGCGAGCCGCGACAGCGGGGCGTAGTGCGAAGGATCGCCGATCCGCGCCTGATAACGCAGCACTTCGTCGGCCAGGCTGTCTTCGCCGATTTCGGCGAGCGCCACGGCGGCGCGGACGTTGGGCAGGTTGCGCAGATTCAGCCAGTCGTCCGAGTTGAAATCGGCGGAAACCTGCGCTTGCGGCGCGCGCAGCCCGAGCGATTCGGCGGCGATCATGCCGTACAGCGAATCGCGTTGCCTTGCGGCATTGCGCAAGGCGGCCGCAACCTTCTGTGGTTCGCGTGCGCGCAAATGGGCACGGCTGGCCCAGTACCAGGCGGCCGAGGTCAGTTCGGTGTTTTCGGCGACGGCAGCGGCTTTTTCGAACGATTCGGCGGCAACCTGGTTGTCGCCCGAACGCCATGCGGCCAGGCCCGCGGTCCACAGCCCTTCGGCCACCCACGCGCCAGACCCTTCGGTGGCCGACAATGCGACCTTGCGCGCATCGGCATCGCGACCCTCGATGAAGTACGACCAGCCCACCTTTTGCCGCCATTCGGCGCGCGCGGCGGGCGAGAGCGTGGCATCGACCCCGTCGAGCAGCAACTTGGCGCTGTCGGGATCGTCGTACTTGATCTTTTCGTTGATGGCCGCAGCGATGCTGTCGGGCATCGTGCCATCCGAAGCACTGCGCGGGCGCGAGCGGGCGGGCAGGCGAGGCAGGCTGGAGAATTCCTGCGTGCCGGGCAGCAAGGGCAGCGCGGTGACCCCGCGCTTGACCGCGAGCCGGCCGAGCTGATCCGCCCACGGCAACTCGGGCGCCTGGCCGAGCAACGTGGCCAGCGCGGCACCATCGGCCTTGGGCGATCCGGCAGCGGCGTAGAACTGCGCCTTGGCTACCGCGTGGAGCGGGCCTTCGGGCTTGGTCGCGAGCAAATCCTGGACCTGCTTCCAGTCGCTGCGATCGATCGCCTTGAATACCTGGCCGTAAAAGGTGCGCTCGTCCAGCGTGAGCAGCTTTGGCACCGCGGTCCGGTCGGCGCGCTTGGTGAAGTAGTCCATGGCCGCGCTGTTGGCGAACGAGGGGGTGGGCGCAAGCGCTCCGGCCACGGCCAGCGCCGCGCCAGTGAGGCCAACAGAACGCCCAGCTATGCGCATCATGCGCGCCATTGTCATTGCAGCCCCGCTTCCGTCCATTCGAGCCAGTTCATCCAGATTCGTCGCTTGAGCGACGGCTGCGCCAGCAAAGTTGCCAGCGCAAAGTCCAGAACCAATGGCACGCTGGCCCTCTCTTGGTTAACCGTTGGTAAAATCGCAGCGTTATTCGCTGGATCGTGCGTGATCAGCGATGAAATGTCGGTTTTGCCCAAAACCAGCAGCCTTTGCGGCATTGCGAGCGCAACATGATGCATGACCACTGCGCCAAGACCGGCATCGCGGAGCGCATGCCAATCAGGCATGGCCATGGCTGCGGGCAGTGCGCTGGCCAGATATATTTCGGTGCGGGCCAAGCCCATCGCGCTGAGGATCGCATCGAGCAATTTGCCCTCGCGGCCAGCCAGCAGCACTTGTGAATCGCCCGGTTCGGGCATCGGCACCAGGACCATCAGCGGCGCGCCCGCAGGCCCGGCGGACGGCACGCGCGCAGCGGCGGGGGCAGGGCTGAGGCTGGCTTCGGTGAGCCACCAGCTTGCGAAGTCTTCAAGGCGTTGCGGCCAGTGAGCGGGATTGCCACCGATCGGCGCAATGGCTTCGCTTGTGGCCATCCGTTCGCGTGCATCGGTTGGACGCCGGGTGGACTCGGGCTGTGTGGTCGGAATGGGGGCCGTGGCTTGTGCCGGAGCAGCCTTGCTTTCGCCCGCAGCGGCCAGCCAGTCGGCCGGTTCATCATGGAAAGTGCTGTCGACGCCGGCATCGGCCCACCAGCCCAGCGCGGCTTCGAGCGATGCGCGAGACCAGCCTTGCCGATCCCCAACCGCAGCACTGGCCTGCCCGAACGCCAAATTCGCCCACCGATCCCGTTATGCCTGACCCCACAGCGGTCTTGACCTTCCCCGCCCCCTCTATCAAGGCCGCAAGTGATCAATTGCGCGATTAACCCGCCCGGACGATGCCCTCACGCGGCAGTCCGGGCCGGCGAAGGAGTTTGAGGGATGAGCGAACGCGAATCGATGCCGTACGATGTGGTCATCGTCGGCGGTGGCCCGGCGGGACTGGCAGCGGCGATCCGGTTGAAACAGCTCGATTCCGAGATTTCGGTCTGCGTGCTCGAAAAGGGCTCGGAAATCGGCGCGCACATTCTGTCGGGCGCGGTGGTCGATCCCAAGGCGTTCGACGAATTGCTGCCCACCTGGCGCGATGACGGTTGCCCGATGGCCGAAACGCCGGTGACCGACAACTGGCACTGGGTGCTGACCAAGAAGGGCCACGTTGCGATCCCGCACTGGCCGATGCCTCCATTCATGTCGAACCACGGCAATTATACCGGCAGCCTGGGCAACTTGTGCCGCTGGCTGGGCGAGAAGGCCGGCGACATGGGGGTCGAGATATTCCCCGGCTTCCCCGCATCCGAAGTGCTGTTCGATGAAGCCGGCGCAGTGATGGGCGTCGCCACCCAGGACATGGGCGTGGCCAAGGACGGCAGCCACAAGGGCGATTACCAGCCCGGCATGGAACTTCACGCAAAATACACTTTGTTTGCAGAGGGCGCGCGCGGACACCTGACAAAGCGTCTGAAGTCGCACTTCGACCTGGAGCGTGATTGCCAGCCGCAAGTCTACGGCATCGGCATCAAGGAATTGTGGGACATAGATCCCGAAAAGCACGTGCCCGGCCGCGTGCTGCACACGCAAGGCTGGCCGCTGACCGAAAGCAATGCCTGGGGCGGCGGGTTCCTGTACCACCAGTCGAACAACCAGGTTGCGCTCGGTTTCGTGACCGCGCTCGATTACGCCAACCCGTATGTTTATCCGTACGAGGAATTTCAGCGCTGGAAGCAGCACCCTTCGATCCGTGCATTGCTGGAAGGCGGGCGGCGCGTGTCTTACGGCGCGCGCGCGATCAACGAAGGCGGCTGGCAGTCGGTGCCCAAGCTGGCCTTCCCCGGCGGCGCGCTGATCGGGTGCTCGGCGGGCTTCGTCAACGTGCCCCGCATCAAGGGCAGCCATACCGCGATGAAAAGCGGGATGCTGGCGGCCGAAGCGATCGTGGCCGCGGTCAAGGCGGGTCGCGAGAAGGACGAACTGGGCGAATACGATACCGCCGTGCGCGATAGCTGGATCGCTACCGAACTCAAGAAAGTCCAGAATGCGGAACCACTTGTGGCCAAGTGGGGCGGAAGCTGGGGCACGCTGTTCGCGGGCGCCGACATGTGGCTGCGCACGCTGTTCGGGTTCGGGCTGGCCAAGCCGATGAAGCACCACACCGACGCTTCGGGCACGCAGCGCGCCGATCTGTTCAAGCCGATCGTTTATCCCAAGCCCGACGGCGTGGTCAGTTTCGATCGTCTGTCGTCGGTTGCGCTGTCTTTCACCAACCATGAGGAGGACCAGCC
This sequence comes from Novosphingobium sp., assembly GCF_025351285.1. GTDB lineage: Bacteria > Pseudomonadota > Alphaproteobacteria > Sphingomonadales > Sphingomonadaceae > Novosphingobium. Next base: position 39,086 of record NZ_JANXWG010000020.1, read on the forward strand.
GTGCCACCTCGTGCTCAAGGACCCGACTGTGCCGACGCGGATCAACCTGCCGCTTTATGGGGGACCCGAGGCGCGCTTTTGCCCGGCCGGAGTGTACGAATTCCTCGGGATCGAGGACGGCAAGCCGCGCTTGCAGATCAACGCGCAGAACTGCGTCCACTGCAAGACCTGCGACATCAAGGACACCACCCAGAACATCGAATGGGTGACGCCCGAGGGTGGCGGTGGGCCGAATTATCCCAATATGTGAGTGGGTTGATTGACGATCCTCGAACCAGCCTACGCCAAGATCAACCTTGCGCTGCATGTTCGGCGGCGGCGCGAGGATGGATATCACGAATTGGAGACGCTGTTTGCGTTTGTCGATTTCGGCGATCGGTTAACGGCCACACCATCGACGCGCGATGAATTGCACGTCACCGGCGAGTTTTGTGGTGCACTTGAAGACCCATTCGGAAATATCGTCGCTAAGGCGTTGAATTCATTGCCGCATGGCCGTGGATGGAACGTCATGCTTGAGAAGCGGCTCCCGGTAGCAGCGGGGCTGGGCGGGGGCTCGGCCGATGCGGGCGCGGTGTTCCGGATGGTCGAACGCAACTTTGGTTTACCCGACAACTGGCGGGAAAAGGCTGCAAAACTCGGCGCCGATGTGCCGGCTTGCGTCGCCAGCGTGGCCTGTATCGGCACCGGCACCGGTACTGACCTGGCGCCGCTCGACAACAACCTGGCCGGACTGTGGGCGCTGCTCGTCAACCCGCGCCTGCCGCTGGCGACCGGGCCGGTGTTCAAGGCCTGGGACGGGACTGACCGTGGCCCGTTGCCGGCGGGTGCTGCGCGCGCGATCGCGCAAGCAGGCCGCAACGACCTTGCAAGCCCTGCGCAATTGCTTTGCCCGGCGATCGGCGACATCCTCGCCGCGCTGGCGACAACCCGCCCGTGGTTGGCGCGCATGTCGGGCTCGGGCGCGACCTGTTTCGGGTTGTACGAAAGCGAGGCCGAAACCATGGCCGCACAAGCCCAACTCGCTGCCGCACATCCCGATTGGTGGTACGCGACCGGAGCTTTGCGGTGAGCGACCAGCCTGCCTGCCACGTGGTCGGAACCCCAACGCCGGGTGGCATCCTGATTATCGGCGATCACGCCTCGAACCGCGTTCCGCCCGGCACTGACCTGGGCATCGATCCGGCGCTGATGGATCAGCACATGGCGCTCGACATCGGCGTGGCCGAGGTGGCCGAACGCATGGTCGCCGCCGATCCGTATTTCGCCGCGCTATTGGGCAACGTCAGCCGGTTGGTCTGCGATTTCAATCGGGAGGAAGACGCGCCCGGACTGGTGCCGATCGAAAGCGATGGCTACGCAATTCCGGGCAACAGGCTCGACGCGGCGGGTGTTGCCCAGCGGCTGGATCGCTTCCACCGGCCCTATCATGCGGCAATCGAGGCGAATCTCGCCGCCAATCCGCCAGCACTGATCCTTTCGCTCCACAGCTTCACGCCAGCATTGTCGAGCCGCGCAGAACCGCGCCCGTGGCATGTCGGCGTGCTCTACAACCAGGACGATCGCGGCGCCCGCTTGGCGATTCCGCTGCTCGAAGCCGAAGGCCTCAACGTCGGCGACCAACTCCCCTATTCGGGCGCGCTGCTCAACGCGACGATGAACCGTCACGCCGAAGTCTGCGGCCGGCTCTATCTCGGTGTGGAAGTTCGGCAGGACCAGATCGGCGATGCGGCAGGCCAAGCGGTGTGGGCCGATCGGCTGATGCGGGTGTGCCGTCAAATCGTCTCAAATTAAACCTTCGACGGCCGGGCGCCGCTGGACTAGGGCGCGAGCGGTTGCCATAATCGCTTCAAAGGTCGTTTCCTCATGCCCGCATACCGTTCCCGCACCACCACCCATGGCCGCAACATGGCGGGCGCGCGCGGATTGTGGCGCGCGACGGGGATGAAGGACAGCGATTTCGGCAAGCCGATCATCGCGGTGGTCAATTCGTTCACGCAGTTCGTGCCGGGCCATGTCCACTTGAAGGACCTGGGCCAGATGGTCGCGCGCGAGATCGAGGCGGCGGGCGGGGTTGCCAAGGAATTCAACACGATCGCGGTCGATGACGGGATCGCGATGGGGCACGATGGCATGCTCTATTCGCTGCCCAGCCGCGACCTGATCGCCGACAGCGTCGAATACATGGTCAACGCGCATTGCGCCGATGCGATGGTGTGCATTTCCAACTGTGACAAGATCACGCCGGGCATGCTGATGGCGGCGCTGCGGATCAACATCCCGGCGGTGTTCGTTTCGGGCGGGCCGATGGAGGCGGGCAAAGTCGTGCTGAAGGGCAAGACCGTGGCATTGGACCTGGTCGACGCGATGGTCGCGGCCGCCGACGACAAATATACCGACGAGGAAGTGCTGACGATCGAGCGTTCGGCCTGCCCGACGTGCGGATCGTGCTCGGGCATGTTCACCGCCAATTCGATGAACTGCCTGACCGAGGCGCTGGGGCTGTCGCTGCCGGGCAACGGCTCGATGCTGGCGACGCACGCCGATCGGCAGAAGCTGTTCCTCGAAGCCGGGCGCGTCGCGGTCGATCTGTGCAAGCGATATTACGAGCAGGACGACGAGAGCGCCTTGCCGCGCAATATCGCCGGCTTCGAAGCGTTCGAGAATGCGATGAGCCTCGATATCGCGATGGGCGGATCGACCAACACCGTGCTCCACCTGCTCGCCGCCGCGCACGAGGGCGAGGTGGCTTTCACCATGGCCGATATCGACCGTTTGTCACGCCGCGTGCCGGTGCTGTCGAAAGTCGCGCCGGCCAAGTCTGACGTGCACATGGAAGACGTCCACCGCGCGGGCGGGATCATGGCGATCCTGGGCGAACTCGATCGCGCCGGGCTGCTTCACACGCACTTGCCGACAGTGCACAGCAAGACGATGGCCGATGCGCTGGCGCAGTGGGATATTTCACAGACCAATTCTGCTTCGGTGCAGGATTTCTACCGCGCCGCGCCGGGTGGGGTGCCGACGCAGACTGCGTTCAGCCAGAACGAGCGCTGGGACGAATTGGACCTCGATCGCGCGAACGGCGTGATCCGTTCAGCCGACAACGCGTTCTCGCAGGACGGCGGGATCGCGGTGCTGTCGGGCAATATCGCCGTCGATGGCTGCATCGTGAAGACCGCGGGCGTCGATGAAGCGATCCACGTTTTCGCGGGGCCGGCCAAAGTGTTCGAAAGCCAGGACGCGGCGGTGACGGGCATCCTGACCGGGCAGGTCGTGGCGGGCGACGTGGTGGTGATCCGCTACGAAGGGCCGCGCGGCGGACCGGGGATGCAGGAAATGCTGTACCCGACCAGCTATATCAAGTCGAAAGGGCTGGGCGCGGCTTGCGCGCTGGTCACCGACGGGCGCTTTTCGGGCGGCACTTCGGGGCTGTCGATCGGGCACGTCTCGCCCGAAGCGGCTGAGGGCGGCGCGATCGGCCTGGTTCAAAACGGCGACCGGATCGAGATCGATATCCCCGCACGCACGATCAAGCTGGCGATTTCGGATGAGGAACTGGCGGCCCGCCGCGCGGCGATGGACGCGAAGGGCGATCTGGCCTGGCAGCCCGAAAAGGCCCGCCCGCGCAAGGTTTCGGTGGCGTTGCAGGCTTATGCGGCGATGACGACAAGCGCCGCGCGCGGTGCTGTGCGCGATGTTTCGCAGTTGAAGCGCGGCTGAGCGACATGCGTGTTCGCGTACTATTGACGGTGGCCATGCTGGCGGTTTCCGGCTGCTCCAGGCACGACGATACTGCCGCCGGTGCGCGGCCGATCGATTGCGTGCTGGCCGGCGTGGCGAGCCAGTGCAAGGTCGAAACCGTGGTCGAGGGGGATCGCAAGCTGCTGGTCGTGCGGCATCCCGATGGCGGGTTCCGGCGGTTCGAGGCGGTTGTTGACGGGCGCGGCGTGGTGCCGGCCGATGGCGCGCAAGGCGCCGGCGGCAATTGGACCGAAGACGGCCGCTATGCCGTAAGCGTGGGGCAGGACCGCTACGTGTTCCCGGCGCGGGAGTTGCCGTCCAATGGCCAAACTCAGTAACGGGGGGGCGGTTGACCCCGATCGCCTGAACCAGGTGCTCTCGGTTGCGCAGATGCGCAAGGCCGAGCAGGCATTGATCGATGCGGGAACGTTTTCCGAAGGAAGCACTGGGGTCGATGCGCTGATGCAGACGGCGGGTCGCGGCGCGGGCGAATGGGTGCGGCGGATGGCGGCGGGTCGGCCGGTGACTGTGCTGTGCGGGCCTGGCAACAACGGCGGCGATGGCTATGTGATCGCGCAGGCTTTGTTGGAACACGGCAACCCGGTGCAGCTTGTTCCCGCGCGCGAACCTGCCACCGAGGCTGCGCGCAATGCCCGCGCGCTTTATGGTGGGGCCGTGCTGGCGGCCGACGCAAGGCCGCACGGAGACGTGCTGGTCGATTGCCTGTTCGGCAGCGGCCTGGCGCGCGCATTGCCCGAAGACCTGGCCGCTCAGCTTCGGGCGCTCGCGGCCAGCCATTTGCACCGCATCGCGATCGATGTGCCGAGCGGGATCGAAAGCGACAGCGGCGCCGCGCTCAACCCGGACCTGCCCGCGTGGGACCTGACGGTGGCGTTGGGTGCGTGGAAGTTCGCGCATCTGGCGCAGCCGGCTTCGGCGGCGATGGGGATGCTCAAGCTGGTCGATATCGGCGTGGCCGCGGTGCCCGGCGCGGCGCATGTGCTGGCGCGGCCGCGGATCGAAGCTCCGCCGGTGAATGCGCACAAGTACACGCGCGGGTTGGTGACCGTGATCGGCGGGGCAATGCCGGGCGCGCCCCTGCTGTCAGCCGAAGCGGCGATGCGGGCCGGTGCAGGCTATGTCAAATTGGTGGCGCCGCAGCGCGTTGATGGCATGCCGCCCGATCTGGTGTTCGTCGCCGCGCCCGATGCGGGGGCAATGATGCGCGAGCTTGCCGATCGAAGGACGAGCGCGGTGCTGATCGGGCCGGGTCAAGGCCGGGATGAGCGCGCGCGGACGCGGCTTTCGGGGGTTCTTTCCTCGCGGATACCGGCGGTGATCGATGCCGATGCCTTGATGCTGCTGTCCCCCGGGCTGCTGCCACGCCCGGTGGGCGGGCTGATTCTCACCCCCCACGACGGCGAGATGACCGCGCTCGAAAACCGCTTCGGGCTCCCTGCCGATCGGACAAGGCCCGAGCGCGCCTTGGCGATGGCGCAATTGGTCCAGGCGGTGGTGGTGTTCAAAGGCCCGCAAAGCATCATCGCCTCGCCCAGCGGCGTGGTCCGGATCGCCCCGCGCGCGCCAAGCTGGCTTTCGGTTGCAGGCAGCGGCGATGTGCTGGCAGGGATCATGGCGGCGCGTTTGGCGGTCACTTGCAATACGGTGCTTGCCGCCAAGGAAGCGTTGTGGCTTCATGGCGAAGCTGCCAGACTGGCGGGGCCATCGTTTACGGCGAGCCAGTTGATCGACGCGGTGCGCGAAGCGATGGTGAGCGCGCTTGTCTGACGCCGTGCCCGGGATGATCGGCGCCTCGCCCGTGGTGCGCATTGCCGCCAAGGGCGATGGCGTGACCGAAGACGGGCGCCACGTTGCGCTGGCCGCGCCGGGTGACATGGTTGCAGCCGATGGCACGGTAACGCCGGGGGTGCACCATGCGGCGCCGGCATGCCGTCATTACCCGCAGTGTGGCGGGTGCCAATTGCAGCATCTCGACGAGGCGGCGCTGGCCGATTTCGTGGCCGACCGCGTGATCGGCGCGGTGTTGGGGCAGCATCTGGAATTGCCTCAGATCGTTGCGCCGCCCCACCTTTCACCGCCCGCCAGCCGCCGCCGCGCAACGTTACATGCGCAGGCGATCGGCAAGCGCGTGGTGCTGGGTTTCCGCGAGCAGGGTACGCACCATATCGTGGATTTGCGCGAGTGCGCGGTGACGGCTCCGGCGCTGGTGGCGCTGGTCAAGCCGCTGCGCGAGTTGCTGACGCGGTTCGCCACGCGCGGCATGGCGGTCGACGTCGAAATGACGCTGGCCGATCAGGGCGTGTCGGTCGGGATCAAGGGGCTTGCGGTCGAAGGACTTGCAGCGATCGAGAGCCTGGGTGATTTCGCGCGGGCGCACGGCCTGGCGCGGCTGACGATGGATGCGGGCTACGGCCCTGAAACGCAGTGGGAGCCCGAGCCGGTTACCATGACAGTAGGTGGAGTGCCGGTGGCGCTGCCTGCGGGCGCGTTCCTGCAGGCCACGCCCGATGGCGAGGCGGCGTTGACCAGTGCGGCGTGCGAGTGGCTCGATGGCGCTGCCATGGTCGCCGACCTGTTTTCGGGGCTGGGGACGTTTGCCTTCGCGCTCGTGAAGGCTGGGCCGGCGGGGCGGAAGGTGCTGGCGGTCGAGGCCGATCGTGCGGCGCATCTGGCCGGGCAGGGGGTGGCGCGGATGAACGGGTTGCAAGTCCATTCGCTCCACCGCGATCTGTTCCGCAATCCGCTGCGGCCCGAGGAACTGAACCGCTTCGACGCTGTCGTGCTCGATCCGCCGCGCGCCGGCGCGCGTGAGCAGGTCGCGCTGATCGCGGACAGCACCGTGGCGCGCGTGGTCTATGTCAGTTGCAACCCGTCAAGCTGGGCGCGCGATGCGGCGCGGCTGGTCGAGGGTGGCTACAGGCTGGCGGAACTGCGTGCCGTGGGGCAGTTCCGCTGGTCGACCCACGTCGAACTGGCAAGCCTGTTCGTGCGCTAGAAGACCGCGATAACCGCGTGAACGACCAGCGCGATCAGTGCGAGGCTTGACAGCGCGAACAGGCTGAAGCGCACGATAATCCGGTTGACCGAGGCCTGCACGATCGAGTGCATCACTCGCAAGCCGACGTATCCCCAGGCGATCTGCGCGTTGAGGCCATCGCCGTGGCCGGTGATCGCCAGAACCAGCGCAACCGTATAGAAAACGGTGGGTGCTTCATGCAAGTGGTTGTAATTGTGCGCGATCCACTGGACGTTTGCGGGCAGCACATCATCCAGGCTCTTCCCGGTGCCGCCGACCAGTTTGGCGCTGTCGATCCCGGCCTTGTTCATCGCCGGGATGCGCGTGGCGTACATCCACAGCCACATCACCATCGTCCAGGCCGCCAGCGCGACCACGGGTTTGAGGATCGCCATGCCGACGATTGCGGTTGCTGCCATTTGGTAATTCCCCCCGAAGTTGTTGTTTTGTCAGTTTATCGATGGATCGTGCAGCAGTGTGGCCATGACCGCGCGTACCGCCAGCACGATCAGGCAGATCGTCGACAGAAAGAACATCGAAAAGCGCACCGGAATGCGGTTCACCGTCGATTGGTACACCGAGTGGACGATCCGCACGACCACATAGCCCCAGGCCAGCGCCACGTCGATCGCACCCGCGCCCATCACTGCCAGGATCACCACCGTCGGGTAGAAGATCGTCGGCTGTTCCATCAGGTGCGTGTAGTTGTGTGATTTCCATGTTGCCTTGTCGGGCAGCACGCCATCGAGATCCTGCCCGCGCCCGCCGGGCTTGGCTTCCTTCAGGTCGATCCCCGATTTCGCCATGGCGCCGAAGCGTGCCTGTCCGGTCCAGAACAGCATCACCAGCGACCACAGCACCAGCACTGCCGCCGGTGCCAACATCTGCGCCTGCATTCCCTTGTCTCCCCCGAAACGTCGCACAAGACTGCGGCGGCGCTATTCGATTGTCAAATGCAACCGGCCTCGGCCAGCACCGCCGCGAAGGTTTGCGGATCGGTGTTGCCTCCCGACAGGATCACCGCGGTGCGCCCGTCAGTCGGCACTTTGCCCGCCAGTACCGCCGCCAGCGCCGCCGCGCCGCCGGGTTCGACCACCAGCCGCAATTTCGAAAACGCGTAGCGTTGCGCTGCGCGCACTTCGGCATCGCTGACCCACGTTCCGCGCACGCCGCGCGGGTGCAGGACCGCGAAGTTGATCGGATAGGTGGCGGTGGCCATCAGCGCATCGCACGCGGTTTTGGGCGCGTTCGGGCCGACTGGTTCGATCACGCCCGCAACCAGGCTGCGGGCAATGTCGTCCCAGCCTTCGGGCTCGACTGGCACGACTTCGGCTTGGGGACAGGCGAGCACCAGCCCGGCCGAGAGCCCGCCTCCGCCGCAGGGCGTGACGATGCGGGTCGGCGCGCCGCCGGCGCGGGCTTCCATCTGCGCCGCGAGTTCGATGCCGGCGCTGCCCTGGCCCTCGATCACCCACGGATCGCCGTACGCGTGGACCAGCACCGCGCCTTTTTCCGCGCAGAGCTTCGCGGCAATTTCATCGCGCGATTCGGTCATGCGTTCGTAGAACACCACCTCGGCTCCCAACGCGCGGGTCGAGGTGATCTTCACCGCCGGCGCGTCTCGCGGCATGACGATGGTGGCGGCAATCCCCAGCTGCTTGGCCGCCCAGGCCACGCCTTGCGCATGGTTCCCGCTCGACACCGCGACCACGCCGCGCGCGGCTTCCTCGGGGGTCAGGTCGCTCAGCCGGTGCCAGGCGCCGCGAATCTTGAACGCGCCGACCGGCTGGAGCACTTCGGCCTTGCACCACACCACTGCCCCTGAAGGCAATTCGAGTGGCAGCAGCGGCGTCTGTGGTAGCAGTTCGGCCATCTTGGCGGCAGCGCGCAGCACGCCTTCGCGGGTGGGTGTGCGGTCGGTGGAACCAGCAGCGGCGAGAGTCGGTTGTCCTGTCATGGAAGCGGGCTATATGCCGCGCGCTACGGTTGGCAAAGGAGATGCGCGCATGAGCAAGGTTCTGGTGATCGGCGCGGGCGGCGTCGGGTCGGTTGCGGTCCACAAGATGGCGATGAATGCGGGTATCTTCAGCGAAGTCGCGCTGGCCAGCCGGACCAAAGCCAAGTGCGATGCGATTGCCGAGAGCGTCAAGGCACGCACCGGCGTGACGATCGAGACTTACCAGATCGACGCCGATGACGTGGCCGCCACCACCGCGCTGATCGAGGCGGTCCAGCCCGCGCTCGTCGTCAACCTGGCGCTGCCGTACCAGGACTTGCACATCATGGACGCCTGCCTCGCCGCGGGCGTCAACTACATGGACACGGCCAATTACGAGCCGATCGACGAGGCCAAGTTCGAATATTCGTGGCAGTGGGCTTATCAGGAGCGGTTCAAGGCGGCCGGGCTGATGGCGCTGCTCGGTTCGGGTTTCGATCCGGGCGTGACCAGCGTGTTCGCGACCTGGATCAGGAAGCACAAGCTCGACACGATCCGCACGCTAGATATCCTCGATTGCAACGGCGGCGATCACGGCCAGCACTTCGCCACCAACTTCAACCCTGAAATCAACATCCGCGAAGTGACCGCGCCCGCACGGCATTTCGAGAACGGCAAGTGGATCGAAAGCCCCGCACTGTCGAAGAAGCAGAGCTTCGCGTTCGAGGCGGTCGGCCCGAAGAACATGTATCTCATGTACCACGAGGAGCTGGAAAGCCTGCACCAGCACTTGCCAGAAATCGAGCGCATCCGCTTCTGGATGACCTTCGGCGATGCCTATATCACGCACCTGACCGTGCTACAGAACGTGGGTATGACGCGGATCGATCCGGTGATGTACGAAGGCCATGAGATTGTCCCGCTTCAGTTCCTGAAGGCGGTGCTGCCAGAACCATCGTCGCTGGGTTCGACCACCAAGGGCAAGACCAACATCGGCGACATCGCCACCGGCTTCAAGGACGGCGAGGAGCGCACGTTCTACGTCTACAACATCTGCGACCACGAGGATGCTTACGCCGAAACCGGCAATCAGGCTGTCAGCTACACCACCGGCGTGCCCGCGATGATCGGCGCCGCGCTGGTGCTGCAGGGCAAGTGGGCCGGAGCCGGCGTGTTCAACATCGAACAGTTCGATCCCGATCCGTTCATGGACATGCTGAACCAGCACGGGCTGCCGTGGACGTGCAAGGAACTCGGGCAGCCCCTGGACTTCTGATGGGCCATTTCTGATGGGTTGGGGTTGGGGTTCGATCCTGCCAATCGCGATGCTGTTTGGTTCGAACCTTGTGATGAATGTCGCGTGGTACTGACATCTGCGCACACCGGGCAAGGCGGTGTGGTTGATGATCCTGATGAGCTGGGGGCTGGCGTTCTTCGAATATTGCCTGGCGGTGCCGGCCAACCGGATCGGCGCCAAGACTTATTCGCTGGCGCAGTTGAAGACGATCCAGGAAGTGGTCACGCTGGTCACTTTCATGATCGTGGCGTGGGTACTGTTCGGGGTGAAGCCGGGGCTGAGCCAGGTGCTGGGATTTGCGCTGATCGTTGCGGGTGCGGCGCTGGTGTTCAAGTCGCCGATCGGATGAGGAAGCACTGATGGAAACGAGAGCTGGCGATCCGGGGGCGTTTGCGCACTTCGATTTGGCGCGCGTCGATAGTCCTGCGTTTGTGGTCGATTTAGCAAGGCTGCGCGCCAATCTGGCAGTGCTGGCGGATATTCGCGACCGCGCCGGGATCAAGGTCTTGGCCGCGCTCAAGGCGTTCTCGATGTGGAAGGTCGCGCCGGTTGTGGGCCAATACCTCGACGGCGTTTGCACGTCGGGCCTGTGGGAAGCGAAGCTGGCGGCCGAGCATTACAAGGGCGAGATCGCGACGTATTGTGCGGCTTACAAAGCGGCGGATATGCCCGAGATCCTGCGGCTGTCGGATCACGTGATCTTCAATTCGCCCGGTCAGCATGCGCGGTTCGCGGGCGAGATTGCGGCGGCGCGCGCGGCGGGTGAGGCGTTCGACATCGGCTTGCGGATCAATCCGCTCCACGCCGAGGGTGAGGTGCCGCGCTACGATCCGTGCGCTCCGCATTCGCGGCTGGGCTTTCCGGTCGATCAACTTGAGGACGCGCATCTGGATGGCGTGACTGGCCTCCATTTCCACACGCTGTGCGAGCAGGATTTCGGGCCGCTTGAACGCACCTGGGCGGCGCTCAAGCCACGGATCGAGCGGTTCCTGCCGCGCTTGCAGTGGCTCAACTTCGGCGGCGGGCACCACGTCACGCGCGCCGATTACCAGCGTGATGAGCTGATCGCGTTCCTGCAAAAGGTGCGCGCGGAAACCGGCTGCGAGATTTATCTCGAACCGGGCGAGGCGGTGGCGCTCGATGCGGGCATCCTGGTTGGGACAGTGCTGGATACGCACTGGAACGGTATACCGCTGGCGGTCACCGACATTTCCGCCACCTGCCACATGCCCGATGTGATCGAGGCTCCGTATCGGCCGGCGATGCTTGGCGAACGCGACGAGGGCACCGATGAGCCCGTCCGGCTCGGCGGGCCATCATGCCTCGCGGGAGATGTGATCGGCGATTACATCCTTCCCGGCGGTTTCCAGCCGGGTACGCGCTTCGCGTTCCTTGACCAGGCGCATTACTCGATGGTCAAGACCACCACCTTCAACGGCGTGCCGCTGCCCTCGATCTGGCTGTGGGACAGCGCGACCGATGCACTCGAATGCGTGAAGCGCTTTTCTTACGAGGACTTCCGCGATCGGCTTTCGTAGGGCATGATCCGTTGGCCTTTCCCTGCGGGGCGTGGCAGGGAGAGGGGACACCGATGCCCGATACGATACTCGACGCTGTGACCAGCGATCCATTGGCCATGGGCTGGATGCAGGGCTATCCGCCGCCGGCCGAAAAGCGTATTCTGGCGTCCGAGGCCGGGCATATGCGCTTCCCGATGACGCGTTGGGCGTTTTCGAACATGCGCCAGTTCTGCCCGACCGTGCGGGTTGGGGCGGATGGCGTGCACGCTGCCCCATTTGCACGGGGACTGCGTGACGATCTCGACGGCGTTATGGTCACCTCGATCGGCGGCGCGCCGATGACTTTTGCGCAAACGCTGATCGACAACTTCACCGATGGCATTCTGGTGCTGCACAAGGGCGCAGTGGTCTACGAGCGCTGGTTCGGTGTGACCGGCCCCGAAACCCGCCACATCGCCTTTTCGATGACCAAGAGCTTTGTCGGCACGCTCGCCGAGATGCTGGTCGAGCAAGGCGTGCTCGATCCGGCCGCGCCGATTGGTGGCTTGATCCCCGAACTCGCCGCCAGCGGGTTTGCCGATGCCACGCTGCGGCAGGTACTCGACATGACCACCGCGATCGATTTCAACGAGGACTACACCGATCCAAACTCGGGCATCGGCGCGTTCTCGAACGCGCTGGGACTTACCCCGCGTCCGGCGGGCTACACCGGCGCTGCCAACATGCTCGAATTTTTGCCGGCGATCGGTAAAGCGGGCAACCACGGCGATGGCTTCACTTACCGCACCGCCAACACCGAGGTGCTGGGCTGGGTGCTGGCGCGGGCGACGGGCAAGCCGGTCCACCAGTTGCTGACCGAACGGCTGTGGGCACCGCTGGGCATGGCGGGCGATGCCGATATGCTGGTCGATTCGGCGGGCACGCCGTTTTCGGGCGGCGGGCTGTGCCTGCGGCTCGAAGACCTCGCGCGGTTCGGAGAGGCGGTTCGCAACAGCGGGCGCAATGCTGTGGGTGAACAAGTGATCCCTGCTGCAGCAATCGCGCGGATTTTTGCGGGCGGAGACCCCGAACGGTTCGCCAAGTCCAGCTATCCGGCGCTTCCCGGTGCGAGCTATGGTGGCCAGTGGTGGGCAACGCACAACGCCAATGGCGCGATTTCGGCACGCGGTATCCACGGGCAGACACTGTGGATCGATCCTGCGGCAGACATGGTGATTGCCCGCTTCGCCTCGCACCCGATCGCGGCCAATTCGGCCAACGATCCGCACTCCTTGCCCACTTGGGCAGGTTTGGCCGATCACCTTGCAAAAGGCTGATAGAAAAGGGTAAATTCTGGCACTGGCAATGTAGATATCTCGCAATATTTCAGTTTCGAGACATATGCATCCCGAACCCCGATTTTCACTTGCGGTTCATAACCCAAGCCCTATATCGCCCCCTCGCAGCCCCATGGGGACTTCCAATAACCGCAAGGCTGTGTCGTTACGTTGTTGCTTTGGCCGAAAGGCCTATTGGGGGTCCCTTGAATTGCACATCCATCCCGATGCACGAGCTGTAGTCCGCGCCCTTTCGCCGGACCAACCCGTTATCCTCAACCGCCCGCATGCTGCGGCGCGCGCTGCCCGTTTCTTCATCGAGAAGTTTCCGGGGCGTTCGCTCTACGCGGTGAAAGCCAATCCTTCGCCCGATTTGCTGCGGGTGTTGTGGGATGCCGGCGTGACGCATTACGATGTGGCATCGATCGCCGAAGTGCGCCTGGTACGTGGCACGCTGCCCGCAGCCACGCTGTGCTTCATGCACCCGGTCAAGGCCGCAAGCGCGATTGCGGAGGCTTATCACATCCACGGCGTGCGTGTGTTCAGCCTCGATTGCCTTGAGGAACTCGAGAAGATCCGCGTTGCCACGCTGGCGCCTGACGGCACTGCACCGGAAGACCTGACGCTGTGCGTGCGGCTGCGCGTGTCGTCCGAGTATTCTGAACTCAGCCTTGCCTCGAAGTTCGGCTGCGACCTGACCGAAGCGGCGCCGCTGTTGCAAGCCACGCGCCAGATCGCCGATTCGCTCGGCATCTGCTTCCACGTCGGCAGCCAGTCGATGAGCCCGTTCGCCTATGTCCAGGCGCTCGAACGCGTCCGCGCAGCGATCGTCGAAGCATCGGTACTGGTCGACGTGGTCGATGTGGGCGGTGGCTTCCCGTCGGTCTACCCGGGCATGGAACCACCGCCGCTCGAGGATTACTTCGGGCTGATTGCGCGCACGTACGAATCGTTGCCGGTGTCGTACTCGTCCGAACTTTGGTGCGAGCCGGGCCGGGCCTTGTGTGCCGAATACAACTCGTTGATCGTGAAGGTCGAGCGGCGCCGCGGGCGTGATCTCTACATCAACGACGGTGCTTATGGCGCGTTGTTCGATGCGGCTCACGTTGGCTGGCGTTTCCCGGTCAAGGCGTTCGACGCCTATGGGAACGACAATCACGCCGACGCCGCTTGCGAACCGTTCAGTTTCTACGGTCCGACTTGTGACGACATGGACCACATGGACGGCCCGTTCGAACTGCCCGCCGGGATCGGTTCGGGCGATTACATCGAGATCGGTATGCTCGGCGCTTATGGCGCGGCGATGAAAACCGCGTTCAACGGCTTCGACGAAGCCGAAGTGCGCGAAGTTACCGACGAACCGATGGCCAGCCAGTACTTGGGCAACCGCCGCGATCCGCGCGTTTCGGACAATGTGGTGAGCTTGCGCTGATCGGGCGGGGGAGCAACAACCGACAATGCCGACCACGCCTGCGTCCATGACGCGCGAGATTGACGGTGAGCGCGTTCACATCATCGACGGGCTGCTCGATCCGGTCATCATCGGCATGTTCGAACGGCTCGTCGTCGACCTTCCCTATTTCCGCAGCAACTACGACAAGTCCAAGGACGAACCGGGCCGGCATCTGCGCCACGATTTCGGCAAGTCGATGATCGAGACGTTTCCGCTTTTAGGGGGTTTTCGCGACGACGTCCTGGCGCGGGTCCGGCAAATCGATGCTGGGCGCGGTGAAACGATCGAGCAGTTTTTTGCGCTCGACCAGTATTTCGGTGCAGTCCAGTATCCCCATCATGACACGCCTGGCGGCATGACGGCGCTGTATTTCGCCAATGCGGATTGGGAACCAGACTGGCAGGGCGAGCTGGTGTTCTACGACAAGTCCGGCGAGGCCTCTATGCTGGTTGCGCCCAAACCCGGCCGGCTATGCCTGTTCAACGGCGAAATCGTCCACCGGGGCGGAGTGCCTTCGCCGCTATGCCGAACGCAGCGATTCACCGTGGTCATCAAAACCGTGCCTGCGGGTCATGCCGCCGTCACCCCGGCCTAAGGTGCCAGCGGCGCGGGCGGTCAAGCCGCCTGCTTCAGTTCCAGTTCCAGCCGATCCCAGATCTCCACCAGCGCCTTGGTCAGTTCCAGCATCATCGCTTCGGTATGCGCCGGGCCGGGCGTGAAGCGCAGGCGTTCTGTGCCGCGCGGCACGGTGGGGTAGTTGATCGGCTGGACGTAAACGCCATATTCGGCGAGCAGCACGTCGGCGATCTTCTTGGCGCGCACCGGGTCGCCGACCATCAGCGGTACGATGTGCGTGGTCGAATCCATCACCGGCAACCCGGCTTCGCGGAACAGGCGCTTGAGCATGGCCGCGGCCGCCTGCTGCGCGATGCGTTCCTCGCTCGATGCCTTGAGGTGCCGCACCGAAGCGAGCACGCCCGCCACCAACACGGGTGACAGCGAGGTGGTAAAGATGAAGCCCGGCGCATAGCTGCGGATCACGTCGATGATCTTGCTGTCGGCCGCGATGTAGCCGCCCATCACGCCGAACGCCTTGCCCAGCGTGCCTTCGATGATGGTGATGCGATCGGCCGCTTCGTCACGATCCGAAATGCCGCCGCCGCGCGGGCCGTACATGCCTACCGCGTGAACTTCGTCGATATAGGTCAGCGCGTTGTACTTGTCCGCCAGGTCGCAGATCGCGTGGATCGGGGCAACGTCGCCCTCCATCGAATAGACCGATTCGAACGCGATCAGCTTGGGCAGCGCGGGATCGGTTTCGGCGAGCAGTTCTTCGAGATGTTCGAGGTCGTTGTGCCGCCACACCTTCTTTTCGGCGCCGGAATTGCGGATGCCGGCGATCATGCTGGCGTGGTTGAGTTCGTCCGAAAAAATCACGCAACCGGGCAGGATCTTGGCGAGCGTGGACAGCGTGGCGTCATTCGAGACATAGCCCGACGTGAACAGCAACGCGCCCTGCTTGCCATGAAGATCGGCCAGTTCCCATTCCAGATCGACATGATAGTGCGTGTTGCCGCCGATGTTGCGCGTGCCGCCCGAACCGGCGCCGACGTCGTTCAGCGCTTCTTCCATCGCCGCGATTACCTTGGGGTGCTGGCCCATCGCGAGGTAATCGTTCGAACACCACACGGTGATGTCCTTGGGGCCGTTGTGCCCGGCGAAACAGCGCGCGTTGGGATAGGCGCCCTTGTTGCGCAGGATGTCGATGAATACGCGGTAGCGGCCCTCGGAATGGAGCCGGTCGATCGCTGCATCGAAGATCTGATCGTAATTCACTTGGCGCCGCTCCCTAACGCACGCCAGGCGCGGCGCGCTTTCCGTGACCCTGGTCTGATTGAGACCCGTGTCAATTTCTGGGGCCTGTTCCCGTTATTCTGCCCCTCGGCGAACGCTTGGGTTTTAGCCGCGCGCAGCGAGAAACGGAAGCGCGAACGATTCGCAATAAGCCAAGGCGCAACGCCTTCAAAACACCGCGATTTCGGCCAGCTTTTCGCGGGCGAGGGCGGGGGCCAGTTCGGCCAGTTCAGGCCCCTCGCGGGTGAACAACGCGCGGTCGGGCGTCGTCCGCTGCCACGATTGGCCTTGCGTAAGAAACGCGATCCGCCGCGCGATGCCGGCCGCGCCATCGACGAAGGTTACGCCCGCGCCGAACGCTTGCGCCAGATCGTCGACGATCAGCGCAAAGTGCGTGCAGGCCAGCACCACGGTGTCGATCGGCGCGCCGTCGGCCAGCGCGCGCAAGCCTTCGGCGGCGCGGGCAAACACCGACGGATCGACTGGCAACCCGCGCAGCCGCGCCTCTGCCGCCTCGACCAGTTCGGGCGCAGCGTGGCGGAGCAGACGCTTGTCGGCGGCAAATTGGGCTTCGAGTCGATCGACATAGCCCTGCCGGATCGTCGCCCCGGTGCCGAGCAGCCCGATCACCCCGGTTCGCGTCAGCGCGGCAGCGGGTTTGATCGCGGGCACGGTGCCGACGATGGGCACCTCCAGCACATCGCGCACCATGCCCAGCGCAATCGTGCTGGCGGTGTTGCAGGCGATGCACACCAGCCGCGGTTTCAGCCGTTCGGTCATCCGCCCGAGCAGGCCCGCCACGCGGCTGGCGATCTCGACCTCGGTTTTGGTGCCATAGGGCAGC
>NZ_JANXWG010000016.1 GCF_025351285.1 Novosphingobium sp.
CGGTTGTGCACTCACTTGCGCAGCCCCGTTCAACATCCTAAAGCGCGCGCTTTCCCCGCGCGGGAGCGTCTCAAGGCGTCTGCGTGGCCCAACATGAGCGGAGAGAATTCATGGCCAGCGCGCCGCAAGCCGAACTGCCGATCTTCTACAAGGACCTGATGCCGCTCAACAGCCGCGATCATGCCACCTGGCGCGCGCGCGTCGCCACCAAGGCCGAATGGCTGGTCGGCCAGCACGCGATTCCCTTGACGGTCGAGGAATTCCCGCAAGCCGCTCGGCATTATCCGATCATTTTCGCCAGCGGCGACAACCCGGTGCCGCTGGCGCTGATGGGGCTTAACGAAGGCGTCAACGTGTTCGTCGACGCTGAAGGCACCATCAACGACAACATCTACGTGCCCGCTTATGCGCGCCGCTATCCATTCATCCTGGCGCGGCTTTCGCCCGATGCTGAGGAACTGTCGCTGTGCTTCGATCCCTCGTGCGGGCTGGTCGGTGACTATGCCGATGGCGAAGCGCTGTTCGATGGCGCAGAACCGTCCGAAGCGACCAAGAGCGCGCTCCAGTTCTGCGAACAGTTCGAACAGGCCGGTCAGCGCACCCAGGCGTTCATCGACGAGATCAAGAAGCACGACCTGCTGATGGAAGGCGAAGTCACCATCCAGCAGACCGGCGTCGAAGCGCCGTTCGTCTATCGCGGGTTCCAGATGATCAACCAGGAAAAGCTGCGCGACTTGCGCGGCGATGTCCTGCGCGGCTGGGCGCAGAGCGGATTGCTGCCGCTGTTGTACGCGCACGTGTTTTCGCTCGACCTGATGAGCAACGTGTTCGGCATGCAGACGACCCAGGGCAAGGGCCCCGCTGCGCAATCGCCGGTGCTCGCCACGATCAACTGATAAATTCCGCCGCGCCGGCTCCAAGGGTTGGCGCGGCGGCTTCGCTACGACGATCAGCCGGCGTTTGACCCGAAACGGTCACAATCGAAACGAAATTTTCGGGTGCATCTTGCGCCTCTCGCAAGCCATGCTTATACATTGGGTGTCGCGCCGGTGCTCCCCTCATGGCCCGGTGTGACTGGTGCGCTTCGGTGCACCTCCTCCCTGAACCTTGGCCACCTGGAGCATTGCTCCAGGTGGTTTTTTCTTGAGGAGGTCCAACCTACTCGGCAGCCATGCGCCAGCGCGCCGAACCGGCCTCGCCACCAAGCTCGGCGGCCACGGCGGCAAGCTTCTGCACCAGCCCCACCAACAGCCGCACCGTATCCTCGAAGCCATCACCCGGTTCGACCAGGCGCGGCTCGAGATAGGAACGGCGATCGATTTCGAGCTGCAGGCAATGAATACCTTCGTGCCGCCGAGCATGGCGATCGAGCACATACCCCCCGGCATAAGGCCGATTGTGCGCGGCCAGCCGCCCGCCTTGCGCAAAATGGCTGAACGCGGCGGCGATCAATTCGCCGCCGCACGCCGCACCGAAGCGATCGCCGATCACGAATTCTGGCGCCCGCTCGGCGCCGTTGGGGGCTGGCAGCGGCGGCATCGAATGCAGATCGATCAGCAGTACCGAACCCCAGCGCTGGCGCACCCGCAGCAGCATCTGGCCCAGAGCCGCGTGATAAGGCTGATGCACCCCGGCGATACGATCATCGAGTTCGTGGTGTTCGAAGCGGCGCTTCCAAAGCTCGCCCAGCCCCGGCAAGCGGCGTGGAATCAGGCCGAGGCCGCTGCGCGCGCGCTGCATGGTGCCGCCCTTTCCGCCCCAGCCGCGATCAGCGGTTCGTCCTCCGGCCAGCGCACGATCGCCCGAGGCATCGGCCGGTGGCTGATTCATCATGTCCCAATCGACGTCGTCGGCCGCGCGGTTGAGATCCACCATAGCGCGCGGGGCATGCGCCACCAGCAGCGCAGCATGGGTTTCAGCGGCAACGCGCGTTGCCAGCAAATCGACATAGCGATCTTCAAGCCGGGGCGTCGCGAAAGCCGGGTGCCGCATGCGTTCTAGCAAGCCGTGGGCATACTTGCGCCCCGCATGGGGCACCGCAATCACCACGGGGATCGGCGAAGGATCGAAAAACCGCAGCGAGAATGCCGGATGATCGGGCTGTCCCGGAATGAGGCCGCCGTCGACTGTCTGCGAATCATCCTGATCGGGCGACAAATGCTGCATGGCAACAAGGCTGCCCACGAAATGCCGCTGTGTCAAAGTCGGTCATGCATTGAATGAGCGAAGATTCTTAACCGGATCGAATGTATGGCGTCAGTATTGCGACTCCGGTCACGTCACGCCCCTCGCGCGGGGGCTGCGGCGGTGCCGGTATCGTTAAGACACACCGTTCACAAACCCATGTTGTTCCCGGGGACACGCCGCATGATCCGCATCCTGCTCGCCGAAGATGAAGACGCGATGCGCACGTACCTTGCGCGCGCGCTTGAAAACGCGGGCTACAGCGTCACCGCGGTCGATCGCGGAACGGCGGCGGTGCCACTGCTGGAGGCCGAGCACTTCGACCTGCTGCTGTCCGACATCGTCATGCCCGAAATGGACGGAATCGAACTGGCACAACGCTGCGCCGAGATCAGCCCCACCACGAAAGTCATGTTCATCACCGGTTTTGCCGCCGTAACGCTCAAGGCCAACCGCGAAGCACCGCAAGCGCGCGTGCTGTCGAAACCGTTTCATCTCAAGGACCTGGTGATGGAAGTTGAGCGGGCATTCGAGGATCCGGCCGCCTTCGGGCAGCTTTGACGAGCCCCTCGAAACACGCCCTTGCAACAAGCCGCAAGCGCGGTTAAACGGCTGCCTCTCGCGAGCGGGCTTGCTCTCTCGCGACATGAATGGTGCGGGCGTATAGCTCAGTGGTAGAGCACTATGTTGACATCGTAGGGGTCGCAAGTTCAATCCTTGCTACGCCCACCATTCAAGGCCTTTGGCTAAGCCCCCGGGAAACCGGGGGTTTTTTCGTTTTCAGCCACAGCCGTTGCTTCTCCCGTCCTGCGAACAACCAGCAGATACATCACCGGCGTGACAATGCGGCTGAGCAGGGTCGATGACACCAGCCCGCCGATGATCACCCATGCCAGCGGCGCGTAAAGCGGGGCGCCCGACAGCGCGAGCGGGAGCAGTCCGCCGATCGCGGTCACCGACGTGAGCAAAACCGGCAGAAACCGGATTTCGCCGGCCTTTTCGATGGCATCGCGCAACGCCAGCCCACGGCTGCGCAGTTGCGTCGTGAAATCGACCAGCAGGATCGAATTCTTGATCTCTATCCCGATCAGCGCAACGAACCCGATCACCGCCAGGAACGACAGCGAATTGCCCGTCGCGAGCAGTGCCAGCAATCCCCCGACGAGCCCGAGCGGGATCACGCCCGCCACCACCAGTACTTCGCGGAACCGGCCGAATTCGGCCACCAGCACACCGAAAATTCCGAACACAGCCAGCAGGATCACACCGCCCAGCCCCGAGGTGTTGCGCGCGGCAACTTCTGCGGCCCCGCCTGCCTCCCAGGTGTAGCCCGGCGGAAACTTGATCTTTGCCAGCCCCGCCGTGACGTCCTTGTCCAGCGCAGACGCCAGAAATCCCGGTTCGTTGTAGGCGGTGACCGTGGTGTAGCGCTGCAACCGATAGCGCTGGATCTGCGAGGGCACCGACTTGAGCGCGGGCGTGGCAATCTGCGACAGTGGGATGATCTGGCCCGACTGGCTGGGCACGTACAGGCTGTTCAGCGTCGAGACGCCTTGGTGCTCGTCCAGCGGTAGCCGCACCGTGACGGGATAGGTATCGCCTTCGGCATCGCGGAAGCTGCTGGCGCGTTCACCGTTCAGCGCGATGCGCAGCGTGCGGCGAACGGCATCGGGGAACACATTCAGCAGGCTCGCCTTGTCGGCATCGATGCCGAGGTCGAGATCGACGCGATCGACCGCCAGCGGGTCGTTAACGTCGCGCAGGCCCTTGTTGGCGGTCATGATCGCCGCGACTTGCGCCGACAGCGCCTTGAGCGTGACCAGTTCGGGGCCCTGCACGCGGATCGCGATCGGCGCTTCGACCGGTGGCCCCTGTTCGAACTGCACCACCGTCACGCGGGCATCGGGGTAGCTCGCGAGTTTCTTGCGCAACGCCTCGATGAACCTGGGGCTGTCGCGTTGCGACCATTCGCGCAAGGTCACGAAGATTTCGCCGTAACGCGTATCGTCCTCGCGCGGGATATTGTTGTAGAAGATCTGCGGATTGCCGCGCCCGACATTGTCCATCCGGGCAAGGATCGCAGGCTCCTTGGCAAGCTGCGCCGACACCGCGCCAACCGCGCGGTCGGTCTCGGCTACGCCGCTGCCCTCGGGGGCTTCGACCCGCACCATGAAATAGGGCGCGTCGGTGGTCGGGAACAGGCTGAAGCCGATCAACGGCACGGTCGCGAACACCAGCACGCAGCCGATCAGCGTGCCCACCAGTGTCTTGCGCGGATGATCGAGCGCGCGGTGCAGCAGCGGCTGGTAGAAGCGCTCGATCCCTCGGGTCACCACGCGCAGGAAGCGGTTGCCGTGTTCCCCCTGACCGCGCTTGAGCACGCGGCTGGCGACGAACGGGATCACCGTCAGCGACACGATCAGCGAACTCGCCACCGTGACCAGCACCGCCACAGGAAGCCCGCGCACGAAATCGCCCGAGCCTTCGGGCAGGAACGCCAGCGGCAGGAACGCGAAAAGCAGAACCCCGGTGGAACCGAGCACCGCTGCGCTGATTTCCCGCGCTCCGCTCGCCGCCGCCTCGACCGGATCGCCCGATTCGCGCAAGTGGCGCTCGATGTTCTCGGTCACCACGATCGAATCGTCGACCAGCAGCCCGAGCGAGATGATGAACCCCGAAATGCTGATCTGGTTGAGCGTGAAGCCGAAGCGCGACAACATGAACACGCCCATCGCCAGCGACAGCGGGATCGAGATCATCACCACCAGCGATGCGCGCAAGCCGAGCGGCAGCAGCGTGATCAGCACCAGCGCCAGCGCGATCGAGAAATCGCGGGCCAGTTCGCTCAGCCGGCGCTCGATGTCGCGGCTCTGGTCGAAGCCGATCTCCAGCTTCATGTCGGGGGGCAGCCCGGCGCGGAACGCGGTCACCGCCTTGAACAGATCGTCGCGCAGCACCGGGGCCGAAACGTTGTCCTTCTGCTTGACAGCGATGAACACCGCGCGCTCGCCATTATACCGCGTCAGGTTGAGATGTTCGGCTTCGGCCCAGCCTACTGCCGCCACATCACCCACGCGCACGATCCGCCCGCCCGCGGCCTTGAGCGGCATCGCCGCAACCGCCTCGACCGAGCGATAGGCGCCGCCCGCATCGACATTCAACCGCCGCGCACCCGATTGTACCGCGCCGGCGGGCACTTCGGTTCCACCCGCCGAAACCGACGACGATACCGCGATCGCCGACAACCCGGCTTCGGCAAGCCGCCCCGAATCGAGCGCGACACGCACTTCGGGCTGCGCCAGACCGAACACCGTGGTGCTGCGCACGCCGGTCACCACGTTCAGTCGCTCACGCAGGTCCTTGGCGTATTTCTCGACGCGCCGCCACGATGCGCCCGTGCTGACCAGCGCAAGTTGCAACACCGCCGCTTCGGTGGGCCGTGGGCGTCGAAAATCGAGCCGCGCCAGCCCTGTGGGAAGCTGGCCGCGAATTGCGGTGACGTCGCGGATCGTGCGGTCGAGCGCGAGTTCGGGATCGGTGCCGTGGAGGAATTCGACGCTGATCACGGCCAGCCCGCTGCTGCTGCTCGATCGCACCTCGCAGACATTGTCGAGCCCCTGGACCACGTCCTCGATCGGCTTGGCGACAGTTTCCTCGACCGTGGCGGCATCGGCCCCCGGCAGCACCGCGGTGACGATCGCCGCGCTGAACGGGACTTGGGGATCGACCGAGCGCGGGATCGCCAGGAACGCCTGGATGCCCAGCAACGCCGCGAGCAGCGAACCGACCAGCGTCAGTTGCCAATAGCGCACCGCCGCCGCGGCGATGTTCATTCAGGTCGGCGCTGCGCGCGCACGCGTTGCGCGTCATGCAGCCGGTCGACGCCCGACACGATCACCCACTCACCCGGCGCCAGTCCGCTCAGCACGCGCACGCCCTGGTCTTGCGCCTCGCTGATGGCGACCTTGCGCAACGAAACGCGATCGCTGCCGTGCCGGAGCACATAGACGAAGCCCTCGCCCGCACGCGGCGCGAACACGGCTGCCGGCGGGACCAGCACTCCAGCCGACTGGTCGCGCGCGACGATGGCGGCGCGGCCGATCTGGCCAGACCGCAACCCGGGCGCGGCAGGCAGCCTGATTTCGGCCTCAAACGTCCCGGTGCCCTGATCGGCGCGGCCTCCGATCTGTACGACATGGCCGTCGATCGATGCCCCGCCGAGCGAGGCGATCTGCACGGTTGCCGCTGCGCCGACGGCAACGCGCGCGGCGTCGCGATCGGACAAGGGAACTTTCAGCACGTAGCCGCGCACCTCTTCGCCCAGCACAATCACCGGGGTGCCGCTGTCAACCACTTGCGATGGTTCGGCCGGCCGCGCAAGCACGACCCCGGCACTGGGTGCAAAAATCCGCGCGGTGTCGGTGGCAAACCGGCGGACGCGCGTACCGGCGACGGCAGCATCGTAAGCGGCCTGCGCCGTGTCGACCCGCGCCGGGCTGACCCAGCCTCCGGCCAACAGTGCCTTGGCGCGCCGCAATTCGGCCGCCGCGCGCAATTGTTCGGCGCTGGCGGCACCGAGTTGCGCAGAGACCGTCGTCATGTCGAGCGTCGCCAGCAACTGGCCCTTGGCGACGCGATCTCCGGGATTGACCGCGATCCGCGCAATCCGTCCCGGGCTGGTGAAGCCAAGGTTGGTTTCCTGGCGCAGCCGCACCGTCCCTGCTGCTGCGACGCGGCTCACATCTGTCGACGCACGAACTTGTGCGACGCTGACGGACAAGAGTGCCTGTTCGACGGGTTGCGGCTTCGCCGTGCAGGCTGAAAGCGCAAGCAGCCCAAGTATATTCGCCAGCTTACGCATCGCACATCTGAAATGGATTTCCCGCCCCGCCCTTGCAGAACTCCGAGCCTATACCCCACGATAATAGTTGCAATAGGCAACTTACATCGATTGCACTCTGGGTGCGGATGGGTCCGGTGCGGATCGATCGCCAATGTGGCGGGTGCTGGCCTGATCCAGGACCAAAAGGCCCCGGCCCCATACTCGATGGTGCCGGGGCCGTTCCGGATTAAGAAACTTGCGTGGTTACTTGCCCTGCCAGTTGGGCTTGCGCTTTTCAGCAAACGCTGCGGCGCCTTCGCGCGCATCGGACGATGTGAACACCGCGCCGACATGCGCGGCCTGTTTGTCCCACATTTCGGCATCGCTCCAGGTGTGCGATTCGCGGATGACAGCCTTCGACGCGATCAGCGCAAGCGGGCCGTTCTCTGCAATCCGCGCCGCCAGTTCGAGAGCCGCCACGATCGCCGGACCATCGGTCACGCGGTTGACGAAGCCCAGTTCATACGCGCGCTTGGCATCGATGAAATCGCCGGTCAGCGCCAGTTCCATCGCGATACGCGGCGGGATCTGGCGTGGCAGCTTGATCAGCCCGCCGGCCGCTGCGGCCAGGCCGCGCTTGGCTTCGGGAATGCCGAACTTGGCGCCGGCATTGGCCACGATCAGGTCGCACGACATTGCCAGTTCCAAGCCGCCCGCCAGCGCATAGCCATCGACCGCCGCAATCACCGGCTTCTTGGGTGTCCATTGCGACAGCGCGCCGAACCCCCGCCCCGGCACCGACGGATGCTCACCGCGCAGGAAGCCCTTGAGATCCATGCCGGAACAGAACGTGCCACCGGCGCCGGTCAGCACCGCGCAGCGCAGATCGGCTTCGGCTTCGAGCCGGTCCATCGCCGCGCTGATGCCCATCGCCGCAGCCTGGTTCATCGCGTTCTTGGCGTCGGGCCGGTTGATCGTCACGATCAGGACATTGCCCTGCACCTCAGTCAGAACTTCTGGGGTCAGGACTTGCTGTTCATCGCTCATGGCTTGTCTCGCATCCTCTAACTCGGTCGGTTTAACCGCTCGCTTAAAATCCTGAACGAGCAAGCCACCGCTGTCCAGCCCGAATCACGCTCAGCCGGGCGAGGCGCAAGGCGGCAATTTGGCCAGCAATCCATGTTGCACGGGGCCGATCAGATGCTAAGACCCGGGCTTGCTCGCGCCCGAACAGGGGGCATTTCGGTGCGCGCCTGCGCAACAAATGGGGACAGACAGACATGGCCAAGATCAAGGTGAAAAACCCGATCGTCGAACTCGATGGCGACGAAATGACCCGGATCATCTGGCAATGGATCCGCGAAAAGCTGATCCTCCCCTACCTTGATGTCGATCTCAAGTATTACGACCTGTCGGTTGAAAAGCGCGACGAAACCAACGACCAGATCACCGTCGATTCGGCCAACGCAATCAACAAGTACGGCGTGGGCGTGAAATGCGCCACGATCACGCCTGACGAAGCGCGGGTCGAAGAATTCAAGCTCAAGAAAATGTGGAAATCGCCCAATGGCACGATCCGCAACATTCTGGGCGGCACCATCTTCCGCGAACCGATCGTGATGCAGAACGTGCCCCGGCTGGTGCCGGGCTGGACCGACCCCATCGTCGTCGGCCGCCATGCCTTCGGTGATCAGTACAAGGCCACCGATTTCCGCGTCCCCGGCCCCGGCAAGCTGCGGCTGGTGTGGGAAGGCGATAACGGCGAAACGATCGACGAGGAAGTGTTCCACTACCCCTCGGCCGGCGTGGCGCTGGCGATGTACAACCTCGACGATTCGATCCGCGATTTCGCGCGCGCCAGCTTTGCTTACGGCATCAATACCGGCTGGCCGGTCTATCTGTCGACCAAGAACACCATCCTCAAGGCTTATGACGGGCGCTTCAAGGACCTGTTCCAGGAAGTGTTCGACACCGAAGGCTACGCCGAAAAGTTCAAGGCGCTGAACATCACGTACGAACACCGCCTGATCGACGACATGGTCGCATCGGCCCTGAAGTGGAGCGGCAAGTTCGTCTGGGCCTGCAAGAACTATGACGGCGATGTCCAGTCCGACACCGTCGCGCAAGGGTTCGGCAGCCTGGGCCTGATGACCTCGGTGCTGCTCTCACCCGATGGCAAGACCGTAGAAGCCGAAGCCGCGCACGGCACGATCACCCGCCACTATCGCCAGCATCAGCAGGGCAAGGCCACCTCCAGCAACCCGATCGCCTCGATCTTCGCCTGGACGCGCGGCCTCATGTATCGCGGCAAGTTCGACGAAACGCCCGAGGTGATCGCCTTCGCCGAAACACTCGAACGCGTATGTATCGATACTGTCGAAAGCGGCAAGATGACCAAGGACCTCGCGATCCTAATCGGCCCCGACCAGGCGTGGATGACCACCGAAATGTTCTTCCAGGCGATCGTCGAGAACCTGGAAAAGGCGATGTCAGAGGGTTGATCGATGCGTCGGCCGGTTCGCCGCTGAACCGGCCACCCCGCCAAGGCGGGTGACATTCGCGGCCATGTCGGGCAATCATCGCCCGACATGGCCGGCAATCTAGAACTCAGCACCACACTCAGCGACGCGCTGGTCATTCTTGGCGCGGCGGGGATCGTTATTCCCGCCTTCGCGCGGTTTCGCATCACGCCGGTGATCGGGTTCATCCTGGTCGGGCTGCTGGTCGGGCCGTTCGGGTTGGGACGCCTGGTTTCCGATTATCACTGGCTCTATTTCGTCACGATCACCAAACCCGAGGCGATCGGACCGTTTGCCGAATTCGGCGTGATCCTGCTGCTGTTCGAGATCGGGTTGGAACTGTCGTTCGCGCGGTTGTGGGCGATGCGCAGCCAGGTGTTCGGGCTGGGGCTGCTCAAGCTTCTGATCTGCGCGGGGCTGCTGACGGCGATCCTGCTGGGGATGGGCCAGCACATCAAGGGCGCGGCGGGGCTGGGTATCGCGCTGGCATTGTCTTCCACCGCGCTGGTCCTGCCGATCGCGGGCACCGAAAGCCCGGTCGGGCGCAAGGCGCTGGCGATGCTGTTGCTCGAAGACATCGCACTGGTGCCGATCATCTTCATCCTCGGCGCGTTCGGCCCGCAGACCGGCGACAGCGGCGCCGCGCTGTTCGGCACGCTGTGGAAGGGCGCGCTAGTGGTCGTCATCATGCTGGCAATCGGGCGCTTCCTCCTGCCCCGCCTGTTCGCCTCGGCTGCCCGCACCAAAAGCCCCGAACTGTTCCTGGCGTTCAGCCTGCTGGTGGTCATCGCCTCCGCGCTGGCGACGGGTGCGGTCGGCCTCTCGCCGATCATGGGCGCGCTGCTGGCGGGGCTTTTGATTGCCGAAACCGACTATTCGAAAGAGGTCGAGGCGCTGACCGGGCCGTTCAAGGGCCTTGCGCTCGGAGTGTTCCTGATCACCGTCGGCATGGGCATCGACCTGGCCGTGGTGTGGCAGAAGATCGGCGCGATTGCACTCGGCGTGGCGGCGGTAATGGTCACCAAGGCGCTGGTCACCGCCACGCTGCTGCGCGTGCGCGGATCATCTCGCGGCACCGCGACCGAGACCGGGCTGCTGATGGCCAGCCCCTCAGAAACCACGTTGATCGTGTTGTCGGCGGCCGCTTCGGCCAAGCTGATCGGGCATTCGGCCGCACAGTTCTGGCAGATCGTCACGGCGCTGGGGCTCACGCTGACGCCGGTCCTGGCGCTGGTCGGACGCCGGATCGCGAAGGCCATCGACCAGGCTGGCGCCCCCCGCCCCGCTGCCGAACCAGCCGACGCCGCGCAGCGCGCGCTGATCTTCGGCCACGGCCGCGTCGGGCGGCTGATCGGCGAAATGCTCAGCCGCCACGACATGCCCTATCTCGCGATCGACGCCGACCCCGCGATCGTCGCCGAAGGCAGCAAGGCCGGACTGCCGGTGGTGTTCGGCAATGTCACCAACGCCGCGCTGCTCGACAAGCTGCACTTGGGCGATGCGCGCGCGCTCATTGTCACGATGGACGAGCCCGTGCTGGTCAGCCGCACCGTGCGCCGCATCCACAAGGCGTTCCCCGACCTGCCGATCATCGTGCGCGCGCGCGACAGCAACCACGCCGCCGAACTGTACCGCGCGGGCGCCAGCCACGCGGTGCCCGAAACGCTCGAAAGCTCGCTGCAATTGTCCGAAGCGGTGCTGGTAGACCTGGGCGTGCCGATGGGCCCTGTGATCGCCTCGATCCACGAAATGCGCGACGAATTGCGCCACTTGATCATGCGCGACGGCGGGCTTGAGGAAAAACCCAAGCTCGGGACGTCGAAATTGCGCGATCGGTCAGCCAGCTAACGCTGCCCGCACTGCCGCGATCGCGTCAGCCGCTTTCGCGCCGTCGGGGCCACCGCCTTGCGCCATGTCGGGCCGCCCGCCGCCGCCCTTGCCGCCAAGCGCATCGACGCCCACCCGCACCAGCTCGACCGCGCTGATCCGGCTGGTCAAGTCTTCGGTCACCGCCACCGCGAAGCTGGCGCGCCCATCGTTGATCGCGACGATCGCTGCCACGCCCGAACCCATCCGCGCCTTGGCCTGATCGAGCAGCCCGCGCAGCTCCTTGGCGTCGAGCCCGTCGATGACCTGGCCCGAGAACTT
>NZ_JANXWG010000024.1 GCF_025351285.1 Novosphingobium sp.
CTGGCGATTTCACCTGCCGCCAACCGAGGCAGCCATTCGGCCTTCTGCTCCTCGGTGCCCGACTTGACCAGCGCCGAGCACACCATGCCCAGGTTGATCGAGGTGATCGAACGATACGCCGGCAGCGCATACGACAGAACGCGGATCGTCTCGACGTACTGGCTGACGTTCATGCCCGAACCACCGTATTCCACCGGCATGGTCAGCCCGAACAGCCCCATGTCGCGCATTTCGGCGAGCAGGTCGTCGGGGATGCGATCATCGGCGATCACTTGCGCTTCGGCGGGGAGCAGTCGGTCGCGCACATAGCGCTTCAACTGGTCGATGAACTGTTCGAAGACATCCGCGTCCATGCCTGGATTGCTCATCTCAAGACTCCTCAAACCGGATCGTAGGGGAATACGTGCGCCGAGACTTCGTCGGCGCGCGCGAAAGCGGGGCGGAACGCCGGGATCAGTTCCTCGGCGATCGCTTGCGCGGTCCAGCCTTCGAGCTTGACCATCGAGCGCACCGGGCGCGGCTTGGAAAACAGCATGATTTCGTTCTTGCGCACGCCAAAGATCTGGTTGGTGACATCCTTGGCCGCATCGGAGGCGAGGAAGGCGACCAGCGGCGCGATCTTGTCGGCGCTCATCGTTTTCAGCCGTTCGACGCGGGCCTTCTGTTCGGGCGTTTCGGACGGGATCGAGGCGGTCATCCGGCTCCACGCGAACGGCGCGATGCAGTTCGAACGCACGCCGACCCGCGCCATGTCGAGCGCGATCGACTGCGACAACGCAACAAGACCCAGCTTGGCCGCCGAATAGTTGGCCTGACCCAAATTGCCGATCAACCCGCTGGTTGAGGTGAAGTGGATGAAGCTGCCCGATTGCTGCTCGCGGAAGTACGGCGTGGCCGCCTTGCACACGTTGAACGGCCCGGTCAGGTTGACCTCGATCACGCTGGTCCAGTCCTCGTGGCTCATCTTGTGCCAGATCGTGTCGCGCAGGATGCCGGCGTTGTTGACCACCGCGTCGATCCGCCCGAAATGGTGGACCGCATCCTCGATGATCGAAGCTGCGGCCTTGGGATCGGCGACGTTGGCGAGGTTGGCATAGGCTTTTCCGCCCATCGCGCGGATGTCGGCCGCGGTGGTTTCGGCCGGACCGGACTCGCCGCCGTCGCCGCCTTGCGCGACGCCCGGATCGTTGACGATCACCGCCGCGCCTTCGCGCGCGCAGTGCAGCGCCAGTTCGCGCCCGATGCCGCGCCCGGCGCCGGTTATGGCCACCACTTTGCCTTCGAGCATCGGTCTTGTCGACACATCGGCCACAGCGATTCTCCCAGGATCACAAGTTGGCCCACGACCTAGACGAAGGCAAGCGCGCTTTCAACATCTGGAATTGCTTTTCATATTTATGAAAACTATGCTCATGAAATGACCCCTCCGGTGCCTTCCGTTGCGCACGCTTTCGCGATCCTGCGCCTGCTTTCGGCGCGGGTCGAGGGCATGACAATGTCCGAAGTGGCGCGCGCACGATCGCTCAGCCCGTCGAGTTGCCTCAATCTCCTGCGCGCGCTGGTGAGTGAAGGTGCGCTGCAGCGCGACGAAGACGGGCGGCGCTATCGGCTGGCGCCGGCCTGGGCAGCCAGCCGCGTGCTCGATGATGCCGCCGCGCGGTTGGTGGCGCGCGCGCAGCCGGCGCTGGCGCGCTTCGCCGCGCAATGCGATGCCGCGGTCGGGCTGTGGCAGCAGGTCAGCGACACCCGGCTGGCGCTGGTGGCACTGGCCGAAACCGGCGCTGCCACGCGCATCCACATGGTTCCGGGCCAGCGCCAGCCAGTGGGCGGAGGGTCGATCGGCCGTGCATTGGCGGCGGCCGAACGCTTGCCCGAAGCGGCTCTGGCGCGGCACTTTGCAGCACTGCGTTGGCAAAAGCCCCTGTCGTTCGAGGCGTGGCTGGCGCAAGTTTGCGCTGCGAGCGAAGCCGGCTACGCGATCGACGATGGCTATGGCCATGCCGGCATCTGCTCGATCGGGGTGGCCATGCCCAAACCGCAGGGCGAGCAGCCGGACATGCCGCAATTCTGCCTGTCCGCATCGATTTTCGAAGGATCGCGAGCGCCAGACCAGATTGCCGCGCTTGGGCAAGCCCTGGCCAACCTGGCGCAATCCAGCGACCTCACCGCCGCCTGAGCGGCATCAGGGCTTGCTGTCGGAAACGGCTTTAGCTGCTGGCAGAACGGTGGCCGGCTTGGGCGCCCGGCTTTCGAGCATCTTCGCCGCCTCGTCGAGCGCGCGTGCTTCGCCCACCGTCACGCCGCCCGGCCCCGGATCGTTATCGCGGGCGCGGCAGCCGCTCAGCGCCATCAGCACCATGGCAAGGCCGATGGCAAGCCGCCCTGATATCACGGGCATTTTGATGCCGGAGCGCCGCTCAATTGCCGGCAGGCGCCTTTGCAGCCTTGGCCGCCTTGGCTTCCGATGCTGCTGCCTTGGCGCTGTCTGCCGCGGATTGGGCGGCATCTGCGGCCACTTCGGGCGCGCCCGAACCATCCGCGGCGGGCGCCATGGCATCGGATTCGTCGCCTGCAGGAGCAGCCATCGAAGGGTCGCCGCTCGGCAATTCGTCGGCGGGCATTTCGACCGTATCGGCCACCGCCGGCTGGTTGGCATCTTCCGACTTGCCGCACGATGACAGCGAGGCCAGCATTGCGCCGGCAACCAGAATTGTACCCAGGTTCTTCATGCATACCCTTAGCGAATTTCGGCCCGACACATTCAGACCGGATCATGCTGTCTTGCAGCCGGACCCCGCATTTACCGGTTGCGCGCCGGATTGGCAAACGCCACCGGATGAATTGACCGCTGCGCCTGCTCAATCGATCGTTGCCAGCGATATAAGGCTTTCTTTATATTGCATCATATAAAGAATTCTTTATATGCTAGTCACGATGGATTTGCTCGACACCCTGCGCGCTTTGGCGGACCCCACAAGGCTGCGGATCATGCGGCTGCTGGCGCATATGGAACTGGCGGTGGGTGAACTGGCGCAAGTGCTCGGCCAAAGCCAGCCGCGCGTATCGCGGCACATCCGCATCCTGTGCGATGCGGGCCTTGCCGAACGCCGCCGCGAGGGCGGCTGGGTGTTCCTGCGCGCGGCGATTTCGGAAAGCGCCGAAGGTCATTCCAGCGCGAACAGGGCCAGCCCGATCGGAACCGCAGTCGCGCGGCTGCTCGCGGTTTCGGAGGCGGCCGACGCCGGGTTTGCGCAGCGCGCGCGCGAAGATTTGCAGCATCTCGACGCAATCCGCACCGGACGCGAAGCCAGCGCCGCCGATTACTTCGCGCGCCACGCCGGCGAATGGGACGAACTGCGCAGCCTGCACATCGCCGACGGCCCGGTAGAAGCTGCGCTGTCGTCGATGCTGGGCACTGCTGGCTTGGGCCGTCTGCTCGATGTCGGCACCGGCACCGGGCGCATGGCCGAACTTTTCGCGCCCGCCGCCAATCACGTCGTCGCAATCGACAAGAGCCCCGATATGCTGCGGATTGCGCGCTCGCGGCTCCAGCATTTGCCGCCTGGCACGGTCGAACTGGTGCAAGGCGATTTCACTGCGCTGCCTTTCGCCGACGCCAGTTTCGATACTGTGCTGTTCCACCAGGTGCTGCATTATTCGCACACCCCCGAAATCGTGCTCACCGAAGCCGCGCGCGTCACCGCGCCGGGCGGGCGGATCGCGCTGGTCGACTTCGCAGCGCACGATCGCGAGGAATTGCGCCACGGCCACGCCCACGCCCGGTTGGGCTTCACCGACGCGCAGATCGCGGCGATGCTCGATGCCGCGGGTTTTGCGCCCGAGGCCGATCGCGCGCTGGCGGGGCACGAATTGATCGTCAAATTGTGGACTGCGCGGCGGCGGGCGCCCGCCAATGTCTCACCGATCGTCCCATCCCACGCAACCGGGCGCGCATCGCGCCAGCAGAAAGGCTGATCCGTTGGTCGGCAACAATGACCCCCAATCCCTATCGTTCGAACCCCCGCTGTTCGCGGGGCTGCCGGGCGATATCCGCGTCAGTTTCGAATTCTTTCCGCCCAAGAGCGACGCGATGGCCGCGCAGTTGTGGGACGCGATCACCCAGCTTGAACCGCTCGCGCCGTCGTTCGTGTCGGTCACGTACGGCGCCGGCGGCACCACGCGCGAACGCACCCATGCCACGGTTGCGCGGATCGTGCGCGAAACCGGGCTGGTGCCCGCCGCCCACTTGACTTGCGTTGCGGCGAGCAAGGGCGAAATCGCCGAAATCGCGGACCAGTACTGGGACGCAGGCGTGCGCCACATCGTCGCCTTGCGCGGCGATCCGCCGCCAACCGATGCGGGCCGCTTCGTGCCGCACCCCGATGGTTACGCCAGCGCCGCCGACCTGGTTTCGGGCCTGAGGGCAAAGCGCGATTTCGAGATTTCGGTGGCAGCCTACCCCGAAACCCACCCCGAGGCGCTGAGCGCGGACCACGATCTGGACAACCTCAAGCGCAAGCTCGACGCTGGCGCGACGCGCGCGATCACGCAGTTCTTCTTCTCGACCGATGCGTACTTCCGCTTCCTCGACAAGGCACTGGCGGCGGGCATTACCGCGCCGATCCTGCCCGGCATCATGCCGATCACCAGCTTTGCCGCGATCCGCCGCATGTCGGCAAACACCGAAATCCCGTCGTGGATGGAGGCGATGTTCGCCGGCCTCGACGAACGCCCCGGCCCGCGCGCGCTGGTCTCGGCGGTGGTCGCGGCCGATCTCTGCCGCCGGCTGTACGCAGGCGGCGTGCGCGATTTGCACTTCTACACCCTCAATCGCGCCGAGCAGGCTTACGCCATCTGCCAACTGCTGGGCTTGCGTCCAAAGGAACCTGTCGCATGAGCGCACGTGAGAAATTGCTGGCCGAAGCCGCCAAGCGCATCCTCATCACCGACGGCGCATTCGGCACCGAAATCCAGAACTGGAAGCTGTCCGAAGCCGATTACGCCGGCTCACTCGGGTTGGCCAAGGACCAGAAGGGCAACAACGACATCCTCGCGCTTTCGAAGCCCGAAGTGCCCGAAGTGATCACCCGCGCCTATCTCGACGCGGGATCGGATATCGTATCAACCAACACGTTCTCGGCCAACAAGATCAGCCAGGCCGATTACGGCGCCGAGCACCTGGTGCGCGAGATCAACCTCGCTTCGGCGCAGATCGCGCGGCGGCTGGCGGATGAATACGCCGCCAAGGATGGCCGCCCGCGCTTCGTGGCTGGTGCGATCGGGCCGACCAACAAGACGCTGTCGCTTTCGCCCGACGTCAACGATCCGGGCTACCGCGAGATCGACTGGGATTTCCTGGTCGAAGTCTACCGCGAACAGGGTGCCGCGTTGATCGAGGGCGGCGCCGATTTCATCCTGATCGAAACGGTGTTCGACACGCTCAACGCCAAGGCCGGGGTGATGGCGGTGCGCAAGCTCGAGGCGGACCTCGGCCGTGAAGTGCCGATCATGATGTCGATGACGCTGACCGATCTTTCGGGCCGCAACCTCTCGGGCCACACGGTCGAGGCGTTCTGGTGCGCGGTGCGCCATGCGCGGCCGCTGACGATCGGGCTCAACTGCTCGTTCGGCGCCGCGCAATTGCGCCCGCACGTGCGCACGCTGTCGCAGATCGCCGACACGCTGATCATGGTCTATCCCAACGCCGGCCTGCCCAACGAACTGGGCGAATACGACGAAATGCCCGAGACCACCGCGGGCCTCGTCGGCGAGTGGGCGCAGCATGGCCAGGTCAACATCCTGGGCGGCTGCTGCGGATCGACCCCGGCGCATATCGCGGCGATGGCCAAGGCGGTGGCAGGCCTGCCGCCGCGCGCGCTGCCGGTGCCCAATACCGTGACACGGTTGGCCGGTCTCGAACCCTTCGTGATGGCCGCGTAAAAGTCCCCCTCCCGGCCAGTTACGAAATTTGGCGGGAGGGGTTAGGGGTGGGCACTTCCTTTCTGCACCGCCCAAGCAAAAATGCCCACCCCCGACCCCTCCCGCAAGCGGGAGGGGGGAGAATTTGAATGACCGATACCGCAACCCGCCCCTCCGGCTCATCCTTCGTCAACGTCGGTGAACGCACCAACGTCACCGGATCGGCCGCGTTCAAGAAGCTGATCCTCGCCGGCGATTACACCCGCGCGGTCGAAGTAGCGCGCCAGCAGGTCGAGAACGGCGCGCAGATCATCGACGTCAACATGGACGAAGGCCTGCTCGACGCGGTCGAGGCGATGACCACGTTCCTCAAGCTGATCGCGGCCGAGCCAGATATCGCGCGCGTGCCAGTGATGATCGACAGCTCGAAGTTCGAGGTGATCGAAGCGGGTCTGAAATGCGTGTCGGGCAAGCCGATCGTCAACTCGATCTCGATGAAGGAAGGCGAGGACGCGTTCCTCCATCACGCGCGGCTGTGCATGGACTACGGCGCGGCAGTGGTGGTGATGGCTTTCGACGAAAAGGGCCAGGCCGACACCAAGGCGCGCAAGGTGAAAATCTGCGCGCGCGCGTACAAGCTGCTGACCGGCATCGGTTTTCCGGCAGAGGACATCATCTTCGATCCCAACGTGTTCGCGGTGGCCACCGGGATCGAGGAGCACGATCGCTACGCATTGGACTTCATCGAAGCCGTCCGCGAGATCAAGGCGGCCTGCCCGCACGTCCACATCTCGGGCGGCCTCTCCAACCTCTCGTTCAGCTTTCGCGGCAACGAAATCGTGCGCCGCGCGATGCATTCGGTGTTCCTGTTCCACGCGATCCCCGCCGGCATGGACATGGCGATCGTCAACGCCGGCCAGCTCGACATCTACGACCAGATCGACCCCAAGTTGCGCGATGCCTGCGAGGACGTGATCCTCAACCGCACCCACGCCAAGGAGGGCGAGGAGACCGCCACCGAACGCCTGATCGCGCTGGCCG
This sequence comes from Novosphingobium sp., assembly GCF_025351285.1. GTDB lineage: Bacteria > Pseudomonadota > Alphaproteobacteria > Sphingomonadales > Sphingomonadaceae > Novosphingobium. The sequence continues at coordinate 6,961 of NZ_JANXWG010000024.1, forward strand.
AGAGCTACAAGGGCAAGGACGTCATCGCTGAAAAGGCCGCCGAGGAATGGCGCGGCTGGGACGTGGTGCGGCGGCTCGAGCACGCGCTGGTCAAGGGCATCGATGCCTATGTGGTCGACGATACCGAAGAAGCGCGGCTGCTGCACGCCCGCCCGATCGAGGTGATCGAAGGCCCGCTGATGGCGGGCATGAACACCGTGGGTGACTTGTTCGGCTCGGGCAAAATGTTCCTGCCACAAGTGGTGAAATCGGCGCGCGTGATGAAAAAGGCGGTCGCACACCTGATCCCGTTCATCGAGGCGGCCAAGGAAGTCGGCGCGCGGCCCAAGGGCAAGATCGTGATGGCCACCGTGAAGGGCGACGTCCACGATATCGGCAAGAACATCGTCGGCGTGGTGCTCCAGTGCAACGGCTACGAAGTGATCGACCTGGGCGTGATGGTGCCGTGGTCGAAGATCCTCGAGGTCGCGAAAACCGAGGACGCAGACATCATCGGCTTGTCGGGCCTGATCACGCCGTCGTTGGACGAAATGGTCACCGTCGCGGAGGAAATGAAGCGCGCCGCGTTCAAGATCCCGCTGCTGATCGGCGGCGCCACCACCAGCAAAGTCCACACCGCGCTGCGCATCGATCCGGCTTACGATGGCCCGGTAATCTACGTGCTCGACGCCAGCCGCGCGGTCGGTGTCGCCTCGCAACTGCTGTCGGACACGCAGGCCGATCCGTTCATCGCCGCCACCGCCGCCGATTACCAGCACGTGCGCGACGTGCGCGCGGGCAAGGAACAATCGGTCCTGCTCAACCTGGCCGATGCGCGCGCCAACGCCTTCCAACCCGACATGAGCGACAAGGCGCCGCCGCCCGAACAGCCCGGCCTGCACAGTTTCCCCGCCTGGGACCTGGCCGACCTGGTCGACGTGTTCGACTGGACCCCGTTCTTTCGCGCCTGGGAACTGGCGGGCACCTTCCCCGCCATCCTCGACGACGAGGTCGTGGGCGAATCTGCGCGCTCGCTTTACGCCGATGCCAAGGCGATGCTCAAACGCATCCTCGACGAGAAGTGGCTGACCGCCAAGGGCGTGGCCGGCTTCTGGCCCTGCCACCGCAACGAAGACGATGTCGAACTCTACCTGCCCGACGAAGAACGCCACGTCCGCCTGCCGTTCCTGCGCCAGCAGATCCGCAAAAGCCGCACCCGCGCCAACTTCTGCCTCGCCGATTTCATCGACCCGGCCGGCGACTGGATCGGCGGCTTCGCGGTAGGCATTCACGGCATCGAACCGCACCTCGAACGCTTCCGCGCCGACCACGACGACTATTCGGACATCCTGCTCAAGGCGCTTGCCGATCGCTTCGCCGAAGCCTTCGCCGAACGGCTCCACCAGCACGTTCGCACCACGCTATGGGCCTATGCCCCGGGCGAACAGCTCACCAACGAGGCGCTGGTGCGCGAGCAATACCGCGGCATCCGCCCCGCGCCCGGCTACCCTGCCTGCCCAGACCACAGCCTCAAGCCGATCCTGTTCGACCTGCTGAACGCGACCGAAAACGCCGGCATCACGCTCACCGAAAGCCAGGCGATGCTCCCCACCGCCGCAGTCTCGGGCTTCTACTTCGCGCACCCCGAAAGCCAGTATTTCGGCGTGGCCCGCATCGGGCGCGATCAGGTGGAGGACTATGCGGCACGGCGTGGTGCCGATTTAGCGACGACCGAACGCTGGCTGCGGCCAAACCTCGATTGAGTTAGTCAGGCTGGTCCCATCTGACCGGGGGCGTGACCAGGTAGGCAAGTTCGGGCGACGCGATTTGCGAGCGAGCGCCATTGGCGTGGATCAGCGTGACGCGCCCCGATCCAGCCGCCGCGACGACGCCGACCACGCCATCCACCCAACGATGGAGCGCCGCTTTTGCAAAAACCAGCGGATCGCCGCCGGTGGTGCTGGTAGCGGACACTTCGATCTCGGCTTCGAGTCCGAGCGTCTGTTCGATCTGGTCTTCAACACTCGGCTTTTGTGTCATCGCGCTTATCCAATTTCGTCACGACTATCCTGAACGCTGTCCTTGGCCGCCACAAGGCACGCACTGCCCGCTTGACGCGATCCATCCCCCGCGCGATCAAGCCCCGATGCGCGTGATCATCTGTCTGTTCCTGTGCCTGGTATCCGCGCCCGCGCTGGCCGCTTCCCCGGCCACGGTCGTGGTGATGTTCGACCGCTCCCGCATCCAGCCCGCCCTCGCCGAAGGCCTGGCCGACAAGGCCACTGCGCGCCCCGTCACCGCCGACGATCCGGTGCGCGTGGCCTCGATCTCCAAGCTGGTCACCGCGCTCGGCGTGATGCGGCTGGTCGAGCAGCACCGGCTGTCGCTCAACCGCGATGTGTCGGACTATCTCGGCTGGCGCTTGCGCAATCCCGCATTTCCCGACCGGCCGATCACGCTGCGGCTGCTGCTTTCGCACCAGTCGAGCCTGACCGACGGCGCCAATTACATCGTTCCGCTGGGCGAAACGCTGCGCCAACGGCTGGCCGATCCGCGCGCCTGGGACGCCCGCCACGCCCCCGGCAGCGGCTGGTTCGCTTATGCCAACATCAATCCGCCGGTAATCGCAAGCGTGATGGAAGCCGCGACGGGCGAGCGTTTCGACCGGCTGATGCAACGGCTGGTGCTGCGCCCGCTCAAGCTCGATGCCTGCTACAACTGGTCGGGCTGCACGAAGGCCAAGACTGCGCGCGCGGTCGTCCTTTACCGCGACAACGGCGAGGTGGCGAAGGACGATCTGCACGGCAGCGCGCCCACCTGCCCGGTGCTGACCGCAGAGGGCGCGGCTTGCGCACTCGAAACCTACACCCCCGGCTGGAACGGCGCGCTGTTCTCACCACAGGGCGGCCTGCGCATTTCGATGCACGACCTGGCGCGAATCGGGCAGATGCTCGCGCGCGGCAGCCGCGGTTTCCTGCAGCCCGAAACCTTCGCCGAAATGACCCGCGCGCAATGGCACTTCACCGGCGCCAACCGGCAGGACGATCCGGGCGCCGAGGGCTTCTTCTGCGCCTTCGGCCTGGGCGTGCAATTGATCGGCAGCGGCGCACCCGGCTGCCGCGACGGCCTGTTCACCGATTTGCACACACGGCTCGGCCACGCGGGCGAGGCTTACGGCTTGCGCTCCGGCCTGTGGTTCGATCCCGCCAGCGGGTGCGGCGTGGCCTTTTTCACAACGCAAGTGCCCGATCACGATCCCGGCAACCGTTCCGCCTTCACCAAAGCCGAGGAAAGAGTGGTGGACCGCGCAACCCGCTGACCTGTAGGGGCGGGACGATGCTTGCCGCCACGCCCAATATTCCCGATGACGCGCCCGCTGCGCGCGCGCTTGGGGCGCTCCACGCCACCTTCGGGTTCAGCGCCTTTCGCGGGGTGCAGGACCAGGTGGTTGGCCGCGTGCTGGCGGGCCAATCCACGCTTGCGGTCATGCCCACCGGCGCGGGCAAGTCGCTGACCTACCAGTTACCCGCAGTCATGATGCAAGGCACTTGCGTGGTCGTTTCACCGCTGATTGCGCTGATGCACGACCAGTTGCGCAGCGCCACCGCCAACGGCATCCGCGCCGCCGCACTTACCAGCGTCGACACCGACCGCGCGCAAACCGTGGCCCGGCTGCGCGATGGTGATCTCGATCTGCTTTATGTTGCGCCCGAACGCGCCAGCCAGTCGCACTTCCGCGAATTGCTGAGCGAGGCGCGGATCAACCTGTTCGCGATCGACGAGGCGCATTGTGTCAGCGAATGGGGCCACGATTTCCGTCCCGACTACCGCCTGTTGCGCCCGTTGCTCGACCAGTTTCCGCAAGTGCCTCGCCTCGCGCTGACAGCCACGGCGGACGCGCACACACGCGACGATATCCTCCAGCAGCTCGGCCTTCCCGCCGATGGGCTGATCGTCGCGGGCTTCGATCGGCCCAACATCCGCTACACGATCCAGCCGCGCGACAACCCGCAGCGCCAGTTGACGCAACTGCTGGCCGAACAGCCCGGCCCCGGCATTATCTATGCGCCAACCCGCGCGGGTGTCGAGCGGCTGGCACTTGCGGAAACTGGTCGAGCAACGGGCGCAACAGGCGGTAGTCGGGACGGAAATCGTGGCCCCATTCGCTGACACAATGCGCTTCGTCGATCGCGAACAGGTTGATCCGCGCCTCACTCAGCAGTTCGCGGAAGTGCGACTGGCTGGCGCGTTCGGGCGCGACGTAGAGTAGATCAAGATCGCCGTCGCGCAGTCGCGCCACCGTCTGCGCGCGATCGGTGTCGACGCTGGTCAGCGCGGCGGCGCGGATGCCGTTGGCGGTGGCGCTGCGCAACTGGTCGTGCATCAGCGCGATCAGCGGCGAAACGACCACGCAAGTGCCTTGCATCATGACTGCGGGTAACTGGTAGGTCAGCGACTTGCCCGCGCCGGTGGGCATGACCGCAAGCGTGGATTGGCCCGCCAGCACGCGGCCAACCA
>NZ_JANXWG010000037.1 GCF_025351285.1 Novosphingobium sp.
GTGACGAGCTTCAACGCGCTGCTGTTCGTGCGCATCCTGCTGGGCCTTGCCTGTAGCGGGCTGGTGGTAATGCCCGGCGCGATCGTGCGTGACCGGTTTTCGGGCGACACGATGGCGCGGATGAGCTCGACCATCTCGTCGGTGTTCATGATCGTGCCGATCCTGGCACCCAGCGTGGGCCAGGCCGTGCTGTTGTTCGCCGGCTGGCGCTGGATCTTCGCGATCCTGGGCGTGTTCGGCAGCGTGGTGGGGCTGTGGGCCGCGTTCCGCCTGCCCGAAACCTTGAGCGCGCACCACCGCCAGCCTGCAACCGCCATGCAACTGCTGGGCAACATGCGCGAAGCGGCTACGGACAAGGGTGCAATGGGCTATGTCATCGGCAGCGCATTGGTGTTCGGCGCGCTGCTCGGCTACATCAATTCCTCGCAGCAACTGGTGGCCGAACACTTCGGCGCCGGGCCGCTGTTCCCGCTGCTGTTCGGCGCGAGCGCGGTGATGATGAGCATGGCCAGCTTCACCAATTCGCAGATCGTAGAGCGGTTCGGCGCGCGCCGGGTGTCGCACACCGCGCTGCTGATGTTCATCGGCACGTCCGCGCTGCAACTGCTGCTGGCCAGCAGCCCGCACGAAACGCTGTGGCAGTTCATGCCGGTTATGGCGGTGAACTTGTGCCTGCTCGGCTTCATCGGTGCCAACTTCGGTTCGATCGCGCTCCAGCCGTTCGCGCGCATCGCGGGGGCGGCATCATCGGTGCAGGCGTTCGTGCGGATGGTCACGGGGTCGCTGCTCGGAATTTACGTCGGCCAGGCCTTTGACGGCAGCGCCCGCCCGCTCGCCACCGCGCTGCTGAGCTGCGGGTTGATTGCGCTGGCGCTCGTGCTGGTCAGCGAAAACGGCAAGCTGTTCCGCCGGCTCAATCCGCCGGGTACGCCAAGGGCCGTGCCGGGCACGCCGCCGCGCTAGATGGCGGGCGAAGTGCCAGACCAGGGGCCTGTTCGGCACGATGTGCTGGGCTCGCCACTGCAGATGCTGGTGGCCACGCTTGTCTATGTCGGCGTGCTGTTCGTGCTGGCGACGCTCGGCTACATGGCCGCGGGCTGGACGTTGGGCGACGCCGCCTACATGGTGCTGCTGACGATCTTTTCGGTGGGCTTCGGCGAAGTCCACCCGATCGACACCACGTACTTGCGCACGCTCACCTCGATCACGATCGTGCTCGGCTGCACCGGCATGATTGTGCTGACCGGTGCGCTGGTCCAGGTGTTCACGCTGTTCCAGTTCCGCCGCATGATGGGCCTTGATCGCATGATGACCGACATCCAGAAGCTGAACGATCACGTGATCATCTGCGGTTTCGGCCGGATCGGGGTGCAACTGGCCAAGGCGCTGGGCGATGCGCGGCGCGGCTTCGTGATCATCGAACGCAGCGTGGAAAAGGCCAACGAAGCCAAGGCGATGGGCCTGCTGTGCATCGCGGGCGAGGCAACCGACGAAGATACGCTCAAGCTGGCGGGCGTGGACAAGGCGCGCGTGCTGGCCACGGTTCTGCCCGACGATGCCGCCAACGTGTTCATCACCCTGTCTGCCCGAAGCCTCAATCCCAAGCTCGAAATCATCGCGCGCGGCGAGGCGCCGACCACCGAAAACAAGCTGTTCCACGCCGGCGCCGACAAGGTAGTGCTGCCCACGCACATCGGCGCCGAACGGATCGTCGAGATGATTCTGTACCCTTCCACGGTCAACATGATCCACGATTCGTCCGAGATGGCGGCCAGGAAGCGCGCGTTGCAGGACCTGGGGCTCGACCTCGAGGTGGTGATGGCCAGCGAAAAAGGCGCGCTGACCGGCTTGACCGTGGGCGAGGCCGAACGGCGCGGCAGCGGGGCGTTCTTCGTGGTGCAGATCGACCGCAAAGCCGGAGAACCCGGCGCGCAGTCGATCACCCACCCCGGTGAGGACGTCACGATCGAACCCGACGACGCAGTGCTGCTGGTGGTACGCGGCAGCCGGCTGGCGGTGGGTGCGATGTTCACGATGCCCGCCACCTTCATCCGTAGCGGGCGGGCTTCCTAAGCCGCCACCGCCGCCGCAACATCGGTCACCCGCGGCATCCGGTTCCACGCATCCAGCGCGGCAATCTTGTAAGCCTCTGCCAGCGTGGGATAATTGAATGTGTTCTCGACGAAATAGTCGATCGTGCCCTTCAGGTTCAGCACCGCCTGGCCGATGTGGATCAGTTCGGTCGCACCCTCGCCGATGATGTGCACCCCCAGCAGGCGCCGGGTCTTGAGCGAAAACAGCATCTTCATCATGCCCCCGCCCAGCCCCATGATGTGCCCGCGCGACGTCTCTCGAAACCGCGCCACGCCGCATTCGTAAGGGATCGCCCGCGCGCGCACTTCCTGCTCGTTCATGCCCACGGTCGAGATCTCGGGCACCGCGTAAATGCCGTAAGGATAGTATTGCGGCGCCGGCGGCATCGGCAGCCCGAAAGCATGGCACGCGGCGATGCGGCCCTGCTCCATCGA
>NZ_JANXWG010000089.1 GCF_025351285.1 Novosphingobium sp.
GCCGCCGCGACAGCCCGCTGCTCAGCGCAATCCGCACCGCCTCACGCTTGAAATCTTCTGTATGCTTCTTCATCTCATCGGTCTCCTTGATCGAGTGTTAAACTCTCAAGTGACCGGCGCAAAACCGTTACAAGTCCAGCCCGCGCTGGACCGTTGAGGTAGATGATCTTCGGACCGGTCTTGCTGTCGGGCAGCATCAATCGGGGAGGCTGCACCCATTCCCAGCGCAGATTGAGGACCTCACTGCGCCGTGCGCCGGTGTAGATCAGCAGGCGAATTGCCTGGACGGCGATGGGATGGGATTCCTCAAACCCCCGGAGGATCGACGAGAGGCGAGCGAACTCTCGTGCGCTCAGATAGCGCTCCATAGGCTTGCGCTTGTAGCGCGGGGTTCCTCTGCACGGGTTCGAATTGCGCGGCCTGAGTTCCAACTGCTCGGCATAGGTCATCATCACCGACATGATCGGTATCGACCGGTTGAAGCTGCCGCTGCGCCTTGCCCAGCTGTCGCGCCAGCGCAGGATGTCAGCCTTGCGTATTGCTTCGACAGGAGTGTCGCCGAAGATCGCGACAAGATACTTGAAGATGACGAAGCGGTTGCTCTTGCAGGTAGAGGGCTTCCAGTGCCGCGAATAGTCCTCCCAGAAGCGCGGGGCGTAGTCGCGGAACAACATCGCATCCTTGCTCGCGAATATCCCGGGTATGGGCTCAACGGGCAGCCCGTCGAGCGCCACCGACGCAAGCTTCGCGCGCGCCAGTTTACGCGCCTCTCTTGCGCACATTGCCGGCGCGTGGCCGAGCGTCACCCGCCTCTGCCGCCCGCGCTGGCGATACTGGACGAACCAGGTCTTCGCCCCACCCGCGAAGACCCGCAGGCCAAATCCCGGCAATTCGTTATCCCAGTAAAAGCATTCCCATCCCGGCGCCTTGCGACGAGCTATGTTGCCATCGAGCCGGACGCTCTCACTACTCGCGGCACTGTCGCGATGACGACGATTCGATGTGGGCGATTCGCGCCCCACGAGCGTCATCACATAGCCATTCTTTGACATCGATCTTGCTCCCTCTATGAGGGAACAAATCAGCCACCTTTCAATGGTTTATTTTCCATTATTGCGCCTTGGCGCGTAGGGTGTGCTCAACGTAGAATCGGCGGTGGAAGACCGGGCCCCGCAAATTGCGAGGCCCGGAAACCCCGTTCAGCCGTTGAGCTTGTCTTTCACCGCCTTGGCAGGCGCAAATGTCAGCTTCTTCGATGCCGCGATTTGGATCGTGGCGCCGGTCGACGGATTGCGGCCTTCGCGGGCGGCCGTAGCCTTCACTTTGAACTTGCCGAAACCATTGAGCGAGATCTCGTCCCCCTTGGCGGCGGCATCGGCGATAGCCGAGCACACCGCATCGACGAGCTTGCGGGCATCAGCCTTGGTGAGGTTGTGGTCGGCGGCGATTACATCGGCCAGATCGGCATTGTTCATGAACTTGGACCTTTCGGATTATCAGGACGCGCCGCTTAGCCGAGAATGCGCAGGAATTCCAAGCCCCCCAGACGGATCAGAATAATTGACCAAGGACCACGGCAACATCGCCGACTGGCACAAACAGCCGCGTTCGATCACGCGGCGGCCGAGGCTGACGCTCAGCGAATGGGAACAGCCGGCCAGCTTTGAAAACATTCAATTAAATCAAAGGCCGGTGGTGGACAGGGGTTCCTCTATACTATGCTTCGCAGTGAACCGCTGGCATCCGATCATTCCCCAGAAATGCAGGCTTTAGCGATCTTTCCCGGTGTCGCTCATTCGCATTCGTTCGCTTGCGTTCCCATAAAACCGCGCTATTATCGGGGAACGGTTTAGGGAACCATCCCGCGCATCATGCCAGCCGCAAGTTCGAATCTCGGGAAAAGAACCGAACATGCCCAAGAAGCTCAGCAATGCCCTCACCCACGTGACGGTGAAGAACGCGAAGCCCGGTCGATATGCCGATGGTGGCGGGTTGCAGTTGCTGGTGAAGGACACCGGCGCGCGGTCCTGGGTCTATCGGTTCATGCTCAAAGGCCGGTCGCGAGACATTGGCTTAGGCCCGGCCGCAGGACCGGGCGCGGTTTCGCTGACCAAGGCGCGCGATCTGGCGGACGATCTGCGGCGGCTGGTCAAGGCTGGCATCGATCCGCTGCAACAGCGCGACCAGCAAGCTGCGGACGAAGCAGCGGCAACGCAGCTTGCAGCAATTGCCGGCATCACATTCAAGGCATCGGCTGAGGCCTATATCGCCGCGCACGAGTCCGGCTGGCGCAATGACAAGCATCGGTATCAGTGGACCGCTACGCTCAAGTCCTACGTCTATCCTACGATGGGTGACATTCCGGTGCGGGATATTGAAACCTCGCACGTCATGGCCGTTCTGGAGCCGATCTGGCAGGCCAAGCCTGAAACCGCCCGCCGCGTTCGCGGTCGCATTGAAACCGTTCTGGACGCAGCCAAGGCCCGTGGCCATCGGAAGGGCGAGAACCCTGCCCGCTGGCGCGGCCACGTCGATATGATGCTGCCCAAGGCCAAGCGCCTTTCGCGGGGCCATCACAAGGCGCTGCACTATGCCGAGGTTCCCGCTTTCATGGCGGCGCTCAGGGCGCGCGATGCAACCGCTGCATTGGCGCTGGAATTTGCGATCTTGACCGCCGCACGATCGGGCGAAGTGATCGGCGCGACGTGGGGCGAGGTCGATCTTGATGCCGCGATCTGGACTGTGCCGGCCGATCGCATGAAGGCCGGTAAGGTGCACCGCGTCCCGCTCTCGCCCCGCGCGGTGGAGATTTTGCAAGCATCGAAGCAACTGGACAGCGATTACCTTTTCCCCGGCGCTACAAGTGGCAAGCTGTCACCTATGGCCATGACCATGCTGCTGCGGCGCATGAAGGTTGACGCGACACCGCACGGCTTCCGTAGCAGTTTCCGCGACTGGGCGGCGGAATGCTCCAGCTTCGCCAATGAGGTTGCTGAAATGGCGTTAGCGCACGTGGTCGGTAACAAGGTGGAGGCAGCGTATCGTCGCGGCGACCTGTTCGACAAGCGGCGCAAGCTGATGGAGGCTTGGACAACCCGTTGCATGACCATCGATGCGGCCGGCGAAAACGTCACCCCAATTCGCGGCGAAGCAGCCGCCTAAAGTTTCACCGGGCGTGGTGCCCGATGGATGCGGGCCAGCAAAGGGATGGAAGCCCGATGCTGGCCCTAACCACAACCGACTGACAAGGAGTCGAGAATATGGCTACCAATCCCATAAGCGGCGTTGCCGCACCCGTCACGCTGCCCGGCACATTTCCGCCCATGCCAGCGGTCGCGCGCATCCTGGCTCGTCACGATCGCCGCAAGCTGGTGGCATTCGTCACCGTGGCGATCGACTTGCTGGACGTGCTGGACGGCGATGGCGATCTTGAGGGCGAATGCAGCGAGGACGAGGTTTCGCGCTGCACTGACATTGGCCGTGCGGTGGAAGGTGACGGGGCCGGTTGCGACATTTCCGACGCTGGCGAGAACGCTTGGCTCGAATGGACCACGATGCGCGGCAGCCAGAAGCGCGGGCCGAATATCGCCGGGCACGAGGACGACGAGGACGACGGCGACGCTGGCGATCACAGCGCCAGTGAGGACGATTGCCCCGGCATTGGGACGCGGGCGCTTCAGAGGCTTCACAGCGCCCCTGGCTGCAAGATTGGCGACCCTGGCGGGTGTGAGCATGACGGACGCGAGCCCGACCATGACGCCGAGGCTGAGCAAATGCCGGGCGACGTGCCAGCGCCGCACGTCTATTCGCTCGACCACAATCTGTTCAACGATCAGCGGACCTTGCTGGCCCGGCCGGGTCCTGGTGGTTCCGTATATTTCAAAGTGGGCGATCAAACGTGGCGGGGAATGCCGGTTTGAGGCACTGACAAAACTGACAAAAGCCCCCATACCATCGGGCGGGGATAGGCTGGCCAGCCGATAAGCGCGCATCCCACGCGCTTCCCCGTCACCCCTTGGGAACCGCTTGGGAGGCGGCATGCGTGGAGGATTAAGAGCCAATTCTGGTCGTCCGGGTCTGCTTACTGCGTTGCAGCGGTTGGCAATTGGAATTGAGTGCGAGGCTGAATTTGACGCAGTTGCGATGAGGAATCAGGCAGCCGCCGTGGAGCGCATCATTGCCCAAAGTGATTATAGGGCAGTGATCGGTAATCTCGACTATATCCCGGTCTCGAAGCGTGCAGCATGGCTGAGGTCCGAAAGTTGTGATGCCCATCGCGCCGATGTCGAGGAAGAGTGCCACGCAATTGCGGGGACCAGCCCTAGCGAGGGCGGGCCGGCGTCGCGAAACATCAGCGTTCCCTTGCGACGCCCCCAAGGCGTCAGACGTGCCATAATCGCCGCAATCGCAACGCAGTGGACGGAGAAGATGGGCAAGAATGTCAGTCGATCCACCGTTACGCGGTGTTGGGAGGAAGCCCGGTTAATGCTGAAGCGGATCGCGGACGAAGAAGCGCGCGAGCCGCCTCTTTGAATTTTGGGTAAACCAACCGGAGCGCACTCGTACATGGTCTAAATAGTCATCCGCCCCCGTTCGCAAAGACAACCGCGAACGAGATGGGCGGAGTAAATATCGATGACGAAGTTAGCCCTTTCTCGCAAGGACACCTGCGAGGCCCTTAGCATTGGCGTTACCAAGCTTCACGAACTGATCAACGCCGGCACGCTCGAAACCTTCAAGATCGGGCGGAAAACGCTCGTGAAGCGCGAGAGCATCGACCGCTTGATCGCAGGGGAGGCATAAGGCCATGCCCCACACATGCGAAACGCCGGCTGGCACCGGCGCGTCGCGGAATAGCTGTCTAGGCCCGTTCCGTGACCCCTTTAGCCCGATCGCCCTTCAATCTCAATTCCTGATCGCAGCGCACCGCGTGCGGCCTGAAATGGCTTCGACGGTGGCGGCGCTTGCGTTTGGCGGGGTGGCGTCATGACCGATAGGCCCATGCTGTTCGACATTGGCGCTGTCCACGATTTTCACGGGCAGACCTACACGGCCACCGGGCGCTTTGAGCGCGCGCGCCGTGACGGGACGATCGCCACAATCCTGATCTGGCGGTCGCCGTGCGCGACGTGCGGTGTGCCTTTCACGGTGACCACGCCCGCGACCTCGTCAAAGTTTCAACCGAACCGGCGCTGCCAAAAGCACAAGCGGCCCGGTCAACGCGTGAAAGGGGCGACGAAATGATTGTCGCGGCGGACCTTCGCGCCATAGCGGCGCACTACGGCGGCAACCTGTCAGGCAAGGAATGTCTGATTCCAACACCTGGACATTCGCGGCGCGATCGGGGCACCGCCATTCGACTGGCACATGGCGCGCCCGATGGCGTGCTGGTGGCCTGCTACAATGGCGGGCGCGATGAGGCGCTGGCCGTCAAGGATATGCTCCGCCGCGACGGCTTTCTGCCCGCGCGTGGCGACTACCGCCCCCGCCAACTGACACCGGCCGAACGGCTTGCAATTCGGCGGGCCGAGGCCGAGCGGGAAAAGGAAAAGGCAGAGGCGCGCGCCAAAGCGGCCGAGAATGCCCGCCAGAGACTCGCTGGGGCGCGTCCAGCCGAAACGGGGCATCCTTACCTGGTCCGCAAGCGCATCGCGCCAGAGGGACTCTGGCAGGGACGTGACGCCTTTGGAGCAATCGACGCCTTGCTGGTGCCCATGCGCGACCTCGATGGCCTGGTCTGGAATCTGCAGAGCATCGTCGCCGGCCGGGCCAAAGAAAAGCTCTATCAGCCCGGCTGTCGCACCAAGGGCTTGTTCTGGGCTGTGGGCGAACCTGTGGACCGGCTGGTGATAGGCGAAGGCGTGGGCACCGTTGCGGCTGTCCGTCGCGCCACTGGCTTGCCGGTTGTCGCGGCGATGACCGCCGGCAACCTGCCGACCGTGGCTGAGACAATCCACGCCAAGCGGCCCGACCTCACCCTGATAATCGCCGCCGATGACGACAAGGCCGGGCATGAAGCCGCCCGCCTCGCTTCGCAACGCACGGGCGCGCTGATCGCGCTGCCGGGAGGAATTTGGAATGGATAACCCGGCCCCCGCTTATTCGCGCCGCGATCATGCCGACTATGAGGATGATGCAATCCGCGACAGCTTCAGCACGGCCAAAGCCCATAGCGTGAAACTGCCGTTTGGGTTTCACCTGTCCGACAAGGGGCTGTTTCAGGATCAAGACGACGACAAGGGGCCGCTGCTGTTGTGCGGGCCCCTGGAGATCGTCGCTGAAACCCGCGACCGGCACAGCACCGCGTGGGGCGTCTTGCTGCGCTGGAACGATAACGACAACCAGCCGCATCAACTGGCAGTAGCGCGCGCCAATCTAGCAGGCGACGGGCGCGAGGTTCGCCAGTTGCTGTTGCATGGCGGGCTGTATGTCGCACCATCGATTAAAGCCCGCAACGCACTCCAGACGTTTCTGGCTTCGGTCAAGATCGACCGGCGAGCGCGGGCGGTGGCGCGCGTTGGCTGGGCTGACGGGGCGTTCGCATTGCCCGATCGCACGATTGGAATCAGCGGCGGCGACCTCGTTGTTTATCAGGGCGCGGGCACCGTCGACCACGAGTATCGCTCGGCCGGAACGCTGGCCGAATGGCAGGAAGGTGTTGCGCGCCACGGCATCGGCAACACGCGAATCGCCATTGCACTCTGCGCTGGATTTGTGGGGCCTTTGCTGGAAGCCGTGGGCGGAGAAGGTGGCGGCATTCACCTGCGTGGGCAGTCCTCGATCGGCAAATCGACCGCGTTGCTGGCGGCGGCGAGTATCTGGGGTTCACCATCATTCGTGCGGCAGTGGCGCGCCACGGCAAACGGGCTGGAAGGCATTGCCGAGCAAGCCAACGAAACCCTGCTGATCCTGGACGAACTTGCGCAACTCGACGCCAAGGAAGCCGGAAGCATCGCCTACATGCTGGCCAATGGTTGCGGAAAATCCCGCGCCTCGCAAACCGGTGATGCTCGGGCCGCGCGGCGTTGGCTTACGTTCTTCCTGTCATCTGGCGAGATCAGCCTGGCCGAGCACGCGCGATCGGATGGGCGCGGGCGGCGGTCCGCCGCTGGCCAAGAGGTTCGCATTCTCGACATCGAAGCCGATGCAGGCAAGGGCTTTGGTTTGTTCGACAGCCTGGGCGGGCTCGCAAATGGCGATGCCTTGGCGCGTTCGATCAAGGGCGCGGCGGCGGAACACTACGGCATAGCTGGTCCCGAATTTGTCGAACGCCTGATTGGCGAACGTGAAGCACAGGCCCGCCTGATACGGCAAGGCATCGATCGTTTCGCCAATGACTGCCAGCCCGCCGACGCATCGGGACAGGTGGCGCGGGCTTGTCGCAGGTTCGGTTTGATCGCCATGGCAGGCGAGATCGCAACGGGCCTTGGCATTCTGCCTTGGGCTCCGGGGGAAGCGACCGGCGCGGCGAAAGCGATCTTCGCTAGCTGGTTGTTAGGTCGCGGCGGTGCGGGTGCTGCCGAGGACGGCGCGGCAATCGAGCAAATAGCCGAATTTCTGACAGCTCATGGCGCGGCTCGCTTTCAGCCGATCGACGGCGATGGGCCAGTGGTCATTCACAACCGCGCCGGTTTCTGGCGGCTCGATCCGATGGGGCGGCGGGAATATCTGATACCGGCAACAATCTGGAAAGCGGAAGTCTGCCGGGGCTTGAACGTCAAGGCCGTTAGCGCGCTGTTGCTGGAGCGTCGCCACCTTTTCCCCGATAATGCGGGTAAGGCGTCCGTGAGCGTGGCGTTGCCGGGCATGGGCAAGACGCGATGCTACATCGTGCAGCAATCCATCTTTGGTGGCGACGATGCTTGATTGGCTCGACCGCATACCGAATTTGGGTGTTCCCGGTGTTCCCGGTGTTCCGTCGCGGTTTTCTGCGGGTTTGCACGGAACACCTGAGATTGCGCCCGGTGTTCCTGGTGTTCCGGAACACCTGAGCGGAACACCGGGAACACCTGCGAGAACACCTGCTGTCGCGCGTAACTCGCTAAAACATATAGAAGAACACCGGGAACACCGGGAACATCGCGAAAAGGGTGATCCCGCCGCGTGGCACACAGCGCTTGCCGAATTGGACCCCAGCCGCCCGCCCACTGGCATTGATCCCGACTGGTGGCGCACTTTGCTTGCGGACGCCCTGTGGCTGGCGCGGAACCACGCCGAGATGGCCGCTGCGATCAGCTGGACCGCAAGCGACCTGTTCGGCATCCGGCCGCACTTCGGCCCCGGAGAGGGCACCGTTGCCGATCGCCTGGACGGCGCGCGCCGGCTCGCCTTCACGTCCGGCGTTGCGCACTGGCAGGGCGACGATGGCGAGGGCTGGCTGTGGAGGCGCACGCTGGAGCCAATGCCGCTGATATGGGAGGCCCCGCTATGACGACGAATTGGCAAACCCGGCGCATTGTTTTACCCCTATTCGGAGAGTGCCGCCTTAAGCTGGAGGCGCTCGACAGCAAGCCAGCGTTCCCCGTCGCCTACGTCCAGTTGCAGGACCAGCCAGACAACCTCAAAAGCGCCGTTTGGCGTGCGGGGGAATGGCGCACGCGCGGCGGCCGTCCCTTCCGCGCCGCTGTGGTGGGCTGGTATTCGATCGTGAGGCCCGATGGCTCGCCCGTTTTCTGATCAGCCCTTGCCGGACGATGGGCGGGTGGAGCCGGAAAAGCTCGACGTAACGGTGAAGCCCAAGCGCAAACGGCGGGCGCGCAATCGTCCCGATCCGCACCCCGAATTGGTAAAGGGCGAAAGCAAGGCTGTCGATCGTGCCCTTGCTCGCCCGATCCCGCCGGGCATCATCTTGGAACCAGCCGGATTCGACAAAGAGCACTGGACCTCGCCGCACAACGATCCGGGCTTGTGGCAACTGCAACTGGCCGACGCGTTCGGCACGCGGTCGGCGTCCGTGATCGCAATGTTTCTGGCCCAACTTCAATCGCTCGTGGGCGAAAGCCATTGGGACGACGAGGCTCAACAATGGCGGCTAGATGAAAACGAATATTCTGCCGCGTTGGCGCTGGTCAACTCGGTAAAGCCGCGCAACGAGTTGGAGGCCGCACTTGCCGCCCAAATGGTCGCGATCCACTTGCTGACGATGAAGGTCGCGGCGCGCGCGATCAAATACGATTACGACACGCGCACCGCTGCCACGGCGGCAAAGCTAGCCCGGACATTCGCGATGCAGATGGATTCCCTTCGCGCGAACCGCACCAAGAACACGACCGCGCGCCAATCGATCAAGGTCCGCAAGGAAACGCACCAGCACATCCACTACCATAGGGGGGATGATAAAAATGGAAGCCAAGCCCAAGGACGGGCGACCCGCGCTATTGACGAATGCACCGCTCTGCCAAGCCCGAACGAGAGCGGGCGGGTTGTGTCGCTGCCCAGCCGTGAAGGGCAAGGCTAGATGTCGAATCCATGGGGGAGCAAAAGGCTCAGGGGCCCCCTCTGGTGAGCGCAATGGCGCGTGGAAGCATGGCGGCAGCACCAACGAGGTCATCGCGCTAAGGCGGGAAGCTGGGCAGCTTATGAAGGCAGTGCGCGATTAGCAGGATCGGTGCCCATCCGTTGAATTGCCATTGCCGTCGCGCCGCTCCTTGTTCGATAAGCTGTCGTTGGAGGTTGGCTATGCGCGATGATTACCGGTTTGATCTGCCACTTAAAAACCCGACAGTCCGCTATTTAAACAGAGGTATGAAAGGCGGCTTTTCCTTTCGTTTTTTGCCCTTGATGCTTGCGCTAGGGGCTTGCTCGCGCGAACCCGAGCCACCGCAGTTTGACTCGATGTCCGAGCAGGACGTTACCAGAATCGTGGAGAATGCGATCGTCGATACGATGGGCGATCCCGGCCAGACCCATAGGCAACGTCGTATCGACTTAGAAGAATCGCGATATTCGCAAGCTGATTTGCAGATTAAGACGATGCATAAATTGTTCAAGGATTGGGATGATTTTGAGAAGAAGCATCCTCGTCACTGGTATGACTGGCTAGGGTTTGATGCGAACCGGAGAATAGGAAGCTATGTGACAATCGGGGTGCTGCGGCTATCCGCCGATGGCGCGCTTGAAAGCGCTTGTCCGATCAACTCCGCTAACGCTACTCGGCAGGGCCGCTATTTAGCCGACGATTCAAGCGTTCAGCAAATAGGGTCTGCCTATGCTATGATTGATCGCGACGTTGCGGAATGCATGAAGAATAGGCGGGAATCGATTAAATCCCTGAAAGAAATGGCCGCGACAAATCCCTAACCCCTGTCCTCAATGTCGCGTTATTCGATAGCCATGCGCTACCTACGACGCGATAAAAGGCTGGTAAGATTGGGGTTGGCCCGGGAATCCCCTGTATTTCACAGGCAATCCATTTGAGCATCTGGAGGTTATCAAGGTGACGTCAGCGAGAACCTCAGTCATTTTATCCCTGATTCTGGCTTTACCGACTTCGGCCCAGGCTCAGGACGCGTCTCCGTTTTCTGCCGAACGGGCGGGAACCCCCCAGTTTCGACAATGCATGGAGGTGCATTCCTCGATGGTCGATGAAGGCAATTGCTTCAACGCAGAGTTGACTCGGCAAGACGCTTTCCTTTCGCTCGACTTCAAGGAAAGCGCACTGCACGCGACAGTGGCGCAGCGGGGTCAACTCATGGCTGCGCAGCGTGCATGGTCAGCCTTTCGCCTTGCAAACTGTCGGGTGCGATTGCTGAATGGCGGCAGCGGATCAGAGATATTTTACCTGGGGTGCATGGTGCGCGAGACCATTACACGGCGCGCGGAACTGGCGACCGCATGGGATTATTGAATCGCTCGCCTCCAAAGTTTCCTCATATTTTTCCATCAGGACAGGCCACGCCTTCCTTGCCGAATCGTTCCGCATTCGTTCTCATGCGAGCATGGGATCGAAGCGCCTCGACTCGATAAGCGACTACAGCCGCCACGGCTTCAACCTTCGCGTTGTTTGCCAAGGGTGCGGGCGAGCAACCGTGCTAGACAGCCTGGCGCTCAGCATGGCCCGATCTAAGGCGGGCAAAAGCCGGGACATGGGCGCGATCGAGCGCAACTTGCGTTGCCGGGCTTGTGGTTCTCGGCGGGTTAAGTGCGGACCGGTGGAATTGCTGCCCGGGGAGTAAGTACGTTTGGATAGTCCTAAAACTATCGGCACAATACGGGAAGCGACCGGCAATTCTGGTTGGCCGGGCAGCAAAGGAGCTATCATGCGAGTGTGGAGTTTGATGGCGCTCTTAGCGTTGGGCGGCTGTGGTTATAGTCTGCAACCGGCGAAGCCAGACGCAGTCCAGCCGAACGGTCGCTGGACAATCGTTCCTCTGGGGACCGTCCCTAATTTCAATCAAGAGCGGAACCCGGCGGTCTGGATACTCGACACACAAACCGGGCGGTTGTCGGTCTGCCAATTGAACTTGGGCGGATGGAACGTGCACTGCATATACAGCGCGGCGAAGCCTCTTAGCGTTTCAGACTGAATATAACGGACGATCGCTCGCCCGCGTTCGCTGCCGGCCGCCCCTAACGTGAAGCAGGTTTAGGGTGCGGTTTTGGGAACAGTCGGCCGGCTTTGAAAAAATATCAATTAAATCAAAGGCTGGTGGTGGACAGGGGTGGATTCGAACCACCGTACGCTCTCGCGGGCAGATTTACAGTCTGCTGCCATTAACCACTCGGCCACCTGTCCATACCAGCTTGTCGGTGGCGGTGCCGAAATCCAGGATTTCGATGCCGCGATTGGCCCCCGCAAAGGGGCCGTCTGGCCGAGAGGCGCTCCATTGGCGAAGCCGCGCGCGCGTGTCAATGCCGGCATTGCGCGTTCCGGGCTTTGAAAACTTGCGCAGGCGCAGTCTGGCTGGCAGGAGCGACCCCGCAGCGGCGGCCATTCCAGCGCAGGCCGCGTTCCGAAACCACCAGCAAAACCAAGGCCAGCCCCATGTCAGCCCGCGATGATCAGATCAGAAAACGCGCCTTGCGCGGGCGCGCCGGGCGAATGCAGGGTGGGCGCGGATCGGGCCGGGCCAGCACGGGCGCGGTGCGGTTGTGGGGCCGCCACGCGGTCGAAGCCGCGCTGACCAATCCTGAACGCACCGCGCGAAAATTGTGGGGCACGCGCGAGGCGATCCAGGAAATGCTCGACGCGAACGACGCCGAACTGCCGACGTCATTGCCGGTCGAATACGCGCAAGCCGCCGATCTGGGCCGGCTGGTTGCGCGCGATGCACCGCACCAGGGGCTGGTGCTCGAATGCGACGCGCTGCCCGACGTGGCGCTCGACGAGATCCTCGAAATTGCCGCCAAGGACGGGGGGGGCCGCGTGCTGGTGCTGCTTGACCAGGTCACCGATCCGCACAATATCGGCGCGGTGCTGCGGTCATGCGCCGCGTTCGGCGCGGCGGCGATGATCACGCAGGACCGGCACGCGCCCCCCGAATCGGGGGTGATCGCCAAGTCCGCTTCGGGTGCGCTCGAAATCGTGCCGTGGGTGCGCGTGGTCAACCTGGCGCGCGCGCTCGAGATGATCGCAGAGGCCGGGTACTGGCGGATCGGGCTCGACGGCGGGGCGAAGGACAGCTTCCCCGGCGCGCTGCCCAGCGGACCGGTTGCCTTGGTGCTCGGCGCCGAGGGTGATGGCCTGCGTCACAACGTGATCCAGCATTGCGATGCTACGGCCAAGCTGCCGATCAGCCGCGCGATCGAAAGCCTCAATGTATCGAATGCCGCGGCGATCGCACTTTATGCCGTGGCGGTGCGACCTGGAGCGTCGGATTGAGATAGATATGGGGGATGCGATGCGAGCGAGGGCCTGGGGATCATTCGTAGTAACCGCCGCAATGGCGATCCTGCTGACGGGGTGCCTGCTGTTGCCGGGCAAGTTCACCAGCGACCTGACGCTGAAGAAGGACGGCAGCTTCGGCTTCACCTACAAGGGCGAGATCTTCGTGCTGGCGCTGTCGCGCATGGCTGCGGGGATGAACGACCAGGCCGCGAACAAGCCGTTCGAAACCAAGGACTGCAAGGACGACGCAACCGATACGGTCCGCCCCTGCAAACCCGACGAAATCGCGCAGCAAAAGCAGGAATGGCAGGACGAGCGTGACGCCGTCAAGGCCAAGGCGACCAAGGACGCCGAAACCGCCAAGGCCATGCTCGGCGGGATCGACCCGACTGATCCGAAAGCCAGCGAACAGTTCGCGCAAAATCTGGCGCGGCAGGCCGGGTGGAAATCGGTGGTGTCGAAAGGCGATGGCCGGTTCGAGGTCGAATATGCGATTGCCGGCCGGCTCGACCACGATTTCACCTTCCCGACGGTGGAACGCATGCCGTTTCTGGTGCCGTTCGTGTCGGTGATCCGCCGCAACGATGGCACCGTGCGGATCGATGCGCCGGCGTTTTCGTCGGGGCAGTCCGCGGGGCCATTGGCCGGCATGGCCGGAATGGCGGGCGCACTGGGCGGCGCTGATACGTCCAAGGCCGACAAGACCGCAACCCCGCCCGGCTTTCCCAGGCTCGACGGCCATTTCACCGTGCACACCGATGGCACGATCCTGGCCAACAACACCGACGAGGGGCCGAAAGCCGAAGCGGGGATGCAAAGGCTGGAATGGCTGGTCAATCCGCAAACCACCGCGCCGCCGACCGCGCTGATCCGCTTCTGAAACCCATCCGAACCATGCGATGACCCCAATTCTGCTGCCGGCATTGCTCCTGCTCGGAGCCGCCGCAACGATCTATTTCGCCTGCGAATTCTTCGTCAACGGGGTCGAATGGCTCGGCCGGCGGTTGTCGGTCGGCAGCACCGCGACCGCGACGATCCTGGCCGCGTTCGGCACCGCGCTGCCCGAAAGCGCGATCACGTTCGTGGCGGTGGCGTTCGGCAAAAGCGACGCGCAGCGCGAACTGGGCGTGGGCGCCGCGCTGGGTGGCCCGCTGGTGCTGGCCACGATTGCCTATGCCACAGTGGGCGCCACGCTGATCTTCAGCCACCAGCACTTGCAGCGCAACCAGGCGGTGCGGCAGGAGTTCAAGCGCCTGAGCCGTGACCAGACCTGGTTCCTCAGCATCTTCGTGGTCAAACTGGCGGTCGGGCTGGTGGCGTTCGCGTACAAGCCCTGGCTCGGGGTGGCGTTCCTGGGTGCCTATGCGCTGTACTTCTGGAAGGAGATGAGCCGCGATGAAAGTGGCGAAGTCGAGGATGAACTCGAACCGCTGTCGTTCGCGCGCAAACGGCCGGGACCACCCCCGCTCGCGCTCGCCGCGCTGCAGACCGGGCTCGCGCTGGTAGTGATCTTTGCTGCATCGCGGCTGTTCGTAAGCCAGCTCGATGCGATCGGGCCGGCTTTGGGAATCGAACCGCAACTGCTCGCGCTGCTGCTCAGCCCCATCGCAACGGAATTGCCTGAAACCATGAACGCGGTGATCTGGGTGCGGCAGGGCAAGCACCGGCTGGCGCTGGCCAACATCAGCGGTTCGATGATGATCCAGGCCACCGTGCCGACCGCGTTCGGCCTGTTCTTTACGCCGTGGCTGCTCGATCGGTCGCTGATCATGGCAGGGGTGGTCACCGCCATCGCGGTGGCGGTGATGCTGGTATCGTTCGCGCGCGGGGTGATTTCGCGCGGGTTCCTGGCGTCGATGGGGCTGTTCTATGGGCTGTTCGCCGCGCTGCTGCTGGTGCTGCACGTCCGGTAAACCGCCCATGAAAAAAGCCGCGCCCGGATGCCAGGCGCGGCTTGATCATTCTGACCGTTCATTCCGACCGATGGCAAGCGATCGCCAGGGGTGCGGAGCGATGGGGAGAAAAACGCCGGTTGCGGCAGAACGCCGCGCGATCAGCGCAAAGGAGGTATCTTAATTCACCGAGTCCTTGAGGCCCTTGCCGGCCTTGAACTTGGGCTGCGACGAGGCCTTGATGGCCATCGGTTCGCCGGTGCGCGGGTTGCGGCCGGTAGACGCCTTGCGCTTGGCCACCGAGAACGTGCCGAAGCCGACAAGGCGAACTTCGTCACCCTTGCCGAGCGCGCCGGTGATGGCGTCGAACACGGCTTCGACGGCCTTGCTGGCATCGCCCTTGGTGAGGCCACTAGCGTCTGCGACAGAGCCGATCAGGTCATTCTTGTTCATTTGCAAACCCCCTACCACTGTCCTGGAAATCCGGACTATTGGGAAAAACGTACATTGGTTGCCTGCGAACGGCACTGAATCGCCGCGCGGGAACGCGGAATTGAGACGAGAAAGCCGGCCTTGTCAAAGGCAAAAGTGGCTGAAGCGCGGGGGTTATCCCAGATTCCACCGCGAATTTCATCCACTTTGGCATCGAAGCCACACCGAGCTTGCCTTGCAAGGCTTTGCAACTCCGCCAGTCGTCAATCCGCGATCAATGTGCCGTTGGCGTTCCAGGGACATGCCCGGGCAGAAGCGGCTGGCTCGCCAGATCGTCCGCCTCGGTCCATTCGATCGCTTCCAACGGCGCCACCAGCGCGATTTTCAGCACCTCGTCGACATGGCTGACCGGGATGATGTCGAGCCCCTCGCGCACGTTCGCCGGAATTTCGGCCAGGTCCTTGCGGTTTTCCTCGGGGATCAGCACGGTGGTGATGCCGCCACGCAGCGCCGCCAGCAGCTTTTCCTTGAGCCCGCCGATCGGCAGCACGCGCCCGCGCAGCGTGACCTCGCCAGTCATCGCCACGTCGGGGCGCACCGCGATCCCGGTCATCATCGAGACCATCGCGGTCACCATGCCCACGCCCGCGCTCGGCCCGTCCTTGGGCACCGCGCCTTCGGGCAAGTGGATGTGGATGTCCTTGCGCGCGAACAGCGACGGCTTGATCCCGTAAGCGGGTGACCGCGCCTTGACGAAGCTGAACGCCGCCGAGACCGATTCCTGCATCACTTCGCCCAGCTTGCCGGTGGTCTTGACCTGGCCCTTGCCGGGCACGGTCACGCTTTCGATCGTCAGCAACTCGCCGCCGACTTCGGTCCACGCCAGACCCGTCACCGCGCCGACCTGCGCTTCTTCCTCGCCCATGCCGTGCTTGTACTTGCGCACGCCGGCGAAATCGCCGAGGTTTTCGGGCGTGATCGTGACGCTGGTGACCTGCTTTTCCAGGATCTTGCGCAATGATTTGCGCGCCAGCCGCGCAATTTCACGCTCCAGCGTGCGCACGCCGGCTTCGCGGGTGTAATAGCGGATCAGATCGCGCAGACCCTCGGTGGTCAGCGTGAATTCGCCCTTCTTGAGCCCGTGCGCCTCGACCTGCTTGGCCACCAGATGCCGCTCGGCAATCTCGACCTTTTCGTCCTCGGTATAGCCTTCGAGCCGGATGATCTCCATCCGGTCGAGCAGCGCCTGGGGCAGGTTGAGGCTGTTGGCGGTGCATACGAACATCACGTCCGACAGGTCGTAATCGAGTTCGAGGTAGTGGTCCTGGAACTTCGAATTCTGTTCGGGATCGAGCACCTCCAGCAGCGCCGACGCCGGATCGCCGCGGAAATCCTGGCCCAGCTTGTCGATTTCATCGAGCAGGAACAGCGGGTTGCTGGTGCCTGCCTTCTTGAGATTGGTGATGATCTTGCCCGGCAGCGAGCCGATGTAAGTCCGCCGGTGGCCGCGGATCTCGGCCTCATCGCGCACCCCGCCCAACGATTGCCGCACGAACTGGCGCCCGGTCGCACGCGCGATCGACTTGCCCAGGCTGGTCTTGCCCACGCCCGGAGGCCCGACCAGGCACAGGATCGGCCCCTTGAGCTTGTTGGTGCGCGCCTGCACCGCGAGGTATTCGACAATGCGGTCCTTGACCTTGTCGAGCGCATAATGATCGGCATCGAGCACGTCCTGCGCGGCGGCGATGTCCTTCTTGAGCTTGGACTTCTTGCCCCACGGCAGTCCCAGCAGCACGTCGAGGTAATTGCGGATCACCGTCGCCTCGGCGCTCATCGGCTGCATCCCGCGCAGCTTCTTGAGTTCGACCTGAGCCTTGGCGCGCGCCTCCTTCGACATCTTGAGCTTGTCGATCCTGGCCTGCAATTCGGCGAGTTCGTTGGTCTCGCCTTCCTCGCCGCCGCCCAGTTCGTTCTGGATCGCCTTCATCTGTTCGTTAAGGTAATATTCGCGCTGGGTCTTCTCCATCTGGCGCTTCACGCGGCCACGGATCTTGCGCTCGACCTGGAGCACGCCAAGCTCGCCCTCCATGAAGGCCAGCACCATTTCCATGCGCTTGAGCGGATCGGCTTCGGTCAGCGCGGCCTGCTTTTCCGCGACCTTTGCCGCCAGGTTCGAAGCGACCGTATCGGCCAGCTTGCCCGCGTCCTCGATCTCGTCGAGCGCACCGCCGGCGTCCTGCGGCAGCTTTTTCGACAGCTTGGCATATTCGCCGAACTGTTCGACCACCTGGCGCATCATCGCCTCGACTTCGGTGCCCGAAGCCTCTTCCGGTTCGATTGCGGTCACTTGCGCAACGAGCATCTCGCCTTCTTCGCGCAGGCTGTCCAACACCGCACGGCGCTGGCCTTCGACCAGCACGCGCACCGTCCCGTCGGGCAGCTTGAGCAATTGCAGCACCGTGGCGATCACACCGGTTTCGTAAAGATCGTCGCGCTCGGGCTCTTCGCAAGCAGGATCAAGCTGCGCGAGCAGGAAGATTTCCTTTTCCGCGGTTCCACCATCCTTGTTTACGGCGCCACTCATCGCCGCTTCGAGCGCCGCAACCGACTTGGTGCGGCCGACGAACAACGGCACGACCATGCCCGGAAACACCACGATATCGCGCAACGGCAACAGCGGATAATCGGTCATGTCGGCACTTGTCTCGGGGGTCATATCGGTCACGGGGTCCATCCCATCACGCGGCGGGCGATGCGATCACGATGATCGCGGGCCGCAGCGGCTCGGTCCGGATATGGTGACAGACCCCCGCCCCTGCAATGCCGCGCTGCACAAGGACTGTGGATTGGCACCTTCGGGCGGCATCGGGATCGCCCCGGCGGGACCTGTGCCGTAGAAGCTCGTCCGCTGCACCGGATATCCGCGCAAGGCAATTGGGGACAACCGCGAGCCGCAGCTTGTCGCGTCAAGCTGACCGCGATCAGGCGACCTTGCGCCCGAAAGCAGGCCGCGCGGGCTGGACCAGCGGCACCGGCACGGCTTGCGCCTGTGCCGCCAGCCGTTCCCTTTCCGCAAGATGCCGCGCGATGATCGCATCGGCATCGAACGCCGGGGCGGCCGCTTCGGCCTGATAAGTCGCGGCGGCCTTGTCTTGCAGCGCCCGAACGGCTCCGGCTTCCGGCCCGGGCTGCGACACAGCCCGCGCAAGGTCCGCCGAACCGGGATCGGGTGCAGTCTTTTCCGCAGCCGGCAAGTGCGCGGACGCCAACGCCTTGCCTTTTGCAATCCGGCGCTGGCCCAGCCAGATCGCGAACAAGCCCATCAGCCCAGCTCCGATCAATGTTGCGACCGATCCACTGAGCAGGCTCGCCACGCCCGCTAAAATCCACAGCACACCAAAGGCGATGCCGATGTAGCCCTGGACCACCAGCGCCCCGCCATGGACCACGCGCGCGCCGGTCTGGAGCGATTTCAGGCCGCCACTGACCGCGGCCTGCGCCTTGCGGGCGCCCTCGCCCTCGCGCTGCCACTCGGCGGTCGGCTTCTTGATCACATCGCTTGCTCCTGGCCCGCCTCGGTCAGGCCGCTTGCTGCGCCTTCAGCGCGGCCAGCCGCTCGGCCACGGTTGCGGATTTCTGCATGGCGCCGATTTCGGCCACGCCGTTGATCGTTTTGGCGTCCGAACGCGTGAACCCGACCCCGCCCGCGCCCGACATCGCACGATCGAACGCGGCTTCGGCGGCATCGACCTTCTTTTCGGCCGAACGTTCGGGATGGCTCGGGCCGTCACCGCCCAGTGCAGCCTCGCGCTTCGAGATTTCGTACGCCGACAGCGCATCCTGCATCTGGGACTTGCGCGCTTCCAGAGCGGTCAGTCCATCGGCCAGCCGCGCTTCTTCCTCGCGCGCCTGGTCCTGCACCGCGTCGAGCTTGCGCGATTGCTCCTCGAAATCGACTTGCCGGGTGATCGCCGCCTCGGCCAGGTCATCGCGCCCGCTGGCCACGGCAAAGCCGGCCTTCTCGGTCAGTTCCGCAACCTTCTCGCCCAGCAGCTTCTGCTGGCGCGCGGCCGACAGCCGACGCGCCATCGCCGCATCGGCTTGCGCCTTCACCGCATCGATCGCGCGATCGGCCTCGCGCACCGCTTCGCGCATCACCGCATCGCCGCCGGCCTTCTCCATGCGATCGACCGAATCTTCGACCGAAGCGCTGAACAGCCGCGAAACGCGCGCAAAAATCGATTCGGACATGAAATCCCCCAGATAAGGACAACTCGGTTACTTGCCGTAATTTGCGGGCGAGGATTTAAGGTCGCGTTAAAATCGCCGCCAGCTCCATCCGTCAACATTTTGTCAAGCCAACCCCGGTACTTCCAACCTTACTTGTCGAAAGGAAGCATCGATGATCGCGTTTCTGCTGATTCTGCTGGTGGTGATCGCCGCGCTCATCGCCGCGCCGGGGATGATCTGGGTATCGACCAACAACCGCCTCGTCGCGCTCGACACGCGTTGCGACACCGCCTTTGCCGACATCGACGCGCACTTGAAGCACCGCCAAAACCTGATCCCCGCGCTGGTCGAAACCGTGCGCGGCTATGCCAAGCACGAAGCGCACATCCTCGATGGCATCACCCAGGCCCGCGTCGAAGCGATGCGCGCGAGCGCGCCCGACATGAAGCTCAAGGCCGAAAAGAACCTGACCCAGCAGATCAACGCGCTGCTCGGCGTGGCCGATCGCTATCCCGACCTGAAAGCATCGGGCCACTTCGCCGGCTTGCGCGATGAACTGATCGACGCCGAAAACCGCATCACCGCCTCGCGCCGCTTCTACAACCTCGCTGTCGGCGAATACGACACCACGCTGCGCCAGTTCCCCGGCAGCCTGATCGCGCAAAAACGCAACATGAGCCAGCGCAAACCGTTCGACCTGGGCTTCGAACGCGTCCTGATCGACGAACCGATGGCCATCGCGTTCTAGGCCACACCATGCGCGTAAACGGCCTTTACGGACACGTCGCCCATAACGACAAACGCTCGATCCAGTTGCTCGGCGGGTTCGTGCTGAGCTTCCAGATGATAGCGATCGTCTCGCTATGGGCGCCGCTGGCGATGTGGGACCCGGCGCACGCCCCGTTCGAGAACTGGACCGGCTACCTCCTGCGCTGGGTGCCGCTGACGATGATCGCCGGCGCTGGCCTGTTCGCGCTGCAATTCGCCTGGCACGTCCGCACCGTCCAGAAGCAGACCGGATTCCGCTTCGTCGACAACGCCGATGAACCGCGTCTGTGCCGCATCATCGAACCGCTGATCATCGCCGCCGGCCTGCCCACCCCCTACGTCGCGGTGATCGACAGCCCCGCGCGCAACGCCTTCGCCTGCGGTATCCGCGCACAGGATGCGGTGCTGGTGTTCACCCGCGGGCTGATCGACGGGCTGGATGACGAGGAACTGGCCGCGGTCGCCGCGCACGAAATCGCGCATATCAAGGCCGGCGATATCCGCCTGATCGCCGCGACGAACGTGTGCGTCGGCACGCTCGAATGGTTCACGCATCGCCAGTTCCGCAAGGTGCCGTGGTACCAGGAATCGCTGTCGCTGATCCTGTCGTCGTTCATGCTGCCGGTGATCGTGCCGCTCTACATCGGCTTTTCGACGCTGCGCCAGCAGGCGTTGCGCGGCGCGCACCTCACCCGGCTGATGGTGTCCTCCGCGCGCGAACTGGTCGCCGATGCCGAGGCGGTGCGGTTGACGCAGAACCCCGCCGCGCTGGTTTCGGCCTTGCGCGCGATCGACGGGCGCAGCGGGCTTGGCGATCTGTCTTCAGGCCAGGATGCGATGATGATCGACGGCGCGACGGACGGCCCCACCGCATCGCACCCCACGATTGCCGAGCGGATCGCGGCGATCGTCGCGGTGACCGGATCGATGGCGCTCGTCGCCCCCTCGCGCCGCGATACACGCGAGCCTTCACAACGGCCCGGCGGCTTTGGGCGTCGTGCGGCGCTGGTATCGACCGAAGCCCCCACCCCAGCCGCGCCCGCCCGCCATCGCGCCACCGCAGGCAACGGCCGCAACTGGCTGGGCCTGACCCCGGCGACAAGCTGGGGCGCGCTGATCGCCTGCTCGATGATCGCCGGCATCCACGCGCAAGACCTGACCACGCCCGCCGGCATCGCCCGCACCTTCGACGTGCGCGTGGTCGGCCGGGTGCTCAACCTGGCGGTCGGCTGCCAGACCGAAGGCTTCAGCGCGACGCGGGCCGCTCTCATCGCCGGCGTCAATCCCAAACCGAACGAATGCGACGATATGTCGCAGATCTTCAAGAGCAACGGCCCGCAAGCAGGCCACTGACGCTGCTGGCGCGGGACCAGGATCCAAGGAGCGACGCACCGGGATAAGGTCCGGTGCCCCACACAACCCCGCTCTCGCCCCCGTACAAAACCATCGTCGCCCCGCACTCGATGCGGGGATTGGCTTCGCTACGGCGCACCGCGCGCCAACAAGTCGCCAATGCGAATTCGTCCCGGCCAAGATCGGCAATCCGCAATGGCGGGACTTGTGGGACAAAAGATTTTTTGCGAGCGTAAACAAAAGGTTAGGCAGACGACGTTTAGACTCGGGGCGAAGTACGGCGTGCCCGGTCGGCATATGAGTGGCCGATCTCAGCCAGCCAACGCGAAGTTGACCCGCAAATAGGGGAGCCAGATCGCCTCGACCTCCACGTTCACATCGAAGTCTGCAAGCTGCTGCTCAGTCGCATCAGCTTCGCCATCGTCTCCAAGTACGGCAATGGTACCCTTCCGCATCGGGATTTCGCCGCACCAACCGCCTGGAGCATGACACGGGCCAGCTACCCGTTCCCCGCATTCATGATCGATAACCCATAATTCCCACCCTAGCACCTCGACACCATCAATTCGGCAAGCTGCAAGGAAGATGGCCGTATCGGTCAGCTTTATGCCCAGTTCCCCGTTCGTTGCACGAAACGCGCGCGCTTTCACAGCATCGTCCAACGAGGGCGGGAACTTCATCATCGCGACTGCCTATGCCTTCAGCTTTGCGTCCGCAATTGGGTCGTGTCCGGGCGGACCAGTTCGAGCCCCATGCCGGCACTTTCGGACATTTGCCGAGCGAACGTTACTGCTCCCCCGTCTCGTCTCCCGTCCTGCTGCCGTTGAAGCAGCACCATGGATCGCGAACGTTGCTGCGGGTTGGTGACCTTCATCGCCGATCGCCATCACGGCACGATTTCGCTTTGTTGAAGGCGCAAGGAAGCTGGGCCTCGGATCAAGCCCGCTGCGACGGTGGTGGTGGAGCCGCGTTTGCGGCGCATCCTCGCCCGCGCCCACCAAAAACTTTCCTACACGCCTCGCCCCCGCTATAGCGCCGCCGCGCCCGGTCGGTCGGGCAAAACACTCTGTGACTGCCAATCGCGTGCATGTGTTTAATCAACTTGCAGTTTGCGCAACCGGAAACCGGGGCGCGGTTTCCTGGCCTTCGGGAGGATCGGAGTTTACGCTCAGGACACCGTCCGTTCCGTCAACATGTCACCTTTTCGCTCACGCGTTCGCGGTGCGATGGATCAGGCGCTCACGCTGACCAGGCCGCCGGGTGTGGGCGCAATGCCGGCATAAGCGGCGCTTGCCGGGGAGCGTGCCGATCCTTGCGCGGCGTGGAGTTTGGCCAGGTGCGCCGGATCGCGCGCTTCGGGGGCGAAGTGCTTCTTTTCGGCCGCCTTCTTCGGGTCATTTACCCCGCCCGGCCCGGCCGAGGGGTTGGCCGGATCGATATCGGCCTTGGCCTGCGCCACCTCGGCGCAATTGATGCACGAAAAGCCGTTGACGGTTACCGGATGGGAATAGTTGCCACTGATTGACAAAGGTTCGCTCGACTCGCCGGAATGAGACGACGACCATGCCCGATCGGGGTTAACGCCAGCCCGGCACAGGGCTCCGTGTCATTCCTCGACCAGCGCGCGCAGCTTGGTCATCAACGCGCCGATCCGTTCGGCCGCTTCGGTGAAGGTGGCCACATCGGCCCGGTTGTTGTTGCCGCGCGCTTCCTTGGCACTTTCGAGATAGCCTTCGTGATCGACTTCGAGCGCATCGACCAGCATCTCGATTTCGTCTTCGGTCAGCGTCAGTTTGATTGCCTTGGCCATGGTGTCGTCGTCCGTGATTGAAAGGTTTTTGATCCGATTGGCCAGCCGGTCGGAAACCGGGCGAGCCAGACGCGAGCGCCTTAGACGAGCATCCGGCCAGCGCAACCCGCGATGTTCGGGTCAGGCAATCGACACGGCTTCGGGTTTGCGCAGGCCCAGCAATGCCTTCACCCGATCGCGCAACAGCGGGGTGCGCGCCTCGGTCATCGCGGCGAACAGCCAACCCCACGCCACCGCGCCAAGCACCACCGCGGCAAACGCAAGCAGCGCCATGCCGCCCGGAAGCAACCGCTCGCCATGGCCAGGCCCGCGCATCAGCCACGCCGCCAGCAGCACGACCA
Organism: Novosphingobium sp.; assembly: GCF_025351285.1. GTDB lineage: Bacteria > Pseudomonadota > Alphaproteobacteria > Sphingomonadales > Sphingomonadaceae > Novosphingobium. Next base: position 23,653 of record NZ_JANXWG010000089.1, read on the forward strand.
GCGGCAAATGCGTGACGTAAAGCGAATAGCTGGCATTCGCACCATAACGCGAAACGGGTCCGAGCGCGCGCACCGGCTTGGGATCGATCACCAGCAGCGCCCAGCACAAGCCGGCAAACGCGGCGCCCACCAGCAAGTCCGAAGTGACAGAGCCGAAATACTGGACCCGCGCCGCGCCCAGGTTGGCCGCCAGCAGCAGCGTTGCGACCACGAGCACCGCCGCGCCCGCTCGCCGCGAAACCCGCCCGCGCCAGCGCCGATCGGCATGATAGACCGCGCTGCCCATCAGCCACACTGCAAAACCCGGCAGTAAATGCGGGAACAGCGCCAGCACCGCGAGCGCTAACAGCGAACCAGACAGCCGCCGCGCCAGCAGGAGCACCAGCGCGGGATAACAGATGTAATACCAGAACTCGTTAGTCAGGCTCCACAGCGCACCGTTCGAGCCGAGCGTCTCGACCAGCAGCGTCTGTACGAACGCGAGGTTGCCCAGCAGCACGACCAGCCCCAGCCGTTCGGCCACGGGATACTGGATCGTCAGCGACCCCGACGTGCCCGCATAGATCGAACCGCCCAGCGCATGAACCCCCGTCCAATCGAACGCGGCACCCAGCAGCAGCGCGGGCACCAGCACGATCAGCAGGCGCGATAGCCGGTCGACCAGATAATCCGCCCAGAACCTTGGGCCATCGATCCGCCGGTCAACCGTTTTGCTGATCCAGAAGCCGGACAGCACGAAGAACACGATAACCGCAGCGTGGCCGAAGCCGGTGCCGAAATAAAGCGCCTTCCACAGCAGGCCGATCGAGCCGACGTCGGCATATTTGCGCAGCAGCAGATCGCGCACGTGCTCGATGACCACCGCCAAGGCGGCAACAAGGCGAAAGCAGTCGAAATAGAAGAATGCGCCGCGCGCGCCGGCTTTCACGAATTGGGCTTCATGGTGTGCACTGCATGATCTGGCCGGGTTCCTTGCATCGGGCGGTGAAGCGCGATGCGCCCGCACACCATCGCTGCCATAGCCAACCAGGCTTGGCAACGCCCCGCCAACCGCTTCGATCAGATGCCCGCGAAGCGACAGAACCCGATTGCGGCTGCCAGCGCCAGCGCCTGAAGCGCAAGCACTTTGCGACCGCGCTGCATCGGAGCGTAACGGCGCCAGGCGGTCGTTTCCGCGAACAGCCAGACCAGCGGCAATTGCGCCGCAAACAGTGTGCGGATCAACTGGGTGACGATGGCTTTATCGGCCAGGGCTTCACTGGCCGGAGACCATGGCATGAGCGAACGCGCAGCCACGATGCCGACAATCAATCCCGAACAGGCGAGCGGACCGATCATCCCGATCCAGTTCATCGCCGCGCGATGTTCGGCCGCCCGATTCAAGCTTGTCGCCATGGCTGCTGCCTCTCTCCAGACCTGGCAAGTTCGGTCCGCCAGTGCCTATGCTGAAGCATGATCCGCGATGGTTAACACTTCGCAAAACTACGTAGCATTTTTGGTCGGCTTGATGAGGGACAAGAACTGCCCGGCTAAACCGTCGAAGCCATTGTGGAAGGCGAGACGGCCGACTTTGATTGCCTTGCGCTGGCCGACGGGCCGAGCGAAGTGCATAAGGTGCAAGCCGCCAAGGCTTTGTTCAACCGTGGCACGGTTGCGCCCGGGTTGGTCCCGAGCAAGCATATCCCGACCCGCATGGAGACATTTGCATGATCGATCCACTGTTCGATTTCACAGGCAAGGTGGTGCTGGTTACCGGCGGTTCGCGCGGCCTGGGCTACCAGATGGTCAGGGCCTTCGCCGCGCGGGGGGCGGATGTGGTCGTGGCCAGCCGCAAGCTCGACAACTGCGAGGCGGTAGCAAACGAAGTACGCGCCCTGGGCCGCAGTGCGCTGGCAGTCTCTGCGCACGTCGGCAAATGGGCCGAATGCGATGCGCTGATCGAGCGCGCTTATGCTGCGTTCGGGCGCGTCGATGTGCTGGTCAACAACGCGGGCATGTCGCCGCCCTGCCCCAGCCACGAAATGCCTGAGAGCCTGTTTGATTCGGTGATGAACCTCAACTTCAAGGGTCCGTTCCGGCTCGCCAGCCAGATCGGGCACCGCATGGCGCAAGGAGACGGCGGGGCGATCATAAACATCAGTTCGACCGGCGCGTTGATGGCGCTGCCCGGCGTAGTTCCATACGGCGCAGCCAAGGCGGCGCTCAACGCGATGACCGTGTCGCTGAGCCGCGAATACGCACCCACAGTGCGCGTCAACACGATCAGCGCGGGCCCGTTCCTGACCGACATCGCCGAAGCCTGGGACCCCAAGCGGCGGCACAAGCAGCCAGTCGCAATCGGGCGCCCGGGCAATCCCGAAGAAATTGTCACCGCCGCGCTGATGCTGGCGAGCCCCGCCTCCTCGTTCACCACCGGGGCGCTATTGCGCGTCGACGGTGGGCAACAATGATTTTCGTTCCCTTTGCGTGATACGGGGCATTGCCTGGGCAACGGGCTCGATCGCAGGCGCCAGCGCAACCAGTTCCGCCGGATCACCCAGGCTTGGAAGCACCGGCGCGGCATCGCGGCAGTTGGTGCGCCGAATCAAGCGGGCGTTGCCATTGAGACAGTGCTGTGCACCACCGATCCGCAAGAGGCGTCGGCCCAATCCGATCAACCCCGATCGACCAATCGGATCGCAAGAAGTGACCGAATAGCGGGGGAACACGTCTCTACTCTTTCCGATCTCAGCCGTCGGTCGCAGCGTCGGGCTTGCGTTAAATCGATCGCTGGAGCCTGCAATGCCATTTTCATCCACCCCGCGCGACGATCCGGCCGGCCAGCCTGATGTCATCGCTGCCCTGGATGCGGCAGTGGGCCCGGACAGAGTGGAGCGGCACGACGGCCGTCGCGTGTTCTTTTCCACTGACCTGAGCCGCAGCGGCACCGAAGCGCTGGCGATCGTCCGCCCCGCCAACACCGACGCAGTCACCACTATCCTGAAAATCTGCCATGCCGCCGGGGTATCGGTGATCGCGCGCGGTGGCGGGTTTTCGTACACCGGCGGCTACCTGCCGATCAACGAATCCACCGTCATCGTCGACATGCGTGATCTGGACCAGGTGATCGAGATCAACGCCGAGGATATGTATGTGGTCGTCGAATGCGGCTGCACCTGGGAACGGCTTTACGAAGCGCTGAAGGCCCAAGGCCTGCGCACGCCTTATTTCGGGCCGATGTCGGGGTATGCGGCCACGGTTGGCGGGGCTTTGTCGCAAGGATCGTTCTTCCTCGGATCATCGCAGTACGGGCCGGTGGCCGACAGCGTTCTGGCGGTCGAGATCGTCCTGGCCGACGGGTCCGTGCTGCGCACCGGATCGTGGGGTGCCGCCGCCGATGCGACCCCGTTTTACCGCAGTTACGGCCCCGATTTCACCGGCCTGTTCCTGAGCGATACCGGCGCGCTGGGCTTCAAGACCAAGGCTGTGCTGAAGCTCGTGCCCTTTCCGCAGCACACCCAATTCCTCAGCTTCGTGTTCGATCGCGAAGAAGCCGCCATTGCCGCTGTCTCGGCGGTCGGACGCTTGGGGATCGCGGGCGAATGCTATTGCTGGGACCCTTATTTCGTGAAGGTCATGGCAGCGCAGAGCACCAGCCTCATGCAGGACTTGAAGCTGCTCGCAGGCGTCGCTCGCGGACAGAAAGGCTCGCGCGGGTTGTTCAACGCTGCGCGGCTGGCCATCGCGGGCAAGTCGGTGTTCGACGGCGAGGTGTTCATGCTCAACATCTCGATCGACGACCCGACCGCCGAGGGCGCCGACGCACGCCGGGCGTTATTGCGCGACCTTCTGGCCGGAACCGACGCGCGCGAGATCACGCCGTCCGCGCCAATGGCGACGCGCGGCACGCCGTTCATCAACTTCAACACGTCCGAGCGGCGCACCACCATGCGCAACCTGCCGACCAACGGGCTGGTGCCGCATTCGCGCCTTGCCGCCCTGAGCCGCGATGTCCGCCTGGTGCTGGCGAACCGCGCCGAGGATATGGCGCGGCATGGGATCGAGTGCGGGGTCATCTATTTTGGTGTCGGGCAGCAGGGCGCCTGTCTCGAACCGCTGATCTATTGGGACGATCCGCGCCATTTCCAGCACGATCGGGTAGCCGAACTGAGCAACATCAACGCGCTTGCCGGTTTCGACGGCCCGTCCGAAACCACCGAACTTGCCATGCAGATCCGCAAGGAGCTGACGGCCGTCATGGTTCGCCACGGCAGCGCACATGTTCAAATCGGCAAGACCTACCCCTGGCTGGCCACGCGTACACCGCCGATCGCCGCGTTGATCGGCGCGATCAAGCGGCACGTCGACCCAGATGGGCGGATGAATCCCGGATCTTTGGGCCTGGCCGACTTGCCGGCCTGATCGCGCTCGGTCCAAGCCATGCAAAATCGTCAAGAACTTGCCCCGTATCATGAGTTTTCGACAACCGAAAGGCGGGCGTTTGCAGTGGGCTCCCTTCCCGCAAACGCCACATTCCCGCCTCATGCCTGCTCGGATGCAAGGCCATCCCGGAGAGGCAATCATGGAGATCCAGCAACTTCGACACCTGCTTGCGGCAATCGATACCAAGAACCTGCTGCGCGCATCGGAAAAGACCTTCATTTCGCAATCGGGGCTTAGCCGCAGCCTCAAGAACCTAGAACACCGGTTGGGCGTGCCGATGCTTATCCGCGGCCCCAAGGGTGTTGAACCGACGATTTACGGGTTGACGGTGATGCGCCGCGCCAAGGTCATCCTGAACGAGGTGGCACGATCAATCGAAGAGGTGAAGGCGCTCGAGCAAGGGCGGATCGGCGAAGTTACCTTCGGCATCACCCAGAACTACGATACGTACCTCGTGCCGCCGATCCTGGCCGCGCTTCACGCCGAAAATCCCGATCTCAAGGTCACCGTGATCGCGGATGGCTTTGTCGAATTGCTGGCGCGGGTGAAGTCCGAAGCGATCGACTTCGGTTTCGGCCTGATCGGCCCGATCCACTACAGCGACGGCGTGACGATCGAGCCGTTGCGCGCGCACCGCTCGCGCGTGTTTGCCAGTTCGAGCCACCCGCTGGCGCAACAGGACACGGTGTCGAATGCCGATCTCGCGCATGTGCAATGGGCGATGCTCAACAGCGAAAGCGTGCAGCGCGGGTTCTGGCTGTTTTTCGAATCGCGCGGGATGGCGATGCCGGTGCAGACGCTGCGCAGCAATTCGATCGCCTTGATCCGCCAGATGGTGATCGACACCGACGCGCTGACGATCCTGCCGCAGGAGGTTGTCCAGCAGGAGCTCGATGCCGGCCGCCTCGTCGCGATTTCCTGCGACACGCCCGTCGAGAAAACCAACATGGGGCTGTTCTTTCGCAAGGACGGCCTGCTCACGCCGCAAGCCGAACTCGTCGCCAAGCACTTCCGCGAAGCGACCAACGCTGCCGAATAGCGCACTTCAAACCCTGTAGAGACACGCCCGACGATGACCGAAAACGCGCTGAACACTTATCGCCGCACGCTGACCACGCTCGACGAGGGCGAAACCGCCTGGTGGTATCTCGGCACCGGGATCGTGACCGTTCCCGGACACCCGCCGATCATTGTCAACCACGTCGAAACCGTGATGATCTATGGCGCGCAAACGCTTGACGACACATCCTACCGCGTGCCGTGGTGGGAAATCGGCGTGTTCCGCGACGCGATCACCGGCGAGATTTCCAGCAACTGGACCAACCCGCTGACCGGCCGGACGGTCGAGGCGGCGCGCAAGTTCGAGGAAGGCCCGTCGGGCTTCAGCCTGCGCGCGGATGGTTCGGGTGGTATCGCCATCTTCGATGCGGTCCAGGCTTTCGCGCGACTCGAAAGCGCCGAGGTCACGCTGCGCGACCTGGGTGACCGCGTCTGCATCACCCAGACCGAACGCAAGGTGCGCGCCTTCCCCAGCGGCGAAGGCATCCCCGAACTGACCGAGCAGACCGGATCAGCCGCGCACACCGTGCTCGAATGGACCGCCAGCAAGGCCGATCTCGCCACATCCAGCCCCTCGGTCCCCGCTACGGGCATGTACCGGCTCGATATCGCGACGCCGCCATGGCTGGGCTTTCAGGATTTCGAATCGCGCTTTTCGATCCACGGCATCATGCACAAGGCGGCGATGCACGAACCGCTCAACCCGCGCGGTTGGGCCGAATTGCAGCAGTTGTTTCCTGAATACTTCGAAGCGGGCGAAATCAGGCCGCGCTGGGCGTAAGCGCGTCAGCGCGCAGGAACGCATCGATCCTTGCGGCAAGCACGTCCGCGTGCAGATCGAACGCGGCGCCGCCGAGTTCGGGCAGTTCCGCGACGGTTGCGGTGCGCATCATCGCCGCCGCAATCCGCGAGGGTTCGGCAAGATGGCCGGGTGGGTTCAGCACCAGCGTCGGCTGGGTGATGGCCGCCAGCCGCTCGGCCACGGGCCAGGCGAACAATGCCTCGTGCGCCCACGATCCGTTCGGCCAGGCGAGGAGCTCATCGACGAAATTGCCGAACGCCCGCGGCAGCGTTATCCCCGCGGGCCGGCTGCGTACGAGGAAATCCCAGCGCTCGGCCAGGTGATCGAGATTCTCGTCCAGCGAATGGCGCACGGTCAGCCGCGCCTTCCAGGCGGCGAAGTCCAGCGCTTGGAAATAGGGAATGCCCGACAGCACCAATCGGCTCACGTGGCGCGGATGCCGCAACGCCATTTCGGCGGCGATAGCCACGCCCGTGTGATGCCCAAGCAGCGTCATGCCCGGCGCTTCTGGGCTCAATGCAGCGGCGATCGCATCGGCATAACCCGCGATGTCGATGCGGTCCGGCGGCGGGTCGGACTGGCCGTAGCCCGGCGTATCGATCGCGATCACATGGCGTCGGCCGTCCAGCGCCTCGGCCAGGGCAACGAAGCTGCGCGACGAATATGCGGTGGCGTGCAGGCATACCAGCGGCGGCCCGCCAAGCGGCGTGTTCTCGCGCAGATGGACTTGTCCGAACGGACCATCGATATAGCGTTTACGAATGGCCACGTCCTGGCATCAACCTTCGAGGAAATCGGCGACGACCTTCCAGATCCGCATCCGCGCGTTCTGGAGATGCGCGTAATCACCGCCATCGGGCACGATCACCAGCGCCTTGTCGTGATGCGCAATCCGTTCGAAGAAATCGCCGCGCACCGATCCGCCCTGCATGTAGTTCTGCATGCCCGCAGCATAGCCGTACAGCATCAGCGTGGGGTTGGTCAGCCGCTCGGGCACCACCGCCACGCTGCCGTTCTCGTTTTCGACGCGGATACCGTTGGGTGCGCGCGGTTCGTCGCGTTCGGCCTGCACCGCCAGCGCCTCGTGTGCGGCGGGCTCCATGAAATCCAGTTCGAGCCGCTCGCGGAAATAGGCAGCGGCGTTGAACCACCAGTCGGTCTTGTCGGGAAACGGCACGCGGTTACCCCCGCCGATCGCCGGATCGAGCAGGATCAGCCGATCGATCGACGCCCCCCGGGTTTCGGCATAACGCCCGCAAATGCGCCCACCCCACGACCAGCCGAGCAAGTGCGGTTGCGCAAACCCTTGCGCGATCGCCCAGTCGATCACCGCGGCGGTGTCCTCGATCGCCTGATCGGTCTGGACGGTATGCGGGTGTGCGCTCAATTCGGAGTCGCGATAACCGCGAACAGAGAACGTCACCACGCCATAGCCACGCGCGACCAGCGCATCCATGAACGAGTAGTTCGCGCCGCCATCGAACGCGAAGTCATAGCCGAGCTGGCCCGACAGGTTAGCCCCCTGGACCAGAATGACGACCTTTGCGGGCGTTGCCTCCAGCCCCTTGGTGCGGACCGACAGTTTCCCCACTGGTCCGTCGATGAAAATGTCCGTGGCCAAGCTCATGCGGATTTCCGTTCGATTTGAGGGAAGACGATCTGGCGGATAGCGGCGCCCGAAGCGAGCGCATCGAACATCGTGTTGATATCCTTGAGCTGGCCGACATTGCTCAGCAGCCGTTCGACCGGGAGCCGGCCCGCGCGCCACAACGCTATGTAGCGTGGGATATCGCGCGCCGGGATTGCGCTGCCAAGGTAGCTGCCCATTACGGTCTTGCCGTCGCCGACCAGGCTGACGGCGGGGATCGAGAACATCTCGCGCGGATTGGGCAGGCCCACGGTGACCACCCGGCCCCCGCGCCGGACCAGCCCATAAGCCAGTTCGAGCACGCGCGCGCTGCCCACCGATTCGACCACCAGATCGGGCCGCCCACCGAGATGCGCGACGATCGCGTCCTCTGCGCCGTCGGGCGCGAACGCTGCGGCCGCGCCGAGTTCGAGCGCCAGCGCGCGCTTGTCCGCAGACGGGTCGATCGCCACCACCGGAATTGCCCCGCCCGCCAGCCCGCCCAGCAGCGCGGCCAGGCCGACCCCGCCAAGGCCATAGACGGCAAGGCTTTCGCCCGCCTTGAGACTGGCGGTGTTCAGCACCGCGCCGACCCCGGTCAGCACCGCGCAGCCGAACAGCGCCGCGACTTCGAGCGGGATGTCGGCATCGATCCTGACCGCCGAGCGGGCATCGACAACCGCGTGATCGGCAAAGGCCGAGACGCCGAGGTGATGCCGCACGCTTTCCTGCGCGCCATCGCAGCGATGGAGGCGGCTGCCGCCACGCAGCATCTCGCCCGCGCCATTGGCCACGGCCCCACGATCGCACAGATAGCCTTCGCCCGAAACGCAGCGCAGGCATTCGCCGCAGGCCGGCATGAATGACAGGACGACCCGGTCTCCGGGCGCGAACCTCTGGTCGTCGGGATCGCCCAGTGTGACGACCGTAGCGACCGCTTCGTGCCCCAGCGCCATCGGCAAGGGCCGCAACCGATCCCCGTTGATCACCGACAAGTCGGAATGGCACAATCCGGCTGCATCGATCCGCACCAGCAATTCGCCAGCCCGCGGCGGCGCGAGATCGAGCGCGGTTAACCGCAACGGCATGCTCGCGGCGTATGGATGCGCGGCACCCGAGGTTTCCAGCAGCGCAGCGGTAATCTTCATCTCGTGCCCCTCCGATGCCCTGCTCCTGGCTATGTCTTGACGGCATAATCGGACCGACGCTACGACCGGTTAGTCAATCCTGCTTGCAAAGGCGGCAAGGTCGCCATTTTGCTTGCACCACTTGTAGCCATGCCGGCAATCCGGGCTATCATGCCCACGGCAAGGGGCAGCACCGCAGCAGGAGGGCGGCTGGGTGGACAGTGACCAGGAACTGAAATCGCTGAAGCGCGGCCTGCGGGCGATGGCGCTGATCAACAAGCAGGGTTCGATCACCATCTCGGAATTGAGTCGAGCGCTCGAATTGCCGCGCACGACTGCCGAACGCGTGCTGATGACGCTGCTCGCCGAAGGGTTCTGCGATCGCGATCCCCAGACCAAGCGCTATTTCCTGACGCTGCGCGTGCGCTCGCTGTCGCATGGCTATACCGATGAAAGCTGGATCACCCACGTCGCCGCGCCGCTGCTGTTCGAAACGACCAAGCAGATCGGCTGGCCGCTGTTCATCGCCACCCCGCTCGGCGAATACATGAGCCTGCGGCTGACCACCGATCCGGCCACTTCGCTCAACCTGCACCGCCGCCACATCGGCAGCGAAATCGCCATGGGCATTTCCAGCAGCGGGCTGGTTCACCTCGCTTTCCTCGAGGACGAGCAGCAGCGGATCATGCTGGAGATCCTGCGCGCTTCCGATGATCCCGCGCAGGCGCCGGCGCGCGACGAGGCGCGGATGACGTATGCGCTCGAACAGATCCGCCGCAACGGCTTCGGGTTCGGCTTCGATCTGGGCCGCGAACGCAGCATCGCGGTGCCGATCATGGACAAGGGCCATGTGCGCGCGGTGTTGCTGATGGCTTTCATCACGCGCGCGATCGACAATGACGGCGTTGCCCGCAAGTTCGCGCCGCAACTGATCGAAATGGCACGCACGATCGAACGGCTGGCATTTGGTGACGGCGTGGCCGGTCCCCTGACAATATAAGGCGAGACCCTGGCCCGCCGGTCGAAGGTACGGTCTCGGGCGCCATTGCCCGAATGGCGGTTGGCGGGCTGCCTGATCGTGGTCAAGGTCGTCCCGACTGGTTGAGTGAGTGCACCGGGCAGCGGGAGGGCGGCCGTCTATGACACAGCATCTGGTCTCGATCCGACGTCCCGAACCCAGCGAAGCCGCGTGCCGGTTTCTCGAAGGATCGCATCGGCTCTATATCGATGGCGATTGGGTCGAGGGCGAAGGCCGCACGATCGCGGTCGAGAATCCCGCGCGCGAGCAATGCCTTGCCGAAATTCGCGCCGCCTCGGTTGCGCAACTCGACCAGGCCGTCGCCGCCGCGCGGGCCGCGATGGCGGGACATTGGGGCCGCACATCGGGGCGCGATCGCGGCGAAATGCTGCAACGCTTCGCCACCCTGCTCGATGCCCGGGCGGACCTGATCGGCGAAGTGATGACGCTCGACAACGGCTCGCCACTGGCGTCGTCGCGGATGGTGGTGAAGTTTCTCGCGGCTGAATTGTTCCGTTATTACGCGGGCTGGGCGACCAAGATTGCGGGCGAAAGCTTCACCCCGACGATCGGCGCGCGGCCCGATACCGATTTCCTCGTCGCCACGATCCGCGAACCGATCGGCGTGGTCGGCGCGATCGTGCCGTGGAACGCGCCGCCGGGGATGATCGCGCTCAAGCTGGCGCCGGCGCTGGCGGCGGGCTGCGCGGTGGTGCTCAAGACCGCGGAACTGGCGCCGCTGGTCGGCCAGATATTCGCCGAATTGTGGGAGGAAGTGGGCGGCCCGCCGGGGTCGTTCAACCTGGTTCACGGATATGGCGAGGACATCGGCGCCGCAATGGCCGCGCATCCCGGCATCGACAAGATCGCCTTTACCGGGTCGACCGCGGTCGGTCGCCGGATCGTCGAGGCGGCGACCGGAAATCTCAAGAAGGTCAGCCTGGAACTCGGCGGAAAATCGCCGGTGGTGATCTTTCCCGATGCCGATCTGGCCACCGCGATCCCGACCGCGTCGATGGCCTGCTATTTGTCGACCGGGCAGCAATGCATGGCCGGGTCCAGGCTGTTCGTGCACCGCGACATTCACGACGAAGTGGCCGAAGGCGTCGCCGCGCACGCGCGCACGCTCAAGGTCGGCGACGGGCTCGCCCCCGATACCGTGCTCGGCCCGGTCATCTCCGCACGGCAGAAGGCGCGGATTCTCGACTATATCGCCATCGCCCGCGACGAAGGTGCGCATGCCTTGCTCGACAGCGCACCGATCGACGGACCGGGCCACTTTCTTGGACCCGTGCTGTTCACCCAGGTCACTCCCGGCATGAGGATCGAACAGGAAGAGGTGTTCGGCCCGGTCCTCAGCCTCATCAGGTTCGATGACGAAGAGGAAGTGATCGCCGACGCCAATGGCACGCCCTATGGGCTGTCAGGGTCGGTCTGGACCCGCGACATCCAGCGCGCGTTGCGTGTCGCCAAGCGGATCGATTCGGGCCAGGTGGGCGTCAACATACACGGCGCGATGAGCCCCGAAACGCCGTTCGGCGGCAATCGCCTTTCCGGCTGGGGCCGCGAATTCGGCCGTGAAGGGCTGGATGGCTATCTCAAGACCAAGGCAATCAGCATCAACCTGGGCGCAAAACCATGAGCGATGCGCGCATCCTGATCGTAGGCGCCGGGATCGGCGGGCTGGTCGCGGCGCTGGCGCTGGTGCAGCGCGGATTCGAGGTCGAAGTCCACGAAGCCGCATCGGTGCTGGGCGAAGTCGGCGCCGGGCTGACGCTGAGTCGCGGATCGCAGCACGTGTTCCGCGCGCTTGGCCTGATGGACGCGATCGCGCCGTTTGCCTGCCCGGCGGCGGGTTTCGCGTTTTTGCATTACAGGACCGGCGCAGTGCTTGCGGGCCAACTCGACTTTGCCAGCGGTGGCCCCGACGATGGCCAGGCCGACATCGGCCGACAGATCCACCGCGCCGATCTCCACCGCGTGCTGGCGCAGGCATTGACCGAACGCGCACCGGGCGCGCTGCATCTCGCTTCGCGGCTGACTGGGATCGAGGAAACCGCGAATGGCGTGCGTGCATGTTTTGCCGGCGGCGCAATTGCCACGGGCGACGCACTCATCGGTGCCGATGGCGTCCGCTCGATCGCGCGCGAATGCCTGTTCGGCGAGCAAGCCCCCCGCTACACCGGTCAGATCGCCTACCGCTTCCTGGTCGGCCGCGACGCCGCGCGGGCCTGCATGGGATTGGGCCGGGGCGGCGTGTTCCTGGGGCCGGGGCGGACCTTCAACCGCTATACCCTGCGCGGCGGAGACGTGGTCAATTGTGTCGGCATCGCGCGGCATCAGGGCTGGACCGACGACGGCTGGTCGACCCCGGCCGATCCCGCCGAAGTGTTCGACGCCTTCGCCGGCTGGCATCCCGACGTGATCGGGTTGATCCGGCAGGCGCAATCGCTGATCAAGTGGGGCCTGTTCGATCGCGCGCCGATGCCGCAGTGGTCGCAAGGGCACGCCACGCTTTTGGGCGATGCGGCGCACCCGATGCTGCCATTCCTGGGCATGGGCGCGGCGATGGCGATCGAGGACGGCATGATTCTCGCGCGCGCGTTTGCCGCCGAAGCCGGGGTGGAGCCGGCCTTCGCACGCTATGAAGCGAGCCGAAAACAGCGCACCGCGCTCGTCCATGCCAAGTCGGTCGAACAGGGCGAACTGACGCAGGCGCGCGATCCCGAGAACTACGATGCCTCGTCCGCGCCGGCCAGCGATCCTGCGATTGTCGCATACGATCCAGTCGCTACGCCGATCTAGGCCGCTTACCCGCTATCCGGGTATCGCGGGCAAGCGGCCTGTCGCGCTGCCCGCCACTGGCCAAGGATGGTCCATATCTTCCAGCGCACTTAGGGATGCCATGACCTTTTCCACGCTGACTTATGAGAAGCAGGACCGCATCGCGACGGCCACGTTTACCCGTCCACACGCGCTCAACGCGATCGACGAGGCGCGGCTGGCCGATCTCGAAGCCGTGCTCGACGATGCCGAGACGGATCAGAACATCGGCGCGCTGATCCTGACCGGCACCGGCCGCGCGTTCTGCGTCGGCCTCGATCTGGGGCTTCTCGAACGCGCCTTCGACGATGTCGACTATTTCGAGGCGACCGTGCGCCGGCTCAATGCGATCATCACGCGGATCGAAAAGCTGCCGATCCCGGTGATCGCTGCGATCAACGGCTTTACTCGCGCCGGCGGGTTCGAGATGTCGCTCGGCTGCGATTTCATCATCGTCGCCGATGATGCCAGGATCGGCGATGTCCACACCGATGCCGGGGTGGTGCCGGCCTGCGTAACGATGCGACTCAAGCGCAAGGTGGGTGACCAGCGCGCCAAGGACCTGCTGTGGACCGCGCGCTGGCTCACCGGACAGGAAGCGGTCGACTTCGGGCTGGCACTGAAGTCGGTGCCCGCCGCGTCGCTGATCGCGGAAACGCGAGCTTATGCGGCCAGCCTTATCGACAAGCCGCGCCCCGCGCTGGCCATGCTCAAGGACATCATGCTGACCGGCGCGGATATGACCGCCGAGCAAGCCGCCGACTACGAACTGGCCGGCTTCGTGCGTTACATGCGCGAACAGCCTTACGGTCGCGAAGGCTACTATGCCTTCCGCGAGGGCCGCCGGCCGGCGTGGAAAGCAGTCGCTTGAGCAGGAGCGCGGCCATGGTGCGGATCTGGTTCCTTGCCATGATGCTAGGGCTCTTTGCCGGGTCCGCGCCGGCTCATGCCCAGGACCAGGCCGCACGCTGCGCCGCGCTCGAAGGCGGCGCACTCGCCGCGTTGCCAAGCGCGGCTACTTATATCGTCAAAGCAAAAGCCCAACCCGCCTCCGCCGAACGCCAGGCCTATTGCGCGGTCGAAGGCTATGTGAACCCCACCGACCGCTTCGGCATGTACCTGCCGATCGACCATTGGAACGGACGCTACCTCGTGCGCGGGTGCGGTGGCAGTTGCGGTTCGGCCGCGGTCGAACTCGCTTGCGGGCGGCACGTGCGCGATGGCTACGCGTGCCTGATCACCGACATGGGGCACTATTCCACGCTGGTCGATAACACCTGGGTCGACAACAATCTGATGGGGCTGGTCGACTTCGGCTACCGCGCGACGCATGTCACCACCGTCGCGGGCAAGGCATTGGTGCGCGCGTTCTACGGCAAGGCACCGCTCAAATCCTACTTCTTCGCCTGTTCCACCGGCGGCCGGCAGGGGCTGATCGAGGCGCAGCGCTTTCCCGAGGATTTCGACGGCATCGTCGCGATCGCACCCGCCAGCCTGCACCCGTTCGGCGGGGTCAAGCCGGCCGAGGTTTCGGACATCGACGCGTTCAACACCGGCCCCGATGATCGCCCGATTCTGCCGAACCGCAAGGCACTGCTGATCCACGCGGCGGTCGTGCGGCAGTGCGATTTGAACGACGGGGTGCGTGATGGGCTGATCGGCGATCCGCGCCGCTGCGCGTTCAAACCCAGTCAGTTGCTGTGCCGGACTTCGGATACCCGCTCCTGCCTCACCGCCGCGCAAGTTGCCGTCGTGGACAAGCTCTACACCTGGCGCGGGGCAGAAAAAGGCTCTGAACTCAACTGGATCGGCAACTACTTGCGCGATGCCACGCTGCCCGGCGAAGTGTCCAAACCGGTGTTCGACCTGGCCGTGGGGCGCGGCGATCCGGTGGTGACCGAAACAATGATCGCACCCAACAACCCCGACTTGCGCGCCTTTCGCGACCACAATTCGCGCCTGCTCCTTGTGCAGGGCTGGGCCGACCATTCGGTCATGCCGCCGCCGACGATCGAATACTACGAAACGATGGCCACGACGATGGGCGGACCCGCCGCCACCCGCAATTTCGCGCGGCTCTACATGATCCCCGGCATGGACCATTGCTCGGGCGGCGAAGGCGCCTCGGCGATCGACTACATGGCTGCGATCACCGGTTGGGTCGAAGAGGGGAACGCTCCCGAATACCTCTACGGCGTGCACCCGCTGCCCGGCGCACCGCTCGATTACTTCGGCATCGACCTGCACCGGCTGGACCGCAAGTGGTATGGGTTCGAGCGTAACCATTTTGCCTGGACCGGTCCCGGCAAAACGGCCGTGAGCAAGCCGACCGGCGTGACCACCCCGGTCCAGCCCGTGCAACCGCTGGGCGCAACGCTCACGCAGGCGATCACCGAGGCCGATCGGCTGGGCAGCGCCTCGGGCTATTCGCGCCGCTCGATCCTCAGCGGCATCGAAAAGGCGATCTGGCAAACCTTCTACCAAGCCGGCGCCGATGATGCGGCGCAGCGCGCGGCCGTGGCCGCGATCGATCGCACCGGGCTGTCGCCGGTGGCATTGGAGGCGGTGAACCGCATGAGCGCAGAACTGGCGCTCGACTGATGGCGGGCGGCTTCATCGATATCGTCTGCAACATCTACACCCCCGAGGCGGTCGCCAACGGCTGGACCGGGCTCGACGACGATTTCAAGCGGCAGGTGCGGATGCCGACCGAGATGTTCAACGGCGTCTCGATCGATGACTACTTGCGCAAGATGGACCGCGCCGGGATCGAACGGTCGCTGCTGATCGCGGTGCGCGCGGGCGACTTGCGCGTGCGCGGATCTTGGGAGATTCCGTACATCGAGATCGCGCGGATCGTCGAGCGGCACCCCGACCGCTTCTCCGCGCTGGCTGGGATCGACCAGACGCGCGGGATGCAGGGCCTGCGCGATCTGGAGCATGCAGTCAACCAGATGGGCTTTATCGGCGCGCACTGGTATCCGCACTGGTTCGCGTGCCCGCCCGACGCACCTCAGATTTATCCCTATTACGCCAAGTGCTGCGAACTCGACATTCCGATCATGATGCAGGTCGGGCACAACCTGGTCTATTCGAAGGACCGCCGGCTGCCGTCGGTGGCGCGGCCGATCCTGCTCGACCAGGTGGCGATCGATTTCCCCGAACTCAAGATCATCGGCATCCACATCGGCGTGCCTTGGACCGACGAGATGATCTCGATGTGCTGGAAGCATGACAACATCTTCACCGCCGGCGACGCTTACGCACCCAAGCACTGGCCGCCGCAATACATCCGCTATGCCGACAGCTACGGTGCCCACAAGGTGCTGTTCGGCACCGACTGGCCGGTGATCGATCCCGAACGCGCGGTGCGCGAAGTGGCGGATTTCGGGATGAAGCCCGCCAACCACGCGAAGCTGATGCGCGACAATGCGCTGGCCGTGTTCGGCAAGCTGCCGCGATGAGTACGGCGCGCGCCGGCCCAGCAACCTTCCATCCGCTGACCTTCGGCGGCGCGATCAGGTCTGCGGCCGGGCGCATTCCGGGCAAGATCGCCATCGTCGACGGGCCGCGCCGGCTGTCATTCGGCAATCTGGCCCGGCGGATCGACCGGCTGCGCGATGCGGCGATCACCACGCTCGGGATCGCACCTGGCGAAAATGTCGCGATCCTGTCGCGCAATCGCGCAGAATTCATCGAGGTGGTCGCGGGCCTGCCCGATGCGGGCGCGGCGGTCGCGACGGTCAACCCCCGCCTGACCCCACGCGAAATCGCCGAAGTCATCGCCGACGCTGGCGCGCGGTTGGTGTTTGCCGATGCGGAGTCTGCGGCGCTGATCCGCAAGGCCGCGCTCGCGGTCGAAGTGATCGAGTTCGGCGAAGCTTACGAACGCCTGCTGACCGAAGCACAATCCCCGCCGACCCTCCCGCTGATCGGCGAATGCGATGCCTGGACCATCCCCTATACCTCGGGCACCACCGGCAAGCCCAAGGGCGTGATCCTGTCGCACCGCTCGCGCATGCTGGTCGGGCTGGTTTGCGCCGCGGAATTCGGCTGCTTCGGCCCCGACGATCATTTCCTGGCAATGACGCCGATGAACCACGGCGGCGGCCTCGGGTTTCCTTGCGGTATCCTCGCGGCCGGCGGATCGATCGAAATCCTCGACAAGTTCGAGCCCGAACAGACGCTCGAACGCCTCAAGTTCGGCGGCGTCACGGGTCTGTTCATGGTGCCGACGCACTTCCAGATGATCTTCGCGCTAACTCCCGAGATATTGGCCAAGTACGCCCGGCCCGAAACGCTGAAGGCGATTCTCGCCAACGCAGCGCCGCTGCCGCAGGCGCTCAAGCCGCAGATCCTGGATTATTTCGGCGATCGCGTTTTGCACGAACTTTACGCCGCGACCGAGACTGGCCTGGTCTGCAACCTGCGCCCACAGCACCAGCTTGCCAAGGCAAGTTGCGTCGGCACCACCTTCGCCCACGTCGAAGCCGAGGTTCGCCGCGCCGATGGGTCGATCTGCGAT
>NZ_JANXWG010000090.1 GCF_025351285.1 Novosphingobium sp.
CCGCTCGATACGACGGGCGCGAACTTGGGCGCGATGGATGAAATCTATCCCGAGGCGATGGCGCCGGTGATTTTGAGCGCCGCGCACGGCCAGCCGCGCCGGCTCGAAACGATGCGCTGGGGCTGGCCGCCGTTCGGCGAAATCAAGCGGCCGATCACCAATGTCCGCAACCTGGCCTCGCCGATGTGGCGATCGGCGCTGGCCGATCCGGCGAGACGATGCCTGGTGCCCGCAACCGCGTTCAGCGAATGGTCGGCCAAGCCCGATCCCGCGACCGGCAGGAAGCGCAAGCACTGGTTCGCGCTGGCCGACGACAGCCCGTTCGCCTTCGCGGGATTGTGGCGCCCGACCGTTGAGGGACCCCGCTTCGCGTTCCTGACTGCCGCGCCCAATGCGATGGTCGGAGCGATCCACCCCAAGGCGATGCCGGTGCTGCTGACCCCGGGCGCGCTGGCCGATGCCTGGCTGTCCGGCGATGGCGCGGTAGCTGCCGCGATGCAGCAGCCGTTTCCAGACGCCGAGATGCGCGAGCTTGCGACCGAGCAGCTCGCACCGACCAACACCCCGGCACCCCGCCCGCGCGAACCGGACTTGTTCGGCTAGCCCATCAACGCCAAACGCCCGCCAGGCCGAAGCCTGACGGGCGCGAGCGGAGCGGGCCTGGCGTTTGCCGGGCCGTGCCGAACGATCAGTTCTTCACGCCAACGGTGGGCACGTCGATCTTGGTCTTCTTGGTTTCGACAGTCGGTACATCGACCGTCTGCTGGGTTGTGCCGACCACGATCTTCTTCGAATCCACGTCGACCTTGGGCAGTTCGCCGCCCTGGGCTTCGACCTTGATCGACGGCAGCGAGCCCTCCTTGGTCACGTTGGCGCTCCAGAAGCCGGTGGCGAACAGCACCACGACGACAACCACTGCCAAAGCGACCAGAACACCGATCACGGTGCCTGCACCACTGCGGCGTTCAACAACAACACGTCCGTTTTCGTCGGTATAATTTGCCATGGTAATTCCCCTAAGATGTTGAATGGAAAACCCGGAGTCGACGATTTGGTTCCAGCCCAGGGCGGACGGCTGCGCAGCGGCACGAGTTTGCCGGCGCGCCGATCGGCGTTATGGGTGCGGCATGACCTTGCGATCACCCCTTGCCCACGCGCTGCTTGCCATCGCGGCCACGGCCTTCTTGCTGGCTGCCACACCCGCTTGCGCCTGGTCGAATGCCGGGCACATGGCGAGTGGCGCAATCGCGCACGACAAACTTGCCGTCAGTGACCCGGCAGCGTTGCGCGCGGTGCTGTCAATCATGGCGCACCATCCCGACGCGGCGCGCTTCGCCCGCAATCTCGGTGCCGCGCACGGCCCTGTACGCGATCGGCTGGTGTTTGAATGGATGGCACGCTGGCCCGACGATATCCGCTCGACGCCATGGAGCCATCCTGAATGGCATTATCAAGCGCGGGTCGCCAGCGGCTGGACCTGGCTGCCTTACGAAGCCGGCGAGGCCGCCGGCGCATTCGATCGGAACCTTGCCATAGCGCTCGACCCTGCCAGGCCCGCAGGCGATCGCGCCATCGCGCTGTGTTGGGTGTTCCACTTGACGGGCGATATCCAGCAGCCGCTCCACGCCGGGCACCACATGTCGTGGCGCTTCTACGCGACCGACCGGTTGGGCACGATCGCCTGGGTACGCCCCAACGTGGGCGACCAGCCGCTCGAACTGCACCAGTACTGGGATCATGCCGCCGAAGACCCCCTCCTCGACGACAGCGCCGGCGCGGCAGACCTGGCATCGCGCGCAGAAGCGCTGCGGCTCCCCGCCGATCGTTCAGCCACGCTGGCGCCGCACGCCCGGTTCGCCGCATGGATGGGCGAAAGCCGCGTGCTCGCCGACCGGGTCGTTTATCGCGACACCACGTTGAACGCCGGGCGCGATCGTGACCACGCAGCGGTGCTTGGACCCAAGGCCAACGTAAGGGCATACGCCATCGCCACCTTGCGTATTGCGATGGCCGGGGACCGCTTGGCCAATCTGCTTAAAGGTTTGCGCTGAGTCCCATATTGTCGATCAGCCGCGTGCCGCCGATCCGCGCCGCCACCAGCAATCGCGCGGGGCGCGGCCCGATCGCGACCAGCGGAGCGAGCGTTTCGGAATCCCGCAACTCGGCATAATCAACCGTGCTGAAACCGGCCGACAGTAGCGCTACGTGCAATGCGGCAAGTGCGTTCGGCACTGCCTCCCCTTGCTCGATCACGGCAACGCAGCGGTGCATCGCCTGGGGCAGCGCAACCGCGCGAGCGCGATCTTCGGGCGAAAGGTAGCGGTTGCGGCTGCTCAGCGCCAGGCCATCGGCTTCGCGCACGATAGGAACGCCGATGATGGCGTGGACATGAGGCCGGGTCAGATCGAGATCGCGCGCCATTTGCCGGATCACCGCAAGCTGCTGCCAGTCCTTTTCGCCGAACAGCGCAATATCGGGCAGCACCTGGTGGAACAGCTTGCACACCACCGTGGCCACACCATCGAAATGTCCGGGCCGCGAGGCGCCGCAAGCGCCTTCGCTGACGCCGCTGACCGAGACGTTGGTGGCATAGCCCGCCGGATACATCTGATCGAGCGTGGGCGCCCACAGCAGGTCGACGCCTTCGGCCGCGAGCAGCGCCGAATCCGCGTCGAACGTGCGCGGATAAGCGTCGAGGTCTTCGTTGGCGCTGAACTGGCGCGGGTTCACGAAAATCGATACCGCCACCAGATCGGCATGATTGCGCGCTTCACGCACCAGCGCGAGATGGCCATCGTGGATGGCGCCCATCGTCGGCACCAGCGCCAGGGATCGGCCGATCTGGTCTTTTCCACGCATTTTGAGGTCGGCAACGCACGTCCGCAACGCGTCAAGCCGGAAGATGGTTTGCACCGCGATCCCCTGTCCTCTAATCCCGAGCCACCGCGCGGCGGTTTGCGGCTTAACCTGGCGGCGGCCATAGGCGGTCCCCTAGCCCGTGGGCAAGCCACTCGCAATTGTAATGGAAAAGGCAGGAATTTCGGTGACCAGCGGCCAGTTCGACAAGCTTCCCGGCACGGCGCAACCGCACGGTCCGTCCGCCGGCGATCCGCACAGGATCGTCTTCGCCAATGAAAAGGGCGGCACCGGCAAGTCCACCACGGCGATGCACGTTGCCATCGCGCTGGTCTATCAGGGTGCCAAAGTTGCGGTGATCGACCTCGATCCGCGGCAGCGCACACTCCATCGCTATCTCGAAAACCGCGCCGAAACGATCAAGCGCCGCAGCATTGCCCTGCCTACCGCCACGTTCGAAGTGTTCCGCGGTGACAGCGTCGAACAGCTCGAAGCGATGGCGCTCGACGTCGGCACAGGTCACGATTTCCTGCTGTTCGACACGCCGGGCCGCGACGATCCCTTCGCGCGCCATGCCGCCACGTTCGCCGATACGCTGGTGACCCCGCTCAACGACAGCTTCGTCGATTTCGACCTGATTGGCCAGGTCGACGCCGAAACGTTCAAGGTGCGGCGCCTGTCGTTCTATGCCGAGATGATCTGGGAAGCCCGCAAGAAGCGCGCGATGACCACGATCAAGCAAGGTCGCAAGGAGATGGACTGGGTGGTCGTGCGCAACCGCACCCAGCACGTCGAAGCGCGCAACATGCGCCGGATCGACCAGGCGCTGGGTGAATTGTCGAAGCGCGTCGGTTTCCGGGTGACCAATGGCCTGTCCGAACGCGTGATCTACCGCGAATTGTTCCCGTCGGGGCTGACGCTGCTCGACAAGGGCCACCTGGGCGAACTCGGGACCAGCCATCTCGTCGCGCGGCAGGAAATGCGCGCACTGGTGATGGGGCTCAACCTGCCGAATCCCGCGCGCGTGTCAGCGGATCCCGTGCTGGAAGCCGCGCAGTGACGGGGTTTCGGCCTTGATCAAGCTCATCATGCTGGTGGTGCTCGGCAGTATTGCCTGCAAAAGCTTGTCGGGCCACTGGCCATGGGAATTGATGCGCGCGGCTGACCGGTCTGCCGCCGAAGCCCGCGCCCGTTCGTTGCTGGGCGTGTCGCGCAGTGCAACCCGTGAGGATATCATCGAAGCGCACCGCCGGCGGCTGACGCAAGTTCACCCCGATCGTGGCGGATCGAGCGAAGCCGTGCATGAAGCGGCAGCGGCGCGCGATTTGCTGTTGGCCCGATTGTCGGAACGTCAGCTTCGCTGATCCGAGCGCCATCGGCAGGTTCAGTTTTTTGAAATCCCGGTCTTCACTCCAATCCTGCATTCAGGAGCAAGCATCCGCATGAGTCATCAATTCCACCCCACCGTCCTGCGCGAATACGATATTCGCGGCATCATCGGTGAAACGTTGGGTGCAGACGATGCACGCGCGATCGGGCGCGGTTTCGGCTCGCGTGTGCGGCGCTTGCACGGCGATGCAGACGGTGTGCTGAAGGTGGCGGTAGGATATGACGGGCGGACGAGTTCGCCGATGCTTGAGCACGCATTGATCGAAGGGCTCAACGCCAGTGGCGTCGACGTGGTGCGGGTGGGTATGGGGCCTACCCCGATGCTGTACTATGCCGAAGCGTCAATGGAAGATGTGAAAGGCGGCATTCAGATAACCGGCAGCCACAATCCCGCCAATTATAATGGCTTCAAGATGGTACTTGGCGGCCTTCCGTTCTTCGGCGAAGACATACTCGATCTCGGGACACTGGCCACCAGCGGCGATTGGCTGGACGGCAACGGTACGAGCGAGAGCCGCGAGATCCTGAGCACATATGTCGACCGGCTGATAGAAGGCCTCGACGGGATCGACCGCGAATGGCTGAGCCGTCTTCGCATCGCGTGGGACGCCGGCAACGGCGCGGCGGGCCCCGCGCTCGAACTGCTGACCTCGCGCCTGCCGGGCGAACACGTACTGCTTTTCACCGAAGTGGACGGGCATTTTCCCAATCACCATCCTGATCCAACCGAGGAGAAGAATCTGGCCGATCTTAAGGCCGCTGTAGTTAACAAGAACCTCGACTTCGGAGTGGCATTCGACGGAGACGGAGACCGGATCGGCGCAATCGATGGCCAGTGCCGGGTTATCTGGGGCGATCAACTGCTGATGATCTACGCCGAGGACCTGCTGCGGATGGAGCCAGAATCCACGATTATCGCGGATGTGAAGGCCAGTCAGGCACTGTTCGACCGCGTTTCCGAACTCGGTGGCAAGCCGCTGATGTGGAAGACCGGGCACAGCCTGATAAAGTCCAAAATGAAGGAGGTTGGCAGTCCCTTGGCCGGCGAAATGAGCGGCCACGTCTTTTTCAAGCACCAATATTACGGATTCGACGATGCGCTCTACGCCGCAATCCGGCTGATCGCCGCCTCGTGGCGACTCGGAAAATCGGTCACGAGCTTGCGCAGCGCGATGCCGGCGATGATCAACACCCCCGAATTGCGCTTCCAGGTCGACGAAACCCGCAAGTTTGCGGTGATCGACGAGGTGAAAGCGCGGCTCAAGACCAGCGGCGCCACGGTGGATGAAACCGATGGTGCCCGCGTCAACACCGTCGACGGCTGGTGGCTGCTGCGCGCCTCGAACACCCAGGACGTGCTGGTCGCGCGCGCCGAAAGCCATACGCAGAACGGACTGGAGCGGCTCTTGACGCAGATCGACAACCAGCTAGCAACAAGCGGACTTGAGCGCGGGCCGCAGGCTGGGCATTGAGCGTGAATGGGTAAAAGTGCCTCTGGCGGGCAAGGGTCATCACCCTTGCATCCCGGTGCTGTCGAGGTGAGCTGGTTTGGCAAGGGAGCTCCCCGACCGAACGTCCGAACGGTTTAAGGCCGCTTCGCGGCACGTGATGCCGCTTCGATGATACACGGCGTGGCCAGTTCCGGGTAGCAAGGGCGGTGGCCCTTGCCCGCCGGAGGCTCTACTTCCAATCCATAGCCTCCCACTCGCTCCGATCGAGCTTCGTCAACATGCAACAGGCCGCAATCCCGCCCGAAATCGAAGCCTGGTTCACCGGCCGCGGCTGGCGCGTGCGGCGGCACCAGACCGACATGCTTGGCGCGGACGATGCGGGCCTTCACGCGTTGCTGGTGGCCGATACCGGCGCGGGCAAGACGCTGGCTGGCTTTCTTCCGACGCTGGCAGCCTTCTCGCCGTCGCGGCTTAGTGGGCGGCCGCCGCCCGAGGGCTTGCACACACTCTATGTTTCGCCGCTGAAGGCGCTGGCGCACGACGTTCAGCGCAACCTGATGACGCCGATCGATGAAATGGGCCTCCCGATCAGGGTCGAGACGCGGAGCGGTGATACGCCCAGCGATCGCAAGGCCCGGCAGCGGGCACGGCCTCCGCATGTGTTGCTGACCACGCCCGAATCGCTTTCGCTGTTGCTGACTTATCCCGAAAGCGCGGCTCTGTTTGCGACCTTGCAGCGCGTGGTGATCGACGAAGTCCACGCTTTCGCCACGGGCAAGCGCGGCGATCTTCTGGCGCTGGCGCTCACGCGGCTGCTGGGCTTCGCGCCCGATTGCCGCCGGGCCGCGCTTTCGGCAACGCTGGCGGATCCGGGCGAGTACCAGGCGTGGCTGGCGCCGTGGGGCGAGATCGATACGGTCGCATTGGTAGAGGGCGAGGCCGGTGCGCCACCCGAAGTCGAGATCCTGCTGCCCGAAAATGCGCCCGAACCGATCGCAATGCCGTGGGGCGGCCACGCGGCGACCTGGGCGGTTCCGCAGTTGTACGAGGCGATCAAGGCCAACCGGCTGACGCTGATCTTCACCAATACGCGGTTTCTGGCCGAGCTGATCTTTTCGCTGTTGTGGGACGCCAACGACGACAATCTTTCGATCGGCATCCACCACGGTTCGCTATCAAAGGAGGCGCGGCGCAAAGTCGAATCTGCGATGGCGAGCGGCAAGTTGCGCGCGCTGGTGGCTACGGCCAGTCTCGACCTCGGTGTCGACTGGGGCGATGTCGACCTGGTGGTGCAGATGGGCGCGCCCAAGGGTTCATCGCGGTTGCTGCAGCGGATCGGGCGCGCCAATCACCGGCTCGACTGTCCCAGCCGCGCGCTGTTGGTGCCGGGCAACCGCTTTGAATTCCTCGAGGCGACCGCGGCAGTCGATGCGGTGAACCAGGGCCAGCGTGATGGCGATCCGTTCCGTGATGGGGGGCTCGATGTGCTGGCGCAGCACGTGATGGGTTGCGCCTGTTCCGGGCCGTTTCACGAGGGTGAATTGCTGGCGGAGATCCGCTCGTCCGCTGCCTATGCGTGGTTGGATGCGGAGATATGGCGGCGCGTGCTCGGGTTCGTGTCTACCGGTGGGTATGCCCTTAAAGCCTATGATCGCTTCCGGAAAATCGTGCGCGATCCTGACGGGAGGTGGCGGTTGACGCATCCCGAGATGGCAGCGCGGCACCGCATTAACGCCGGGATCATCGTCGATGCCGAAATGCTCGATGTGCGGTTTCGGAACGGGCGCTCTCTCGGGAAGGTCGAGGAGAACTTCGGCGCCAGCCTGAGGCCGGGTGATACCATCCGCTTTGCCGGCATGGACCTGGAAGTCGAGGCACTGAAAGACCTTGAACTGATCGTGCGCGCGGCGAAGAAAGCCGGGCAGATCCCCAGCTACATGGGCGCGCGGATGCCTTTGACTACGCATCTTGCTGATCGCGTTCGCACGCTATTGTTCGATCGCGGAGGTTGGGCACGCTTTCCCGAGGATGTGCGCGAGTGGCTGGAGATGCAGGATTGGCGCAGCGTCCTGCCTGGCCCGGGTGCGCTGGTTGCCGAAAGCTTTCCCTATCGCGGGCGGTATTACACGGTGTTCTATCCGTTTGAGGGCTGGGCGGCGCACCAGTCGCTGGGCATGCTGGTTACGCGCCGGATGGAAGCGCAGGGGCTTTCACCGCTCGGCTTCGTGGCGTCCGATTATGCCTTGGCGGTCTGGGGCCTCAAGCCGATCACGGACCCGGCGGCGCTGCTTTCACCCGATATCCTGGGCGACGAATTCGTCGAGTGGGTCGAGGGCAGTTACCTGCTGCGCCGTGCCTTCCGCGAAGTGGCGGTGATCGGCGGACTGGTAGAACGGCAGCAGCCCGGGCAGAAGAAAAGCGGTCGCCAAGTCACCTTCTCGACCGACCTGATTTACGATGTTCTACGAAAATACGAACCCGATCACTTGCTGTTGCAAGCCGCGTGGGCCGATGCGCGCGCGAAGATGACCGATGTCGGTCGGTTGGGCGATTTGCTCGAACGCGCAGCTGGGCAGCTTGTACATGTGGAACTGGAGCGGGTCAGTCCGCTGGCGGTGCCGGTGCTGGTGATGATCGGCCGCGAATCGCTGCCGCAGGGAGCAGCGGATGATGAATTGCTGGAGGAAGCGGAGAGCCTGGCCGCGGCGGCGATGCGGCCTGATCCGGCGTAGTTGAGGCGGAATCTGCGGCCCCATAAGCAAACGGGGCGGATTGCTCCGCCCCGTTCGTTGGCTTTCGCCGGGTTCGTTCCGCTCGCGCTTACTGCTTGGTGAACGTCGCGTAGAGTTCGTTGTGCACGAACCCGAACTTGGTCAGCTTGAGCAGGGTAATGTCCCGCATCAGCCGGTTCGCGATTTCATAGCTGGCGTAAGCTTCGGGCTCGAACTGGAGTTCAGGCTCGACCGCCATGGCCTTTGTGGCGCGCAATGTTGTGACCAACTGCGATTCGCTCAAAGGCGTACCATTCCAAAGGATCTGGTTCTGTGCCGTGAGGTTCAGTTTGTTCTTGTCCGGCTTGATCTGGACGTCCGGCGGTGGCTGATCGTTCGGCGACGGCAGATCGATCGTGACCGCGTGGTTGGCCACCGGAATGGTGATGATGAACATGATGAGGAGCACGAGCATGACGTCGATCAACGGCGTCGTGTTCATTTCCATCATCGGCGAGCCATCGTCTTTGCCGCCGCTCATTGCCATCTGGGTTACTCCGTTTTCAAGTCCGGCTCGTCAGAGCCTGATTGCATGCGCCAGGCCATTGGTGGCCCGAGAATTTCTGCCCGCTTACTTGGGATTCGGATCGACCGGGGTCGAAATGAAGCCCACCTTCGGGAAGCCCGCCGATTGCACGCCGTAGATCACACCGGCAATGCACTTCCAAGGGACGTTGACGTCCCCGCGAATGTGCACTTCGGGGATCTTTTCAGGATCCATGTTTGCGGCACCGCCTTCGCGCTTCACGATCGCATCAAGACGGGCAAAGGCCTGCTTGTAGAGTTCGGTGCTGTCTACCGGGGTGGTGTTGTTGACATAGACCCGGCACTGGCCACCGCGCGCAGAGCCTTCATAACCCGCCTGCTTGGGGCTGCGTCCGGCGCTATCGGTTGCGACGACCGCGAGCTGAAGGTTTTCGACCTTTTCCTTCGATTCTTCGGACGGGAGAATGGGAACCTTGAGCTTTTCAACCGACTGGATCGCGATCGGAACCGCGATGAGGAAGATGATCAGCAGCACCAACATCACATCCACCAGCGGGGTGGTGTTAATTTCGGACATGGGGCGTTCTTGTCCCCCTGCGCCGCCTACCGTCATTGCCATATTCTAAATCCTATCCGTTGCTTGTCGCGGGCAGAGGGGCCGTAGACGGGTGCCCCACCGATTTATCGGCCATGGACCAGCGAGAACGGACCGGGTGCGCGCATAAGGCGCGCGCACCCAGACCTGGAGCTTACTTCTTCGGCGCAGCGGCAGCAGGAGCGGCCGCGCGAGCAGCAGGAGCAGCCGCCAAAGCAGGCTTGATCGTGCCCTTGGAGTTGATGTTCGCGAGCAGATCGGTGCTGAAACCCGAGAGCAATTCAGCGATCTTCTTGTTGCGTGCCTGAAGCCAGTTGTAGCCGAGCACTGCGGGAACCGCCACGAGCAGGCCGAGCGCCGTCATGATCAGCGATTCACCGACCGGGCCAGCAACCTTGTCGATCGAAGCCGATCCGGCAAGACCGATCGCGATCAGCGCGCGGTAAATGCCGACCACGGTGCCGAACAGGCCGACGAACGGCGCGGTTGCACCAACGGTAGCGAGGAACGGCAGACCACCGGCAAGACGCGAATTGACGAGGGCTTCCGACCGCGCGAGCGAACCGTGGAGCCAGTCATGCGCTTCCATCGAGTCCGTCATCTTGCTGTGCTGGTCTTCAGCCGCGATGCCATCGTCGACGAGCTGGCGCCAGGCGCTGTCCTTGTCGAGCTTGCTAGCGCCTTCACGGATCGTGGGAGCGCGCCAGAAGTTTGCGCGCAGCGCCTTGTACTGGCCCATGATCTTCTGCTGATCGAAGTACTTGGTGAACAGGATGAAGAATGACCCGAACGACATGATCGCGAGGATGATGACCGTTGTGATGCCGATATAGTTCGGCCCTTCTTTCGTGAACAGGGCTTCGTAGAAACCGAACTTGTTCTGCGGAGCAGCATCAGCAACCGCTTCGGCCAGGATGTGGATAAGCATGTGCGGGTCTTCCTCTCAATACAATACGAAATGGGTGAGCAATGTGGGCAATGAAGGTCTGGCGCCGGCCCAGACCGAGCCGGCGCGCAGTGTCAGTCTTTGGGTATCTGCCAGCGAACCGAGGTTGCGTACGAACCCGACGTCGGCTTTCCGTCACCATCCAGTGCGGGCGAGAAGCGCGCGCGGCGAGTGGCAAGCTTGCAGGTCGTGTCGTCAAGTTCGGGCGAACCGCTGGACTTGGTCACCGTGCAATCGGTCACGCGACCGTCCGGCCCGACCGTCAACCGAAACCCGGTTACGCCCTGTTTGCCTTCACGCATTGCCGAAGTCGGATAATCGTTGTCCGACATCAACCCGGAGCTGGCGCCTTTCAGCGACGCGGGCTTTGCCGTGAACCGCGGTGGCGGCGGCGGAGCGGCCGGCGGTGGCGGCGGCAATGCCACGACTTGCGGCGGCGCTGGCGGCGGTGGTGTCTGTACCGTTTCGATGTGCGGCGTCACCACGTTGAGCTGGATCTTCGGCGGCGGCG
Source organism: Novosphingobium sp. (assembly GCF_025351285.1). Lineage (GTDB taxonomy): Bacteria > Pseudomonadota > Alphaproteobacteria > Sphingomonadales > Sphingomonadaceae > Novosphingobium. The sequence goes on from NZ_JANXWG010000090.1 coordinate 11,006, forward strand.
CCACGATGGGCGGCGGCGGCGGCAGCTTTTCCTTTGGAGGTGGTGGCGGCGGCGGCGGCGGCGGTTCGTCCTTGATGTCGATCGCGCTCGTCGTTTCCTTGATCTTCTTGTACGCCGAAGCTGCAAGGCCGGAGACCAGCGCATAGCCGACGACGATGTGCAGAATCGCCACGACGATGAACACGGTCATCCGATTGCCGCTCATCTGGTTTTGGTCAGCGTAGGCCATTCAGCTGTTAAACTCCCAATTCGAGTCCTGGCCGAAGCACAGGCCGATGACAGACACACGCCTTCAGACCAAGGCGATTCCTGCGGCCGGGAATCACCTTCCTGGCGCGTCAGGCAAATTCTTATTGCTATCCACCCTGCCGGGCAACCCCGTACTCCGCTATCGGGCGCAGGGCGACCGGCAGCGATTTTGTCGGGCATTATTCTTGAGGCTGCCCGTACACCGCTAGTTCTAACGCCGAAGGGAAAGGCGCGCAATTGCTTTGTGGGTTAATGGCAAATTCAGACGTTGCGCGCTCCAGATGCTCCGTCATGCGCCGCTGCGGGGCTTGGTACTCATGATCTGAAAAGGACCTTGAACAATGCCAGCACACCGCATCCGACCGATCATGCTTGCCGCTGCCGGGGCCATGACACTCTTGCCGCTAAATCCCGGAAATGCCGCAATTGTCCCGGCCACGACGCCCCCGGCGCCACAGCTTGCCTATGCCGATCTGGTCGACCTCGTCGATGGCACGCCGATTGTGGCGCGGGTCGAAGTGCGCAAGGCGGCCGCGCTCAAGCCAGAGCAATCGCCAGGCGTCAGGCCCGGCTTTGCGCGCATCTATATCGAAGCGCGCACCCGCGCGGTGCTGCTGGGCGACGGGGTCGGCGAATCGCTGCACTTCCTCGCCGACGTGCCCGTAGACGCCGTGCGCCGCCGCCCGGTGATGCCGAAGGGTCTGCTGTTCGTGTTCGCCCGGCCCGTGCGCGGCAGCGCGGGCGAGCTTCAACTGGTCGCCCCCGATGCCGCAGTCGGTTGGAACCAGGAAACCGAAGCCCGGCTGCGCGGCGTGTTGACCGAACTGGTTGACCCCGCCGCACCGCCCAAGGTGCGCGGGCTTCGCGACGTGCTGCATGTGGCCGGCACGCTGACCGGCGAGGGCGAGACGCAGATCTTCGTTGCCACCACGCGCGATCCTTTCGCGATCAGCGTCGTGCGCAGCCCGGGCGTGGCGCCGCACTGGGGTCTGAGCCTGGGCGACGTGATCGACCCCGCCGCCCGCCAGCCCGAACGCAACACGCTGCTGTGGTATCGGCTCGCCTGCTTTCTGCCGCACAGCTTGCCCGCTGGTGCCAATATCTCGATCGATCCGGCCGATGCCGCACTGGCTGCGCAGGACTACGCGAAAGTCATCTCCGATCTTGGCAGTTGTCCGCGCACGCGGCATTGAACCGTTATGCCCGATTCCCCACCTTCTGCGCCCTTCACTCACCGCTTTCGTGTCCGATATGCCGAAGTCGATCCCCAGTCGGTGGTCTTCAATTCGCGCTACCTCGAATATGCCGACTTGCTGATCACCGAGCATTGGCGGGATTGCGGCGTGCATTTCGCCGGCGATGATGCGCTCGAATTCCACGTGGTGCGCGCCGAAGTCGATTTCCGCAGCCCCATCCGGGTCGATGAATGGGTCGAAGGCCGGGTGTGGACCGATCGCATCGGCACCAGCAGCGTGACCACACGGATCGAACTGCACGGCGCCGACGATGGCGTGGAGCAGGATCTGCGCGCGACGATCGTGCTGGTCCACGTCCACGTCGATCTTGCCAGCGGACAGCCGATGCCGGTTCCGCCGCGGGCGAGACTGGCGCTTGGGGTTCAGGAATAACGCCGGACTCTGGTAATTTCAGGCGCGCTGCCTTAGGGGCCGGCGCCTGGCCGAACGGCCTTGTTGGGGACACTGTCAGATGAGCAAACCGCTGCGGATCGCGCTGGCCGGGCTTGGCACCGTGGGCGGGGGCGTCGTTCGCCTGATCGAAACCAACGCCGCACTGATCGAGCGGCGCGCCGGGCGCGCCATCGAAATCGTGGCAATCAGCGCGCGCGATCGCAGCAAGGACCGCGGCGTCGACCTTTCGCCTTACCGCTGGGAAGACGACATGACCGCCTTCGCCACCGATCCCGGGATCGACGTGGTGGTCGAACTGGTCGGCGGCTCCGACGGCCCGGCGTTGACGCTGGCCCGCCGCGCGCTGGCGCAGGGCAAGGCGCTGGTGACGGCCAACAAGGCGATGATCGCGCATCATGGCATCGAACTGGCCACTGCAGCCGAAGCAGCCGGTGTCGCGCTCAAGTTCGAGGCGGCGGTGGCGGGCGGCGTGCCGGTGATTAAGGGCCTGCGCGAAGGCGCAGCGGCCAACGCGATCCTGCGGGTCTATGGCATCCTCAACGGCACCTGCAATTACATCCTCTCGACGATGGAGGACACCGGCGCCGATTTCGCCGCGGTGCTCGCCGAAGCGCAGGCCAAGGGCTATGCCGAGGCCGATCCCAGCTTCGACATCGACGGGGTGGACGCCGCGCACAAGCTGGCCATCCTGGCGAGCGTGGCGTTCGGCACCACGATCGATTTCGCGCCGGTCGAGATCACCGGTATTCGCCGCGTGCTGGCCGCTGATATCGCGCAGGCCGATGCACTGGGCTATTACATCCGGCTGATCGGCATGGCCGAGACCGAGCAAGCCGCCGATGGCACCACGCGGCTGTTCCAGCGCGTCCATCCGCACCTGGTGCCGCGCGATCACCCGCTGGCGCATGTCGACGGCGCAACCAATGCGGTTGTGGCCGAGGGCAACTTTTCGGGCCGGCTGCTGTTCCAGGGCGCGGGCGCGGGCGATGGGCCGACCGCGAGCGCGGTGGTGGCCGATCTGATCGACATCGCACGCGGTGATGCCAAAGGTCCTGGTGCTGCGCCGTTCTCCATCCCTGTCGCCGCGCTCGAAACGCTGGCTCCAGCCGACAGTGGCCCCCGCATGGGTCGGGCATATCTGCGGTTTACCGTGGCCGATCGGCCGGGCGTTCTGGCCGAAATCACTGCCGCCATGCGCGACGCCGGCGTGTCGATCGAAAGCCTTATCCAGAAGGGTCGCGCGGGTGCGGGCGGCACCGACACCGTGCTCGTGGCGATGGTCACGCACGAAGGTCCTGAATCCGCGATCGCCAAAGCCCTGCGCTTGCTCCATGGCTCGCCCAGCCTGACCGAACCGCCGTTGGTGATGCATATCCTGAGCGACTGAAACGCCAGAGTTACGGCGCCGGAATCTCACCCTTGGCGATCTTGTCGGCATCCGATCCCGGCGGGGCTTCGGGGATCTTGCTGAGATCGATATAGTAGATCGGCGGTGGTGCCCGGCCGATGTTGCCGCGGCAAACACCATCTGCGCCTGGGCGGCACTTGATGCCATCGAGGTCGGGGGCGCGCGGCACGCCCGTACGGGTCGATTTCGCGGAGTCGGTTTCGTTGCGCAAGGGCAGCCGGTCGCGTTTGTTCCTGTCGGGATCGGCACAGACCACAATTTCACGGCTGTTCTCAGCCTCGCGCTTGCAGCGCTTGGTAGGGTCTTCGAACATGGCCTTTTCGCGGGCCAAGGCTGCATCTGCGCGTTCGGAAATCGATTTTTCGGATTCGGGTTTTTCATTGACCGGGCCATAGAGCGCCTGCGCATCAGCAGGCGCAACCGCGCCGATTGGCACAACACTGATGGCAAGCCAGCCGAGCGTGACCCAGCCGCGAGAGTTTAGCACGTCGTTCACCGCCTTCCGTCCGGTGCGTTAGGGGAGGTTCGATGCGTGAACCACCAATGAACGCCCACAAACACCGGCACGCCACTCGACAGCGCGGGCACCCGTGGCTAAGCGCGCGGCATCGCTCTATTCTGCAAGGAAGCCGTTCATGTCCGAAACTTCGTCACATGGCGGCACGCCCGTCAGCCAGGTTCTTGATCGCGTGCTCGTTCTCGAGATGGTGCGCGTCACCGAAGCGGCTGCGATCAACGCCGCCAAGCTGATCGGCCGGGGCGACGAAAAGGCCGCCGATCAGGCCGCGGTCGAAGCCATGCGCGCGGCGCTCAACGAACTCTACATGGATGGCACCGTCGTGATCGGCGAGGGTGAGCGTGACGAAGCGCCGATGCTGTTCATCGGCGAAAAGGTCGGCAGCGCGATCGGCACCGGCCCGCGCATCGACATCGCGCTCGATCCGCTCGAAGGCACCACCATCACCGCCAAGGCCGGCCCCAACGCGCTGGCCGTGCTGGCAATCGCCGAAGAAGGCTGCCTGCTCAACGCGCCCGACGTCTATATGGAAAAGCTCGCGGTCGGCCCCGGCTATCCCGAAGGCGTGATCGACCTCGACAAGTCTCCGAGCGAGAACGTCAAGGCGGTGGCCAAAGCCAAGGGCGTCGAGCCGGCCGACATCATCGTCTGCGTGCTCGACCGCCCGCGCCATACCGCGCTGATCGCCGAATTGCGCGCGCTTGGCTGCGGCGTGCAGCTCATCCCCGACGGTGACGTTGCAGGCGTGATCGCCACCACCAACGATGATACCACGATCGATCTCTACATGGGTTCGGGCGGAGCCCCTGAAGGCGTGCTGGCGGCAGCCGCGCTGCGCTGCGTCGGCGGCCAGTTCAAGGGCCGGCTGCTGTTCCGTAACGAGGACGAGAAAGCGCGCGCGCGCAAGTGGGGCATCACCGACCTCAACAAGCAGTACGATCTGAGCGAACTGGCCAAGGGCGATTGCATCTTCGCGGCCACTGGCGTGACCGATGGATCGTTGCTGGCCGGCGTCAAGCGCCGCAAGGACGGCACGCTGACCACCGAAAGCGTGGTGATGCGCGCCAGTTCGGGCACTGTGCGCTGGGTCAAGGGCGAGCACCGCAAGCCGGGGTGAGGGTTGAATTACGCCAGGCTTACGGAAACCATTGCTGTTCGCAGATATTTTCACGGATCTTGTCGATCGCGATAGCGTATTGCCGGGGTAGCACACTATATCCGGCGTTGACCCGGACGCGGTGCGACCGGTCAACTATGGAGAGAATCCCATGCGCAAACTGTTTCCAGTTGTCATTTCCGCCGCTCTCATCGCCTCGCTTGCGCCGGGCGAAGCATCGGCCAAGGGCTGCATTCGCGGCATGATCGCGGGCGGCGTCGCGGGCCACTATGCCGGGCACCACGCGGTTGCCGGCGCGATGGCGGGCTGCGCGGCCGGCCACTATTACTACAAGCACAAGGCTGCCAAGGCCGCTGCTGCGGCACCGGCCAAGCCCGCCGGCGCGCATTGATCGACTGAACGCGCGCCCTCGGGCGTGGCGAGCAAAACCGAAGCCCCGCCCGACCATGCGTCCGGCGGGGCTTTTGCTTGCGCGCGTTCAATCCGCGGTGAACACGTAAACGTGTTGCCCGTCACGCATCGTCAGCGTGCGCTTGCCATCCACTTGCCCGATCAACGCGTCGACGCCGAGCAAATCCGCCCCGGTCACGACCACACTGTCGGTCTTGTCGGGGTTGTGCTGGATCGCGAAGGGTTCGACAAACCCGCCGATCCGTACCGTACTGACCCCGTTTTCGCGCACGATCTCCAACCGGCCCAGACTGGCGTTGCGATAGTTTGCCGCCAGATTCTGCATAGCGATGGCGTCTTCGCCAAGGCTCAGCTTCGTGCGGAGTGCCGCCATCTCGGCCTGCGTGCTTTGCGCCGCAGCAGCCACGCGCGCCGCGGCTTCCGGGCGGCCGTCATAGAGTACCTCGATCAGCCGGCGCAGCAAGGGGTCGAGCAAGTTGCCGCCTTCGTCCGAATTGGTCAGCACCACCAAGCCGGTGCGAGCGCCGGGCAGCGCAAACCAGTTCGATTTGTAGCCTGCCAGGCTGCCGCCGTGGAACACCACGTCCACGCCGTAGCGGTGCCGCACTTCCAGCCCCATGCCGTAGAATGTGTCCTCGCCCGCGGGCACGTTCTTGCGCCGGCGTTCGAGCAGATTGGCTGCGCTCACCAGCCTGGTGCCATCGGGCAACTGTCCCTCGCCAAGTTCGAGTTGGACGTAGCGCGCCACGTCGTGCGCGCTCGACCAGGCGCCGCCCGCCGGGCGGAACGGCGCGATTTGGCGATTGAGCGTCTGCGCAAGCGGCACCGGCTTGCCATCGAGTGCCAGCGCGCTCGGATCGGCATGATCGGCGGCAAGCGCGACTGTGAAATCGAAGGTGGTGTCGGTCATGCCCAGCGGGCCGAACACGCGCGTCTGCATCGCCTTGTCATAAGCCGCGCCCAGTTCCAGCGCGGGATAGGCGATGTGCCCGCCGACATAACCCGCGGCCGAGGCCATCAGGTTGTTGTACTGGAACACTTCACCGAACTTCGAGGTTGGCGCAGTGGCGGCAAGCTGGACGAATGTATCGCTCGCCGGGGTATCGGGCCGCGTCGCGAACAGCCATTCCATGTCCTTGCGCGGCAGCCCGGTGCATGCGCAAACCAATTGGCGCATCACCACCTTGCCGGTGATCTCGGCGCTGCCCAGCCGGAAACCGGGATAGACCTGCGTGACTGGCTGGTCCCAGCGCAGTTTGCCTTCATCGACCAGCCGCGCCAGCAGCAGCGTCGACATGCCCTTGGTGTTCGAGGCGATCATGAAGCGCGTATGCGCACCGACCGGCGCGGTGCCGCCGAGCGCCTTGACGCCCACGCCGCCTTCCCACACGATCTTGCCGTCCTGGATCAGCGCAATCCCCGCGCCGGGCACTTGCAACTTCACCAGCGCATCGGCAACGAAATCGGTCAGCGCCTTGACCCGCTCGGGCGTCAGCTTGTGCGCGGTGGCGGCGGAGAAATCCTCGCGCGCGAAGCCCTTGGGGCGCAAGCTGCTGGTCATCTGGCCCAGTGCCGCGCCGCGTTTCTCGCCGGTGGCTTGCGAGCCGTCCAACACCAGCGCCACCCAGCGATCACCGCGTCGCAGCACCGTGACTTCGAGCACGGCGTGCTCGCCCGGGGGCACGGTGAAATCGGCCACCGCGCGCTCGTCCCACCCGTCAATCGGCGCGCGCGGAGCCAGAACTTCGAGTGGGCGCGGCTTTGCGCCAGTCCTGGCCAGCGCCAAGGTCGCTGCTGCGCGCGCATCGGCTACCCGGCCAAGGTCGATCACGGTCACGGCCAGGTCGCCCTCGGGCGCTGACACGCGAATCAGGTCTGGACCGGCGGTGACCGTCCAGTCATGGACGGCGGTGAAAGCCGCAACATCGCCCAGCGCTTGCGCCACGTCCGCCGTCAATGGCTTGGGCGCTTCGGCCCACGAGGGCACCGCCGCCAGCGCTGCGCCGATCGCCATGGGCGCCGCCATCCATCGGAGCGTTGCCCCCATCCACAATCCTGCCATCGAATTTCCCCCGTTCGCGAAGCGCTTTTGCGCCCGGCATGGTTCGCATTGTCAGAGCTTGGCCGCAATCCTGTCGAGCGTTCTACCAACGTCGTGCAGCGATCGATCAAACCGATTCTCCAAGGCGGCTTCCGCCGCGCCCGACAAGCCGCTAGCCTTGCACGCATGATCGATGACACCCCGCTCGAAACCGCGATCGCCCAGGGCAAGCTGCCCGGCGCCGTCGCCATGCTCTCCACCCGCGAAGGCGAGACATACGCGCGCGCGTTCGGCATGGCCGACGCCACCACCGGCCGGCCGATGGCGGTGGACACGCCGTTCCAGATCGCGTCGATGACCAAGGCAATCGTCTCGGTCGGCGTGATGCATTTGGTGGAGCGCGGCGCGCTGTCGCTCGATGCACCGATCGGCACCGTGCTGCCCGATCTTGCCGACAATCGGGTTCTCACCGGTTTTGCTGCGGACGGCACGCCCCAACTGCGACCAGCCAGCCGCCCGATCACGCTGCGCCACTTGCTCACTCACACCGCGGGCCTCGGCTACGCCTTTGTCCAGCCCGAAGTTCTGTGCTTCTATCAGGCGACCGGCATGCCGGCGCCGGGCAGCCGACGCGGCATTACCATGCCACTGCTGTTCGATCCCGGCGAGCAGTGGGCATACAGCGTCGCCACGGACTGGATCGGACTCGCCATCGAAGCCGCTACGGGTTCGTCGCTCGGCGTCTACCTCGCCGAACACGTGTTTCAACCGCTGGGCATGGATGAAACCGGTTTCCTTCGTGCGTTGCCCGACAACGCCGCACGGGTCCACGTGCGGAACCCTGAAGGCGGGCTTGGCACAATCCCGATGTTCCTGGGCGGAGGCGAATTCGAATCGGGCGGCGGAGGCCTGATCTCGACCGCGCCCGATTACACCCGGTTTGTCCGCATGATTCTGCGTGGCGGCGAACTTGACGGCGCGCGCGTACTCAAGACCGAAACCGTTGACGAGATGAGCCGCAACCAGGTCGCGCCGCTCAAGGCCGGCGCAGTCGGCACTTCGATGCCCGAATTCGCCACCGCGTTTGATCCCTTTCCGGAACAACACAGCGGCTGGGGCCTCGGCTTCCTCATCAACCCCGACCAGGGCCGCGATGGGCGCTCGCCCGGCAGCTTGTCATGGGCGGGGATCTTCAACAGCTACTACTGGATCGATCCCAAGGCTGACGTTGCGGGCGTGTTCATGGCGCAGATGGCACCCTTTGCCGATGCCGGCGCGCTTGGGGCCTATGCAGCGCTGGAGCAGATGGCTTACGCCTGACACTTGAAGGCAAAACCAAAAACCCCGCCGGATCGCTCCAGCGGGGTTCCTGATTTCAGCGTATCCCGAAAATGAAAGGCTTATTCAGCCTCACCCTCGTTGCCGGCCTTGAGCAGGTAATCACCTGCATCCGCGTCCAGCCCATGGGTTGCACCCTCGACCAGCGCCAGCGGATCGTCACCGATCGCCGCTTCGGGGCCTTGCGCCAGTTCAGCGGCGTGTTCTTCCGCTGCGGTTGCCGGGGCAATGAGCGAGGCCTGCAGCTTGCGGTACTGCGCACGAAGCGCGGCATCACGGCTGGTGGCGGCCACGCGCATGCGGTTCATGCCGGCGCCGGTGCCCGCCGGGATAAGCCGGCCGACAATGACGTTTTCCTTCAGACCGATCAGCGAATCGCACTTTCCTTCGACCGCCGCCTGCGTGAGCACGCGGGTGGTTTCCTGGAACGATGCGGCAGAGATGAACGAACGCGTCTGCAGCGAAGCCTTGGTGATGCCGAGCAGCACCGGCTTGCCCACCGCCAGGCGCAGGCCCGGTTCGAGCTTCGCGTTGTATTCGTTCATTTCTTCGTAATCGAGCTGTTCGCCCGCCAGCAGGGTGGTGTCGCCGCCATCGGTGATTTCCACCTTCTGCAGCATCTGCCGGACGATCACTTCGATGTGCTTGTCGTTGATCTTCACGCCCTGGAGCCGGTAGACTTCCTGGATTTCGGCGACGAGGAATTCGGCCAGAGCCTCGACCCCCATCACTTCCAGAATGTCGTGCGGATCGGCGCTGCCCGAGATCAGCGTATCGCCCTTCTTGACGTAATCGCCTTCCTGGACTTCGATAACCTTCGACTTGGGGATCAGGTATTCAACCGTGTTCCCTTCCTCGGGCACGATCGCGATCTTGCGCTTCGCCTTGTAATCGCGGACGAATTCGACCCGGCCCGAGATCTTGGCGATGACCGCCTTGTCCTTGGGCTGGCGCGCTTCGAACAGTTCGGCAACGCGCGGCAGACCACCGGTGATGTCGCGCGTTTTCGCAGCTTCGCGGCTGCCACGGGCAAGCACGTCACCCGCTGCGACTTCCTGGCCGTCCTCGACCGAAAGCGTAGTACCCGGCGCCAGCATGTAGCGCGCGGCTTCCCCGCTATCGCCGTCCATCAGCGTCATGCGCGGACGAAGATCGTTCGTCTTGGCACGACCGGTGGAGCGGTTTTCGGTGACAACGCGCTGCACGATGCCAGTGGCATCGTCGGTCACTTCGGTCATCGTCTTGCCGTCGATCAGGTCCTGGTAGCGAACGGTGCCGGGCTTGTCGGTGATCACCGGGTTGGTGAACGGATCCCATTCGGCCAGGCGTTCGCCCTGCTTCACGGTTGCACCATCCTTGTGGAGCAGGTGCGTACCGTAAGGCACGCGGTGCATTGCGCGTTCACGGCCTTCGGTATCGTAAAGCACGATTTCACCGTTGCGCGCGAGGCTGAGCAGGCGGCCGCGCTTGTCGACGATGGTCGGGATGTCGCGGTATTCGACATGGCCATCGCAGATCGATTCGAGGTTCGACTGCTCGTTGACCTGCGCCGCGCCACCGATGTGGAACGTACGCATCGTCAACTGCGTGCCAGGTTCACCGATCGACTGCGCCGCGATCACGCCGACCGCTTCGCCGATATTGACCGGGGTGCCGCGGGCAAGATCACGCCCATAGCAGCGCGCGCAAACGCCCTGGAGCGAGGCGCAGACGAGCGGCGAGCGGATCTTCATCCCCTGCAGCCCGAGCGCCTCGATCTGCGCGACCATCGCTTCGTCGAGCAAAGTGCCCTCGCGGATGACGACTTCCTCGGTCTTGCTGTCGACGATGTCCTCTGCCGTGGTCCGGCCAAGCACGCGGTCGGACAGGCTGGCGATGACGGTACCGCCCTGGACGATGGCGCGCATTTCGAGCGCCTGGTCGGTGCCGCAATCTTCCTCGACGATGACCGCGTCCTGCGACACGTCGACGAGACGGCGCGTGAGGTAGCCCGAGTTGGCAGTCTTCAACGCCGTGTCCGCAAGGCCCTTGCGAGCGCCGTGGGTCGAGTTGAAATATTCGAGGACGGTCAGGCCTTCCTTGAAGTTCGAGATGATCGGGGTCTCGATGATCTCGCCCGACGGCTTGGCCATCAGCCCGCGCATACCCGCAAGCTGCTTAATCTGTGCCTGCGAACCACGGGCACCCGAATGCGCCATCATGTAGATGGAGTTGATGTCTTCCTCGCGGCCATTTTCGAGCATTTTGACCGACGAGATTTCCTTCATCATCTGCTCGGCGATCTTTTCCGAGGCTTTCGCCCAAGCGTCGACCACCTTGTTGTACTTTTCGCCCTGAGTGATCAGGCCGTCATTGTACTGCTGCTCGAAGTCCTTAGCGAGCACGCGGG
>NZ_JANXWG010000117.1 GCF_025351285.1 Novosphingobium sp.
CGATCTGCTTTCACGGGGCCGCGATCACGTCGCTGCCATCAGCCGCTTTGTTGCGATATCGGCATTGGCATAGGCTTCCTGCAACGGCACGCTCCAATAGCGCAGCAGATCGAGCGGGATCACCTCGCCGGTCACCGCGCACAGCACGTGATCGCCGGGCGAAAGCTGGCGGAAGCCGTTGGGCATGTAGTGCAGTCTGGTCGGCCGCGAGGAGGAGGACATCAACATAGCCGCGACCCTAGACGATTTTCCGCGCGGGTGAAATCCGGCGCGAGCCAAGGGTGTTCAGAACAGTTCCTGCTGCCCCGCGGGCGGTGCCACCTTGCGCGGACTGCCGCGCGGCGGTGCACCGGCGGGTGCGACGTCGAGCGTTCCATCGGCGAATTCCAGCCGCAAGGCCGGCTTGGTTGCCGCAGTGGCGCGATCCTTGACCACTTGCCCCTCGGCCGTGGTCACCAGCACATAGCCGCGCTGGAGCGGCGCGCGCGGATCAAGCTGGAGCCGCAGCCGGTCGAGCGCTTCGACGCGTGCGCGAGCGGTGGCGATCCGCTGGAGGACCATTTCGGGCCGTAGCCGTTGCGCGCGGAGCCTTTCGCATTCACGCATGAACCGCTGTGTGAGCAGCGCAGGCCGCAGCGCGCCGGCGTGCCGCGCCAGCACTTGCGCAGCGATTTCGGTACGGTGGCCGAGCGCGCGGGTCAGCCGTTCGCCCAGGTCGTCGAGCTTCTGCGCCTGGCCCTGCAGCAGCGCCTGCGGTTGCGGAAGCCGCTCGGCCCGCGCGGCCAGCCGTTCGCGCGATTGGCCGACCAGCCGCAGCACGGCGCGCTGCTGGCGGGCATACAATTCGGCCAATGTGGCGGACAATTCGCCGTGGACCGGCACCGCGATTTCAGCCGCAGCGGTGGGGGTGGGCGCGCGCAAGTCGGCGGCGAAATCGGCGAGCGTGGTGTCGGTTTCGTGGCCGACCGCGCTGATCACCGGGATCGTGCTCGCGGCGATGGCGCGGACGACCTCTTCCTCGTTGAAGCTCCACAAATCCTCGATCGAACCGCCGCCGCGCGCGACGATCAACAGGTCGGGCCGGGGGATCACGCCGCCGGGCTGGATTGCCGAAAACCCGCGCAGTGCCGCCGCCACTTGGCTCGCCGCGCCTTGTCCCTGCACGTTGACTGGCCAGACGAGCACGTGACTGGGGAAGCGGTCGGCGAGTCGGTGGAGAATGTCGCGAATCACCGCTCCGGTCGGTGAGGTAATCACGCCGATCACGCGTGGCATGAACGGCAGCGGGCGCTTGCGGGTGGCGGAAAACAGCCCTTCGGCCTCCAGCCGCGCCTTCAGCTTGGCCAACAGTGCCAGCAACGCACCCTCGCCCGCGATCTCCATGCGATCGACCACGATCTGGTAGGCCGACCGCCCGGGATAGGTGGTCAACTTGCCGCTGGCGATCACCTCCACCCCGTCCTCGGGCAGGAACGACAGCCGCGAGGCATTGCCGCGCCACATCACCGCGTCGATCTTGGCGCCTTCGTCCTTCAGGCTGCAATAAAGATGGCCCGAGGCGGCGCGCTTCACCCCCGAAAGCTCGCCGCGCAGCCGCACGAAGCCGAAGCGATCCTCGACCGTGCGCTTCAATTGCTGCGAGATCTCGGTGATCGACAGCGGCGCGGCGTTGTCGCCGGCGCTTTCCCTCGCTAACAGCCCGCCAGCATTGAGGTCGTCGTCGTCGGGCGAGGAAGGAACGGGCATGAACATCCTGCTGCTGGGCGGGGGCGGGCGCGAACATGCGCTGGCCTGGAAGCTGGCGCAATCGCCGCGTTGCGATAGCCTTTACGCCGCCCCGGGCAACCCGGGAATTGCCGAACACGCTGAAATCGTGGGCCTCGATGCCACCGACCACGGCGCAGTGGCGCGATTCTGCGACGCGCACTTGATCGGCCTTGTCGTGATCGGCCCCGAAGCGCCGCTGGTCGATGGCCTGGCGGATTCGCTGCGTGCGGCGGGCATTTCAGTGTTCGGCCCCAGCAAGGCTGCCGCGCAATTGGAAGGCTCGAAAGCCTTCACCAAGGCGCTGTGCGACCGCGCGGGCATCCCCACGGCAAGCTATGTGCACGCGCACTGCAAAGCCGATGCATTGGCCGCGCTCGATCGGTTTGCCACCCCGGTAGTGATCAAGGCCGATGGCCTTGCCGCGGGCAAGGGCGTGGTCATCGCGCAAACCGCCGACGAAGCCCGCGCGGCAATCGACGACATGTTCGACGGGGCATTCGGAACAGCCGGCGCCGAAGTCGTGATCGAGGAATTCCTCACCGGCGAGGAAGTCAGCCTGTTCGCATTGACCGACAGCGCGACGATCGTGCCGTTCGGATCGGCGCAGGATCACAAGCGCGTCGGCCACGGCGATACCGGCCCCAACACCGGCGGCATGGGCGCCTACAGCCCCGCGCACGTGCTGACCCCGGCGCTGGAGGCGGAAGCGATGACGCGAATCGTTGCGCCCACCGTCAAGGCCATGGCCGATGCCGGCACGCCTTATTCGGGGGTGCTTTACGCCGGGCTGATGCTGACCCCCGATGGCCCCAAGCTGATCGAATACAACGCCCGCTTCGGCGATCCCGAATGCCAGGTACTGCTGATGCGCTACCGGGGCGATCTGGTCGAATTGCTGTCAGCCTGCGCCGACAACCGATTGGCGAGCTTGCCGCCCCCGCAGTTCTCTGCCGAAGTGGCGCTGACCGTGGTGATGGCCGCGAAAGGCTATCCCGGCACGCCCTCAAAAGGCGGCGCGATCGAGGGCATCGCGCTGGCAGAAGCAACCGGTGCCAAGGTCTTCCACGCCGGCACCGCACGCTCGCCCGAAGGCGCGCTGATCGCCAATGGCGGCCGCGTGTTGAACGTGACCGCAAAGGGCGACACTGTGCGCGCCGCACAAGCCCGCGCCTATGCCGCAGTCGATGCGCTGCGCTTCCCAGACGGCTTCTGCCGCCGCGACATCGGGCAGAAGGAAGTGGATCGCGAAGCCGGGACCGCCTGACGCCGCAATCAGCCGATCGCGCGCGTCAGCTCCGCCAGATCAGCTTCGGGCCGCGCGCCGTAGTGTGAGATTACTTCGGCCGCGCAGATTGCGCCCAGTTTTAGACAGGTGGCCAGCGGGCGGCCCTTCACATGGCCCGAGAGGAAGCCGGCTGCGAACAGGTCTCCGGCGCCGGTGGTGTCGACCACGCGCGCGATCGGTTCAGCCGGGACGTGGGCGTGTTCGCCGGCCTTCATCGCGTGCGCACCTTCGGCCCCGCGGGTCACCACCAGCGTCGGCACCTTGAGCGCGAGCGCTTCCATCGCAGCTTCGAAATCGTCGATCAGCGTCAGCGCGGCCAGCTCGTGTTCGTTGGCGAACAGGATGTCGATCTCGCCGGCATCGATCAGCGCACGGAAATCATCACCGTGGCGGCTGATCACGAACGGGTCCGACAGCGTGAACGCCACTTCGCGGCCCGCGTCGCGCGCGGCGGCGATGGCGCGGCGCATCGCGTTGCGCGGTTCCTCGGGGTCCCACAAGTAGCCTTCGAGGTAGAGCACTTTGGCGCTGGCGATCTCGGCCGCGTTCATCGCTTCGGCGGGGAGGAACTGCGATGCGCCGAGGAAGGTGTTCATCGTGCGCTGGCCGTCGGGCGTCACGAAAATCAGGCAGCGCGCGGTGGGTGGGTCGCCTGCGCGCGCAGGGGTGCCGAAGGCGATGCCGCCGGCGCGAATATCGTGTGCGAACACCTCGCCCAACTGGTCGTCCGCCACCTGGCCCACGAATGCACATTTCGCACCGAGCGCAGCGAGGCCCGCGAGCGTGTTTGCAGCCGATCCGCCCGAGATTTCCTTGGCCGGACCCATCGCGTTGTAAAGTTCTTGCGCGCGCTCGGTATCGACCAGCGTCATGCCGCCCTTGGCCAGGCCCAGCCGTTCGATATCGGCATCGTCGGCGGGCGCCATCACATCGACGATGGCGTTGCCGATGGCGATAACGTCGAGAATGGCTTCGGGCATAGAGGTCTCCGGGGGAATGCTTGCAATGGCGCGCGCCCTAGCCGTGCGGGCAGCGCCTAACAAGCAAGAGCTTGGACGGCGAGGAGACGCCACTCGCCGCAACAACGCGGCGCGCCGATTGACAGCGCGCGCGAACCGGCTGATCGCCGGGAGGATGATCACCGCCTTCGCTCTCGCGCTCGCCCAGTTGACCGATCGGCGCATCGTGGCAGTCCTGCTCAAGAGCGCGGGGCTGACCGTGGTTGCGGTGGCGCTGCTCGGCTGGGGGCTGTGGGCGGGGAGCGCATCGCTGCTCGATGGTTTCGGGCTGGACGCCATGCTGGGCGACAGTGGTGCGGTGCGCGGGTTTCTCTCGTTCGTGGCGGCGTTGCTGGGCGTGTGGCTGCTGTTCCGGATCGTCGCGCTCGCCGTTCTCCAGCTTTTCGCCGACGAGGTCGTGGAAGCGGTCGAGGCGCGGCACTATCCCGAAATCGCGGCGCGCGCGCGTCCGCTGGGGCTGCACCGCGAACTGGGCCTGGCGCTGCGCAGTACGCTGCGATCGCTGCTTTGGAACTTGGCTGTGCTCCCGGTTGCCCTGGTGCTGATCGTGACCGGCGTCGGGCCCCTGCTGGTGTTCGCCGCGGTAAACGCGATGCTGCTGGGGCGCGAGCTGACTGAAACGGTGCGTATTCGCCACCGTGACACACGCGGCGTGCCGCTGCCCGACTTGCCGTTCGTGACGCGCTTCGTACTGGGCGCGATTTGCGTGGCGCTGCTGACGGTGCCGTTCGTCAACCTGCTGGCATCGGTGCTGGGCGCCGCAATGGCGACCCATCTGGTGCATCGGCGGCCAGCCGTCTAAAGGTCCATGCGATGCTGAAAAAACGCCCGCTCCTCGCCTCGATCGGCCTCGCCCTGCTGCTCACTGGCTGCGGGGAGGGCACCGCCACCAGCGCGCGCGGCAAGCTGGAAGCGATCAAACCGGTTCCGCACCGCCCGGCCGGCCCGCGCGTCGAAGCCGGGCTGGAAGGCGTGATCGGCGCCGATCGCAACGGGCTTGAGCGGCAATTCGGCGCGCCCCGGCTGGATGTGCGCGAAGGTGATGCGCTCAAGCTCCAGTGGAGCGGCGGCGCGTGCATTCTTGATGTTTACTTATACCCGCCCGCGCGCGGTGGCGAACCGTCTGCCAGCTACGTCGACGCGCGGCGCGGTGACGGGCGCGACGTCGACAAGGCGTCGTGCGTCACCGCGCTGAAGCAGGGCAAGTAGGCGTCAGTCTTCCGCTGCGAAGGTGATTTCTGCTTCTGCCTGCAACCGATCGACCAGCGCCTTGCCGAGCAGCGCGCCCGGCGTGGACACGCCACCCGCCGCATCGCAGGCCAGCAGTGCAATGCCGGTTTCGGACAGCATCCGGCTAGTCGAGCCGTAGCCCGGATCGTAGCGACCCTTCACGCCGTATTTCAGCGTGCGGCCATCGGGCATCTCGCCCACGAACAGCACGTCGTAGTGGCCGTTCTGGCGCTCCTCCGCGGTCGGGCCTTCGCCGGGCTTGGGATCGTTGGGGCCGCCCATCATCGGCGTGGTGGCGATGTGCTTCGCGATCGCCTCGCCCTGGTCGCCGGGGCCGGTCAGGATCATCTCGTCATAGGTGAAATCCGCGCCCCATGGCTGGCCGAGCAGGAAGTTGGTGCGGTGGACGTTCTTGGTGTTGATCGCCGCCATCACGAACGGCGCGGCCCAGCTTCCGACCGATTCGTCGAACTGCGGCTTGTTGCCGGCAGGCTGGGGCGGGCCCTCAAAGCCCGGCGTCAGGCAGAACGAACTGGTCATCAGCGCGATCAGCGAATGATCGCGGCCCAGCGCGGCCATCGTCGCGCCCAGGCTGGCGGCGGTCCCGCCGGAGAACCCGCCCTGCATCGCGCGGACACGGCCCTTCACGCGCGGCGCGGGTGCTCCGAACCGGGATTGTGCTTCGTGTTGGAGCATGAACACGCCAAGATCGAACGGGATCGAATCGAACCCGCTCGAAAACGCGATCCGCGCGCCGCTGGCTTGTGCGGCGGCGTGGTACTTGTCGACCATCTGGCGCATCCACACCGGTTCGCCGCACAAGTCGGCATAGTCGGTGCCGGCCTCGACGCAGGCCTTGAGCAGCGGTTCGCCGTAAAGCTGGTACGGACCGACGGTGGTCAGCACCACGCGGGTCTGTTCAGCGAGCGCGGCCATGCTGGCGGCATCGTCCGAATCGGCGACGATCAGCGGGGTGTCGGACGGCGCGCCGATCAGATCGCGCACTTCGGCCAGCTTGTCCGCGCTGCGCCCGGCCATCGCCCACTTGGGCGCATCGGCGCGGCCGGCGTAGTGGTGCGCAAGATATTCGGCGACAAGGCGGCCGGTGTACCCGGTGGCGCCATAGACCACGATATCGAAGCTGCGATTTTCTTTGGCCATCAGGTCTCTCCCAAAATTTCGATTAAAGCCGGGGCAGCGTTACGCCCTTCTGGCCCATGTATTTGCCCGCGCGATCGGCATAGCTGACTTCGCACGGTTCGTTGCCTTGCAGGAACAGGAACTGGCACGCGCCTTCGTTCGCATAGATTTTCGCGGGCAGCGGCGTGGTGTTCGAGAATTCGAGCGTGACGTGCCCTTCCCAGCCGGGTTCGAGCGGGGTGACGTTCACGATGATCCCGCAGCGCGCATAAGTCGATTTGCCGAGGCAGATCACCAGCACGTCGCGCGGCACGCGAAAGTATTCGACCGTGCGTGCCAAGGCGAACGAGTTGGGCGGGATCACGCAGACGTCGGTCTTACGGTCGACGAAGCTGTTCGGATCGAAGTCCTTGGGATCGACCACCGAACTGTTGACGTTGGTGAAAATCTTGAACTCGTCGGCCACGCGCGCGTCGTAGCCGTAGGACGACAGGCCGTAGGAAATGCACCCGTCGCGCCGCTGTGCCTCGACGAAAGGCTCGATCATGCCCTCGCTGAGCGCCTTGTCGCGAATCCACTTGTCCGATTGAATGGCCACCTGGCTGCTATCCTCCCAATGTTCCGAAACTGGCGGGCCCGAACGCCATCGGCAAGAGCGCCGAGAGCCGGATTTCGACCACCTCGCCCGCACCCGCGCACAGCACCACTGGATCGGTCCCGCCCAGCGTCGCGAATTCATTGAGCACTTGCCGGCAGCGCCCGCACGGACTGATCGTAGGCCGTTCGGCCTCGCTGGTGTCGATCGCGCCGCCCGTGACCGCCACCGCCACCAGTCCGCCGCGCCGCCCCGCCGCCGCAGCCGCCGCCATGGCCACCGTCTCGGCACAGAGCGACAAGCCGTAGCTGGCGTTTTCGACATTGGCGCCGGTCACTACCGCGCCGTCATCGAACAGCAGCGCCGCGCCGACGTGGAAGCGCGAATAGGGCGCGTAAGCGTTGCCCTCGGCCGCCTTGGCCGCTGCGATCAGCGCGTCCCTGGCTGCGGGATCGAGCCCGCTCATGGCCGCACCACCACCCAGCGCAGCGGATGATTGGCCGCCGCGGTGCGTAAGCTGTCGCTTGCAGTCCACATGACCCACGGTCTTCCGGCATAGGATGGGCTGAGGAAGTCGCCCTCCAGCCACAAGTTGCGATCGATCCGCACCGCCAGATGATAGCGCTTTTCGAACGCGCGGCTCAACAGCAGCATCGCCGGCTTGCCCGTATGCCGCTCGATCTGATTCAGGAACGTCGTCAACTCGCTGTCGAGCGCGGCCGCATCGGGCGGCGCGCGGCAGGCCTTGTCGTCGATGTCGAGCGCAATCGCAGGTGGCAGCAAGTGGCTATCGCGCGGCACCGTGGTGACGAAATTGGCGGCCTGCCCATCGGCCGATGAGCACGGATCGTAAACGTGGACTGCGCCCACCTGCAACTTCTGCTCGCGCGCGGCGGCGAAGCTTTCGGCAAAGCCCGGATCGCGCTGCGAGCCACCCGAACCATCGGTGAGATAGACAAAGTCCGCGCCGGCCTGCTTGAGCATGTGAAAGTTGACCGGCAAGTCGCCCGCATCAATCCAGGCGCCCTGCACCGGGTATTCATCACGCGACGGCACCCAGTTCCGCGCTTCCCACCACGCCGCACCGCCTGCGAACAGCAGGACCAAGCCCGCGCCCGCAAGCCAGCGCTGCCGCCCAGATCGCAGCTTCAGCTGCCCTGGAGCTACCTTGCCTCCCCGCCGTGCCATGAAAGTCCGTTTGCGCCCTGTTCTGTCTGTCCGGGCCCTATCCGCCCATTAGCCCCGGATATGCAATACGCAGATCAGCGTGAACAGCCGCCGGGCTGTGGCAAAGTCGGTCTCGATCTTGCCTTCGAACCGTTCGAGCAGCAATTCCGCCGCATTGTTGTGGATACCGCGCCGCGCCATGTCGATCGTCTCGATCTCCTGCGCAGTCGCTCGCCGAATCGCCTGATAATACGAATCGCAGATCGCAAAGTAATCGCGAATCGGCCGCCGGAACCGCCCGAGCGCCAGCACGATCGTCTCGGTCGGCGCTGCGGCATCGTCCGCGATCACCAGCGCCAGCCGCCCGTCCTCGACCGACAGCCGCAGCCGATACGGCCCCTCGTGCCCCGCCGCGACCGAACGCAACGGGCGAAAGGTGTTCTCCTCGATCAGGTCGAAGATCGCGATCCGGCGCTCCTGCTCGATATCGGCATTGCGCCACAGGATCGTCGCTTCATCCAGTTCGATATGCGAGATGCGCGGGTCGGCCATGGGGCATGGTGTTTCGCAGATGCGAAAGCGGGCGGCAAGGGGGGGTGATTCGGAAGGGTGTTGAGGGGCCAGTGGCTGCTTCCCCCTTCAAATAATCCCCTTCATCCACAGCCCCATCACCCGCCTGGGCATCAAGCTCGCTTGCCCGCGCCACACCACGGGCGCATGGATCGGCCATGGCTTCCACCACCCTGATGCTCAATCCCGCCCCCGCCGAATCGCCCGAAGCGCGCGCCTTGCCCGCCAATGTCGAGGCCGAGGCGGCGTTTTTGGGCGCGTTGCTGATCGACAACCGCATCCTTGAGGACATGGCCACCCCGCTGCGGCCCGAGCACTTCTTCGCGCCGGTGCATGGGCGGATTTTCGAGCGGATTCTGGCGCTGGTCGATCGCAAGGCGGTGGTTACGCCGGTCACGCTCAAGCCTTATTTCGAGACCGACGAGGCACTGAGCGAGCTTGGCGGCACGGCTTATCTCGCCAGGCTGACCGCTGACGGGCAGGGCTTGCTGGCGCCGCGCGAGCTGGCCGAGCAGGTTTACGATCTGGCTTTGCTGCGCGAGCTGGTGACGGTGGGGCGCAATCTCGTCACAGGCGCGATGGACACGCGCACGTCGGTGGCACCGATGGACCAGGTCGAGGCGGCAGAGGCCGCGCTTTATGCTGTGGCCGAAGGTGCGCAAGTCGGCAACGAAGCGCAGACCTTCCGCGAATCGGCGGTCGAGGCGGTCAAGCAGATCGAGAAGGCGTTCAATTCGGGCGGGCATATCTCGGGCCGGACGACCGGGCTCGACGACCTGAACGAGAAAGTCGGCGGCCTTCACGATTCGGACCTCATCATCCTCGCCGGCCGCCCGGCGATGGGGAAGACCTCGCTGGTCACCAACATCGCCTTCAACTGTGCCGACCGGTTGCAGCGCGATCTTGCAGACGGCATTTCGGTGGAAAAATCGGTCGGCGCGCCGGTGGCGTTCTTCAGCCTGGAAATGAGCGCAGACCAACTCGCCACGCGTATCCTGGCCGAACAGGCCGAGATCAGCAGCGAACGACTGCGCATGGGCAAGATCAGTCGCGAGGAATTCCAGAAGCTGTCCTACGCCAGCCAGCGCCTGTCCGAATTGCCGCTCTACATCGACGACACCCCGGCACTGACGATCGGCGCGCTGCGCAACCGCGCGCGGCGGCTCAAGCGGCGGCACAATGTCGGGCTGATCGTGATCGACTACCTGCAATTGCTCCAGGGCACCGGCAAGTCGGACAACCGCGTCAACGAAATTTCCGAGATCAGCCGCGGCCTCAAGACCTTGGCCAAGGAGCTTTCGGTGCCGGTGATTGCGCTGTCACAACTCAGCCGCGCGGTCGAAAGCCGCGAGGACAAGCGGCCGATGCTGTCCGACCTGCGCGAATCGGGCTCGATCGAGCAGGACGCCGACATGGTGTGGTTCATCTTCCGCGAGGAATACTACCACGACGCCATCCGCCCCGACGTGCCGACCGAGGAAAGCTCGTCCGCGGTCAAGGAAAAGTACTCGCAATGGGAACAGCGGCACATGGACGTGGTCAACAAAGCCACCGTCATCATCGGCAAACAACGCCATGGCTCGACCGGTAGCGTGCAATTGCACTTTCAGGCGGAGTATACGAAGTTCGGGAACCTGGCGCGCAGTCAGCAGTCATATTCAAGGGATTGACGGAGCCTCCGGCGGGCGAGGGCGATGACCCTGGACCCATAAACAGGATTCACAGGGCGATTGAGATGTGATTCACTTTCCGTCGAGGAGGGTGAAGTCATGTCTAATTTGTTTTGGTTTTCCGATGAGCAGTGGGCGCGGATCGAGCCTTTGTTGCCGAGCAATACGCGCGGCGTTCCCCGCCTGGATGATCGCCGCGTGCTCTCGGGAATTGTCCATGCGTTGCGCTGCGGCGGGCGCTGGAGCGATAGTCCGCTCGACTACGGCCCCAAGAAGACGCTCTACAACCGCTTCGTGCGGTGGGCCGATAACGGTACT
Organism: Novosphingobium sp.; assembly: GCF_025351285.1. Classification (GTDB taxonomy): domain Bacteria; phylum Pseudomonadota; class Alphaproteobacteria; order Sphingomonadales; family Sphingomonadaceae; genus Novosphingobium. Next base: position 10,762 of record NZ_JANXWG010000117.1, read on the forward strand.
TGGGAGCGCATCCTCCATGCCCTGGCCGCGCACGAGGATTTGCCATCGAGGCTGTTCATCGACGCCACGTTGATCAAGGCCCACCGCACTGCCGGAGGCGGAAAAGGGGGGCCTTGGCCAATGGTATCGGCCGTACCCAGAACGGACGTCAGAGCAAGATCCACGCCGTCTGTGATGAAGCGGGCAGGCCGTGGACGCTTGTCCTAACTCCCGGAAATATCCCGGATGTTGCCGTCGCTCAGCAATGTATCGGCAGTCTCGCCCCCACCAAGGAACTGGTCGCTGACAAGGGCTATGATTCCAATGTCGTGCGCAAATGGCTCGCCATACGCGACACGGTCGCCGTCATCCCGCCCATGCGACACAGACGTGTGCAGTTCCCCTACGACAAACGCGTCTATGCCAAGCGAAACGTGATCGAGCGCCTCTTCTGCCGCCTCAAAGACTGGCGCCGCGTGGCAACCAGATACGACCGAAAGGCCTCAACCTTCATCGCAACCGTCACCATCGCCGCCATCGTCATGTTCTGGCTCTGATTATGAGTCCGGACCCATGGCCCTTGCCCGCCGGAGGCATCTTCCAAATTCTTGACTCTTCCCCCCCTTCAATCTATCAGCCCGCACTTCCATCCAGTTCCGGCCTGTCTTGCCCATTCGCGGAGCAATGCAGCCTGTCCAACGCGGAGTGTCCAATGGCACGCGTCACCGTCGAAGATTGCGTCGACAAGATTCCCAACCGTTTCGATCTCGTGTTGCTGGCGGCCGAGCGCGCGCGCGCGATTTCGGGCGGCGCCGAACTCACGATCGATCGCGATCGTGACAAGAACCCGGTCGTTGCGCTGCGCGAGATTGCCGAAGTGAGGGTCAATCCCAAGCTGCTCAAGGAAAACCTGGTGCAGTCGCTGCAGCGCGTGCTGCCCGAGGATGACGACGAGATCGACGAGATCGGTTCGCTGTCACAATCGGCCGAAGCGCTGCGGATCACCGCGGCGGCTCCGGTGCGCAGCACCTCGCTGGGTGGCGATTACGAAGGCTGATTCGACGGGCTGAAAACGGACGCGGGGTGTAACGGTTTCAGCCGCCACGCCCCGCGCCGCCTCCATCCTGCCGGCTATGGCTTGCAGGGAAATTTTGCCCGGAACATGTCGACCATCGCCGTCTTGACCGTGATCCTGGATCGCGTGCCGGCGGGGTATGCACGCATCTGCGCCATCAACATGTCGCTGTCGACACGCGTCCCCTTAGGCGGGCAACTGCTGGGATGCCCAGCCTTGCGCTCTGTATCGAGCTGGGCCTTATAGGCCATTCCGGCCGCCTGGGCTTCGGCCTTCAACAACCCGATATCCGACGAAAACAGCGCCATCGGCCCTTTGGCCTTGAGCGCATCGGCCTTGGCCAGAAACGCGCCGACGCTCATGTCGCCGGCTGCAGCCAGCGCGGTTCCGGACAGCATGGCCACGCCCCCTGCCAGCGCGATGGCGCGCAGAACCAGGCGCTTGTTCCGCTTTCCGGCGGTTCGATATTTCATGCAACATCCCTTTTTGTCAGTTTGCAGGTGACGCGTAGCGCAAATGCATGGCACTTGGGCGCTTGCCAAATGATCATTCAAACGTGTCAGGAGTGGGGCGGCGCATGGCGGGCGAAGGGTTTCTTCAAGGATTGCTGGGTGACGGCGTGGGCAGCGTCATCACCGGGCGCGCAGTCGAGCCGACGGCTGGCGAGCACGATGCCGCCAAAGACCATGGGGGCGATCATCCCGCCGCGTGCCTCAACTGCGGTGCGGCGCTGGTGGGCAGCCATTGCCACGCCTGCGGTCAGCCGGCGCATGTTCACCGCACGATCGGCGCGTTCTTTCACGACCTGGCGCACGGTGTGTTCCATTTCGAAGGCAAGATCTGGCGTACACTGCCGATGCTGGTGCTCCATCCGGGCCGGCTGACGCGCGAATACGCCGATGGGCGCCGCGCGAGCTATGTCTCGCCGATCGCGCTGTTCCTGTTCTGCGTGTTCCTGATGTTCGCCGCGATCAATGCGTTCGGCGGCAAGTTCGGCGAGAACAGCCTGGTCAACGTCAACGGCAACAGCATTCGCGGGCTGGAAGCAAATGAAAAGGAGCTTGTTCGGCTCAAGCAGGAACGCGCGAAGCTGGAGGCGGAGAACAAGCGGACCGATGGGCTCGATGGCCAGATCATCGGCCGCGAGAGCGCGATCGAGGGCATCCGTTCAATGCAGGACCCCGCCGCAGCGGTGAAGATCACCGTCCCGGACCAGGAGCAATACAGCTTCATTCCGGCAATCGATCATGCGATCCACAGCTTCAAGGAGAACCCGGCACTCGCCTTGTACAAGCTGCGGTCCAACGCTTACAAATACGCCTGGGCGCTGATTCCGCTGTCGGTGCCGATGGTGTGGCTGCTGTTTCCGTTCAGCCGCCGCTTCGGGCTTTACGATCACACCGTGTTCGTAACGTATTCGCTATGCTTCATGATGCTGCTGGTGGCGATCCTCTCGGTGCTGAACGGACTGCATGTGCCGACCATGACGGCCGCGGCAGGCTTGCTGCCGCCATGGCATTTGTACCGGCAGACCAGGGAAGCTTACGGCCTGACCCGCGGCGGCGCGATCTGGCGCACCGGTGCGTTGATGATGATGGCGCTTTTCGCACTCACGCTGTTCATGATGCTGATCCTGGCCGAATCGGGCACCTGACCATTACGCAAACGGCCCGCTGTCACGCGTGTAACAGCGGGCCGTTGGATATCGTTAACGGTTCGTCGAAAGCCGTCAGGCGCCCTGTGGCTGCGGGCTGCCCGTTCCGCCGAAGCGACGACCGGCGCGTGGCACCGAAGCGCCCGCCGGAGTGACCGGCCGGGCAATGCCGGTCGGCGCGTCGGGCCGATCGATCTTGCCGTCGGCCAGCAGCCTGGTGATTTCCTCGCCGCTCAACGTTTCCCACTCAAGCATGGCCTGCGCGAGCAGGTGGAGCTTGTCCTCCTGCGTCTTGAGGATATCGGTGGCGCGCGCGTGCGCATCGTCGACCAGCCCGCGGATCTCGCTGTCGATCAGCTTGTTGGTCTCGTCCGACATCATCGTGCGCTGCGACCCGCCCATGCCGAGGTAGCCTTCCTGCTGGTCCTCGTACTGCAAGGGCCCGAGCTTTTCGGACATGCCCCACTTGGTGACCATGTTGCGCGCCAGGCTGGTGGCGTACTGGATGTCCGAAGACGCGCCCGATGAAACCTTGTCGTACCCGAAGATCAGTTCTTCGGCCACGCGCCCGCCCATCGCAACGGCCAGGTTGGCGTGCATCTTGTCGCGGTGATACGAATAGCTGTCCCGCTCGGGCAGCCGCATGACCATGCCCAGCGCACGGCCACGCGGGATGATCGTGGCCTTGTGGATCGGGTCAGATGCCGCCTCGTTGACCGAGACGATCGCGTGGCCGGCTTCGTGATACGCGGTCATTTTCTTTTCTTCGTCGGTCATCACCATGCTGCGGCGTTCGGCGCCCATCATGACCTTGTCCTTGGCGTCCTCGAGCTCGCGCATCGACACCAGCCGCTTGTTGCGGCGGGCGGCCAGCAGCGCCGCCTCGTTGACCAGATTGGCCAGATCGGCGCCCGAGAAGCCCGGCGTGCCGCGCGCGATCGTGCGCGGATTGACGTCGGGCGCCAGCGGCACCTTCTTCATGTGGACGGCCAGGATCTTCTCGCGGCCCTCGATATCGGGGATCGGCACCACCACCTGGCGATCGAAGCGGCCCGGGCGCAGCAGCGCCGGATCGAGCACGTCGGGCCGGTTGGTGGCGGCGATGATGATGATGCCTTCGTTGGCCTCGAACCCGTCCATTTCAACCAGAAGCTGGTTCAGCGTCTGCTCGCGCTCGTCGTTCGAATTGCCGAGGCCATGGCCGCGATGGCGGCCGACTGCGTCGATTTCATCGATGAACACGATGCACGGCGCGTTCTTCTTGGCCTGCTCGAACATGTCGCGCACGCGAGAAGCACCGACGCCGACGAACATTTCGACAAAGTCCGAACCCGAAATCGTGAAGAACGGCACGCCAGCTTCGCCCGCGATCGCGCGGGCCAGCAGCGTCTTGCCGGTGCCGGGCGAGCCGACCAGCAGGGCGCCCTTGGGGATCTGTCCGCCGAGCTTGGCAAAGCGGCTGGGGTCTTTCAGGAACTCGACGATTTCTTCGAGTTCCTCGCGTGCCTCGTCGATGCCCGCAACGTCGTCAAACGTCACGCGGCCCTGCTTTTCGGTGAGCAGCTTGGCCTTCGATTTGCCGAAGCCCATAGCGCCCGATCCGCCGCCCTTCTGCACCTGCCGCAGCGCGAAATAGGCAACGCCAAGGATCAGCAGGAACGGCAGCGACTGCGCCAGGATATAAAGCAGCACGTTGGGTTCTTCGGTGGCCTTGCCCGAATACTGGACGTTGTTGGCCTGAAGCAAACGCGCCAGATCGGTATCGTTGGGGATCGGCACCGTCTGGAAGGTCTGGTCGTTCTTGAGCGAACCCGTGATCTTCTCGGGCCCGATCTGCACGTCGCGAACCGATCCCTCGGCAACTTTGGCGCGGAAGTCGGAATAGCGGATCATCGTGCCGCTGGCTTCGCCCCGCGATCCGAACATCGATACCACCAGCAACAGGGCGAGGAAAATACCCCCCCACACCAGAAGGCTCTTGATCCACGGATTGCCCTGCGGCTGGTCGTCGTTCATCGCGTCTTGATCCCGGTTTCGGAGCGCTTGTACCCCGCACACCAAATCGAGTGTGTAGTCGCAATGTAAGCGCGCCATGGTGAATGGCAATATAAGCCCCAAAGGGAAATAGCGCTGCGAATTGAAGGCCCGTTTGAACAGCCTGGCCGATCGCTGGCTTTCGGCCTCACGGAATGCGGTGCGGACGCGCCAGGGCGAAGCGCCAAGGCAGCCGACGCCCATCTCCGCGCACCCCGCCGAGCGTTGCTGCGCCGCCGCTTTCGAGCGCATCGAGCCACCGCGCCAGATCGCGCCCGCGCGGGTGGCCGCCGCTGAGTCCGCTCACGATCCGTTCGAGCACGCGCAACCGCACAGCGCGCGGCGCAATTGGCGTGTAAGCACAGCCGGCTTCGGTCCATTCGACCACGCGCATCTCACCATCGGCCGCCCAGTCGAGCGCTTCATCGGCCTCGGCCAGATGCCGTGCCGAGATGGCCAGCGCCGCCGCATCGACCCAGCCTGCGCCCGCCAGATCGGCACGAATGCGGGCGCGTTCAAATCGCGGGTCGCGATTGCCCGGATCGTCGCATGCGATCAACCCCGCCTGTTCGATCACCGCGCGCAAGTCGGCCCGGCGCCAGCCCAGCAGCGGACGCAGCAATGGCAGTGCAAGGTCGCCCGGCACCGAAGCGCGTGGCCGCATTCCCGCAAGGCCCCGCACGCCCGCACCGCGATTGAGCCGCATGACCAGCGTTTCGGCCTGGTCATCGGCGTGGTGCCCGGTGACCAGCGCTGCAAGCCCGCGCTCGCGCAGCCACGCCGCCAGCGCTGCGTAGCGTGCATCGCGGGCGCGCTTCTGAACTGCCGCGCCCCCGGCAAGGTCGAGTTTGATCGTCCGGTGCTCGATGCCGAACCGCACACAAAGCTGCGCAACCATCGCCGCTTCGTCCGCGGCTTGCGGCCGCAAGCCATGATCGACGGTGGCGACTTCGAATTGCCCCGGAATCGCATGATGAGCCAGCATCAGCATAGCCAGGCTGTCAGGCCCCCCCGACACCGCCAGGCCGACACTGCCCCTCGCGGGCCACAGCGCCCGCCAGTCCGCCGTAAACCGCGCGGTTGCTGCGATCAGGGCTTGGGCAGGAGCCGTATCAATTGCAGCCGCTCGCGGTACGCGTGCGCGCATAATCGCCCTTGAGCCGCCCGGCGACGGCATCGGGGAAGTTGGCCTTCAATTCGGTGAGCGCCACGCAAGCCCGCTTGGTTTCCTTGAGCTTCGTCATCGCCACCGCAAGGTACAGCAGGCTGTCGGGCGCACGTTCGCCCTTCTTGTCGGCCTGGTAGTTCTGCACGAACCACTGCGCGGCAGTGCCGGGCTTGCCGTCATCGAGGAAGGCGCGGCCGAGCAGGTTGCGCGCATAGCTCAGCCGTTTGTGCCTGGGGTGCCCGTCGATGAACTTCTGCAGCGCCTGCTGCGATTCGGGCAGGAACTTGGCGTTCCACAGCTCGTAGCCATAGAGGTATTCGTCCTCACCGGCATCGCCTGTTTGCGGCATCACGATGGCCTTCACCGCAGCAATGCGGTCGGCCGAGGGTTTGGCCGAGGGTTTGGACGTGGCAACGGGTGCGGGCTTGGGGTTGCGCGGCACGGCGCTGGCAGGCTTGTTCGCAGCCGGTCCGCTGGTGGCCACGGGCGCAACCGGGGCCGGTGCAGCCGCCGGTGCGGTTTCGAGCGTTGCCAGACGGCTTTCCAGCTTGCCGAGGCGGTTCTGCGATTCTTCGCTTTGCGCGGTTAGCCGCTTGAGCTGCGCTTCGATCGTGTCGATCCGCGACAGGATATCGGCGGTCGTGGTCGATGACGGCGCCGCAAAACTGCTTGACCCTGTCACGGGCGGCGAAATCTCTGGTGCGAAGACGCGGCCGGCGCCATCGGGGAACACCTTGCGCTGGACCGCGCGCAATTCGGCTTCGATCCGCTTCAGCCGCGCTTCGGTGGTTTCCTGCGCGTGCGCCGGCTGGGGCAGCAAAGTTGCGCCCACGCACATTGCCGATGCCAGCGTGCCCCCAAGGATCAACCCACGGCTGGATTTCGTCCATCGCAGTGCCGATGCGCCCAAGATCCCCATCATTCCCGATCCCGTCATGCCGTTACTGGCCCGTTCTGCTGTTTCTGGCCGATCCGGCCTTAATGTCGATCCGCTCAAGCCGCCATCGTGTCACGCCCTGATACCCACAGCCCCGACGCCCTGTAGAATTGTCAGGCCTTCGGCGTAACCGTTGGCTGAGGTGAGGGTACTTGCGGCGGACGCGCGGCCAGCGCGGCGGCCGAGATCGCAACGTCCTTCATCGTGCGCTGCTGGTCGGCCAGCTTGGCGACCGACTTTCCGCCCACGGTAATCGCCAGTGCATCGGGCCGGCCGGTCCATATCTGCGGGTTCTGCGCATCTGCGGGGATCGTGTAGCTCTCGCCCTTGGCGAGCTGCTTCTGCAGCAATTGCTTGCCTGCGCCATCGTAGAACTTGGCCCAGATCTTGTCTTCCAGCGCGGTGAACACGACAGCTCCGGTTGCTGCCGGCGCCGGGCTTGCCGGGCCGGCCGGCTGGCCTGAATTCGTGGGCTGGGCTGGACTTGCAGGCTGGGCTGGACCGGCTGGTTGGGCCGGGCCGGACGCCAGCGCGCTGGAGCCCACTTCGGGCAGGCCGGCGGCCGGCTGGTAGTAGTTCCGCCAGAACGCCAGACCTCCGGCCACCAGCAGCGCCACCGCCAGCAGCGATAGCCACAACAACCCGCGGGTGGGCGTCTTGGCCGGGTCTGTCGGCTCGAACTGGCTGATGGCGCGCGGGCTGAACGCAGGCCCGGTCGAATCGAGCTCCTTGCGCACTTCGTCTGCGATCGCGCGTTCGTCGAGCCCGACCGCCTTTGCGTAACTGCGCGCAAAACCAATCGCGTAGGGCCGCCCGGGTGGCAACGATTCCCAGTTGTCGGTTTCGATCGCTGCCAAATGCCGGGAACTGATGCGGGTTGCGCTGGTCAATTGTTCAAGAGTCAGTCCGGCAGCCTCGCGCGCCGCGCGCAGCTTTGCCGATACACCTGCTGGCGCAGCGTATCCGGCGCCTTCGGCATCCGTCACGACTTGTTCTCCGACCCTGGCATTTTTACCGACCCTGGCCCTGATAGGAGCGGCTGTTTACCCTGATTGTCAACGGTCCATTGCGGAAACCTGAACGGATTAAGCGACGAACCGCTTATCGGATCCAAATCAGTCCCAATCGATTTCCCGCTGCGTTGCCCAGGCCTGCAATTGGCTGCGCAGGTTGCCCGGCGGATTGGCCAGCCAGCCCTCCATCGCCTCGGTGATTTCACGCACATCGAGCTGGCGCACCAGTTCCTTGATCGGGCCGACCGCGGCGGGGGTGATCGAAAGCCGGCGGATACCCAGCCCGATCAACGCCAGCGCTTCAAGCCGGCGGCCACCCATCTCGCCGCAGACCGTGACATCTATGTTGAAGGGCGCGACAGTGCGAACAACCCGGCGCAAAAAGCGCAGGATCGCTGGGCTCAACCAGTCATAGCGTTCTGCAAGGCGCGGGTTGGACCGATCGGCCGCGAACAGGAACTGGGTGAGATCGTTGGTGCCAATCGACAGGAACGAGCAGTGCGGCGCCAGTTCCTCGAGGCATTCGGCCAGCGCCGGCACTTCGAGCATCGCGCCATAGCGGATCGTTTCGGGCAGCAGCTTCTTGCGCTGGCGCAGGAACGCGAGCTGCCCTTCGAACACCGCCTTGGCGGCATGGAACTCCCACGGCTCGGTCACCATCGGGAACATTACGTTGAGCGTGCGCCCGCCCGCCGCCTCTATCAAAGCACGCGCCTGGACCTTGAGCAGGCCTTCGCGTTCGAGCGCGACGCGCAGCGCGCGCCAGCCCATCGCCGGGTTCTCCTCACCTTCGCCGTCGTTGTGGCGCAGATAAGGCAGGGTCTTGTCTCCGCCGATATCGACGGTGCGGAACACCACCGGCTTGTCGCCCGCCACCTCGAGCACATCGCGGTAAAGCCGGGTCTGGCGTTCGCGCTGCGGCATCGTGGCCGAAACCAGGAACTGGAACTCGGTGCGAAACAGTCCGATCCCGTCAGCGCCGGTCAGCGCCAGCAGCGCCGCATCGTCGCGCAGGCCGGCGTTCATCAGCACGCCGATGCGCTGACCGTCCTTGGTCACGGGCTTGAGATCGCGCATTGCGGCATAATTGGCCTGGCGCTCGCGACTGCGCGCGAAACGGGTTTCGAACGCTTCGACCAGCGCGGGCGTCGGCCGCAGATCGATCACGCCCTGATCGGCATCGAGCAAGACCGGATCGCCTTCGCGCAACCGCCCGCGCAAGCCCCGGATGCGTCCGACCACCGGCACGCCCATCGCCCGCGCCACGATCACCACATGCGCGGTGAGCGAACCTTCTTCGAGGATCACGCCCTTCAAGCGGCGCCGATCATATTCGAGCAGTTCGGCCGGCCCCAGGTTGCGCGCGACCAGGATAGCGTCCTGCCGCAGCCCCATGCTGGCCGCCGTGCCCAACTGACCCGACACGATCCGCAGCAGCCGGTTGGCGAGATCTTCCAGATCGTGCATCCGGTCCGCCAGCAGCGGATCGTCGATCTGGCGCATCCGCATCCGCGTGCGCTGCTGGACGCGTTCGATCGCCGCTTCGGCGGTCAACCCCGCGTCGATCGCCTCGATGATACGGCGACTCCAGCCTTCGTCGTACGCAAACATGCGGTAGGTCTGGAGCACTTCCTCGTGCTCCCCGCCCACGCCGAATTCGGCCTGGCTGGCCATGCGGTCGATCTGTTCGCGCATCTTGTCGAACGCCAGGTACATCCGCTGCAATTCGGCATCGCGATTGTCGGCCATCACATGCGTGATCGTGATGCGCGGCTGATGGAACACGGCCACGCCGCTGGCCAGGCCCTTGACCAGCGTAAGCCCCTTGAGCCGTTCGGGTTCGGTGAGGTGCGCAGCGACTGCTGCATCTTCCTCGTCGATCAGTTCGGCGTTGGCGATTAGTTCGGACAGCACCATCGCTACCGTCTGCAGCGCCTCGATCTCGACTTCTTCATAGCGGCGTGGATCGACATGCTGGACGCAGAGCACGCCCACCGCGCGTTCGCGCCGCACGATCGGCACGCCGGCGAACGAATGGAACTTTTCCTCTCCGGTTTCAGGGCGGAAGGCAAAGTCGGGGTGCGCGGCGGCTTCGGCCAGGTTAAGCGTTTCGTTGTTCGCCGCACTGGTGCCGACGAGCCCTTCGCCCACCGCCAGCCGAGTGACGTGAACCGCGGTCTGTTCAAGCCCGCGAGTCGCGTAAAGTTCGAGCATGCCTTCGCGCAGCAGGTAGATCGAGCAAACCTCGCTATCGAGCCGTTCGCCGATGACTTCGACCACTTGATTGAGCTTCGCCTGCGCCCCCGAACGCGAGGCCATGACCTCGTGCAGCGAGGTGAGGATGGCGCGGGCGGAAGCGACGGCTGTCTGCATGCGCCATGCCTAGACCATTTTCGCGAGCGGCGAAATCACCGCGGGAAAAGTCTGATGCGAAACTCGCAAAAGCGCGAGTTTCGCATCAGCCGCTTAGGCGACCTGGACGATCGCTTCCTTGAGCTTGAGCTTGCGTCGCTTGAGTTCGGCCACCAGCACGTCATCGGGATGTGGCCGCGCCAATTCGGCCGAAATCTGCCGTTCGAGCCCGGCGTGCTTGGTCTGCAGCGAAGTGATATGCGACGATTCCATAAGCGGTAACTCCAGCTAGCTGTGCCCGTCCATTCGCGGCCCGCCGATCGTCGTTGAATGAGTCGCCGGGTCCGCGTTGTCATGCAAGCACATTGCTCGTATCTTGCAAGTTAAACGTGGTCGGAATGGCCTGCTTACGCGATCGACCGTATATTCCGATCGCCGTCAGCAAACGCCAGGCGGCCCGGTTTTGGTGGCTCTCGATTTTGGTGACTGGGTCTGGTTCCTCGCAAGTGGGTCAGCAGGACAGAAGGAACGCATTCGGGTGACCGAAGAGGAAATGCGCAAGCGGCTCGAAGCGCTGCGCCTCGAACATCGCGATCTCGACGTCGCCATCGATGCGCTGAGCGGCAGCGGAACTGTCTCTGGCACCGGGGGCATCATCGGCGATCAACTTCAGGTGGCCCGGCTCAAGAAGCGCAAGCTCAAGCTGAAGGATCAGATCTCGATGCTGGAGGATTATCTGATTCCAGACATCATCGCATGATGAACCGGGGCCGAACCTGTGGGGTTCCACCGTCCTGATACGGGACTGTCCCACAATGAATCAGATCGCTTGCGCCGAGAGTATGGCGATCTGCGCGAAGCGCACTTAAGGCGGACGTTCATGCTCCGCACGCCCAGCATCAATCCGCGCATCGTCGAAGCGCTTTACGCAGAAACGCTCGTTTTGGCGGACGAGGTACGCGCTCAATTCGATTCGGCACGGCGCGAAGGCGAAAAACTGGGCGCGGACGATCTGGCGCGGGTGGCCTTGTCGTGCGAAGCGCTGCGCACCACCACGCGGGTCATGCATTGCCTGGCCTGGCTGCTCAATCACCGCGCCTATTTTGCCGGCGAATTGTCAGAGATCCAGTTGCGCCGCCACGGCCGGCTGGTCACATCGGTGTCGCCGAGTGATTCGGACAATTGCGCGCTGCTGACCCCGGCGATGCTTGTGCTGGTGCACGAAAGCGAGCGGATCTATGCGCGGATCGAACGGCTCGAACGCGCCTGGCGTGGCGCAACAGACAGCCCCAGCGCGATCGAACGGCTGCGCGAACGGCTGGCCACAGAGATGCGCGCCGGCTGAATCGGCACGCATCGCGGTTGCACCGCGGCCCAAGCAGCCTAGATTGCGGACACGATGACCGCACCCGAACAACCATCCACACCCGCGTCGCCCTTCCCCGGTGATCCCGCAACCTGGCCCACCGGGCTGTCGGACCGCGTGGAACCGCTGGTGCGCCGCGTGCTCGCGCCCAACCCGTCGCCTTACACCGCGACCGGAACGCAGACTTACGTGATCGGCGCCGGAACCGAAGTGGCGGTGATCGATCCCGGCCCCGCCGGGACCGGGGTGGCGGGCCATGCAGACACCAACGGTTCGGGCCACGTCGAAGCGATCCTGGCCGCTATCGGCGATGCGAAGCTGGTCGCGATCCTGTGCACCCACACGCATCGCGACCATAGCCCGGCGGCGATGCCGCTCAAGGCCGCGACCGGCGCGCCGATCATCGGCTGCGCGCCGCTGGTGTTGCAGGACGACGGACCGCGCGCTGACGCCGCCTTCGATCCAACGTACACACCCGATCGCGTGCTGCTTGATGGCGAGACGATCGCAGGCGATGGCTGGACGATCGCGGCGGTCGCCACCCCCGGGCATACCAGCAACCACCTCTGCTATTCGCTGGTGGAATCGGGCGCATTGTTCACCGGCGATCATGTGATGGCCTGGTCGACCAGCGTGGTCTCGCCCCCCGATGGCGACATGGGCGCCTATATGGCATCCCTGCAGAAGCTCTACGAACGCGAAGACACCGTCTATTACCCGGCGCATGGGCCAGCCGTAACCAACCCGCGCCAACTCGTGCGCGGCATGATGGGCCACCGCCGCCAGCGCGAGGCACAAGTGCTGCGCCAGCTTGCGGCTGGGGTCGATCGCATCCCCGCCATGGTTACCGCGATGTACAAGGGCCTCGATCCTCGGCTCGAGGGCGCCGCCGGGCGATCGGTACTGGCGCACCTGCTCGAGCTGGAAAAGCAGGGGCGCGTCGCGCAAGCGGCCGAGCGCTGGACCACTGTCGCTGCTTGAAGCTTCCGGGCGCGTGTCGTAATCGCCCCAGCATCACTCCAAGGATCACACCCGCATGACCGCCCAGCCGACCAACCTTTCGGGTCTCGACCTTCGCGCGGAAATCGACCGGCTGCGCAAGGACCGCAACGCGGTGATCCTGGCGCACTATTACCAGAAGCCCGAATTGCAGGACCTCGCCGATTTCGTGGGGGACAGCCTCGATCTCAGCCGCAAGGCCGCGGCAACCGACGCCGATGTCATTGCGTTCTGCGGCGTGCGCTTCATGGCCGAAACCGCCAAGATCCTCAGCCCTGACAAGATCGTGGTGCTGCCCGACATGGATGCCGGGTGCAGCCTGGAAGATTCGTGCCCGCCCGAAACCTTTCGCGCC
>NZ_JANXWG010000160.1 GCF_025351285.1 Novosphingobium sp.
ACGATCGCCCGCGCAGTCGTGCTCTATCGGGACAATGGCGCAGTCGCGAAAGACGATCTCCACGGCATCGCGCCGCCGTGCCCGGTGCTGACCGCCGACACCGCACCATGCGCACTCGATGCCTACACCCCCGGCTGGAACGGCGCGCTGTTCTCGCCGCAAGGCGGCTTGCGCATATTGATGCGCGATCTGGCGCGGATCGGGCAGATGCTCGCGCGCGGCGGGCGCGGCTTCCTCCGGCCCGAAACCTTCGCCGAGATGACGCGCGCGCAATGGCATTTCACCGGCGCCAACCGGCAGGACGATCCGGGCGCCGAGGGCTTCTTCTGCGCCTTCGGGCTGGGCGTGCAACTGATCGGCAGCGGCGAGGCCGGCTGCCATGATGGCCTTTTCGCCGATGCACACCAACGCATGGGACACGCAGGCGAGGCCTACGGGTTGCGCTCGGGCCTGTGGTTCGATCCCGCGAGCGGGCGCGGCGTGGCTTTCTTCACCACCCAGGTGCCCGACCATGATCCCGGCCAGCGTTCGGCCTTCACTCACGCGGAAGAGACCGTTGTGGACCGAATGCCACGCTGACTTTGGCAAGCGCGCCCGGCTCGGCTAGGGCGCGGCAAGAATGACCACCGCCACGCAAGCTGATCCGAACGACGCGCCCGTTTCGCGCGCGCTTGGGGCGCTCCACGCCACCTTCGGGTTCAGCGCCTTTCGCGGGGTGCAGGACCAGGTGGTCGGGCGCGTGCTGGCGGGGCAATCGACGCTCGCGGTCATGCCCACCGGCGCAGGCAAATCGCTGACGTACCAGTTGCCCGCCGTGATGATGCAAGGCACTTGCGTGGTCGTTTCGCCGCTGATCGCGCTGATGCACGACCAGTTGCGCAGCGCCACGGCCAACGGCATCCGCGCCGCCGCGCTGACCAGCGTCGACACCGACCGCGCGCAAACCGTGGCGCGGTTGCGCGATGGCGATCTCGACTTGCTATACGTCGCGCCCGAACGCGCCAGCCAGTCGCACTTCCGCGAACTGCTGAGCGAAGCGCGGATCAACCTGTTCGCGATCGACGAGGCGCATTGCGTATCCGAATGGGGCCACGATTTCCGCCCCGATTACCGACTGCTGCGCCCTTTGCTCGATCAGTTTCCCAGCGTGCCCAGGCTTGCGCTCACTGCCACCGCCGATGCGCACACCCGCGACGACATCCTCCAGCAACTCGGCCTGCCCGCCAACGGCCTGATCGTGGCCGGGTTCGACCGGCCCAACATCCGCTACACGATCCAACCGCGCGACAACCCGCAGCGCCAGTTGACGCAATTGCTCGCCGAACAGCCCGGCCCTGGTATCATCTATGCTCCTACCCGCGCCGGGGTCGAACGGCTGGCGCAATCGCTGGGCGCGAGTGGCCGCCCAAATGGTCGGACGGTGCTTCCATACCACGCAGGCCTTCCCCCCGACGTCCGCGCCGCCAATCAGAGCGCGTTCGTCGCCTCCGAAGACATGGTGATGGTCGCCACGGTCGCCTTCGGGATGGGCATCGACAAGCCCGACGTGCGTTTCGTCGCCCACGCCGGACTGCCCAAGTCGATCGAGGGCTACTACCAGGAAACCGGCCGCGCCGGCCGCGATGGCGATCCGGCGGTGGCAGTCTTGCTATGGGGCGCCGACGATTTCGCCCGCGCGCGCCAGCGGTTGAGCGAAGTCGAGGAAAGTCGCCTGGCCGGCGAACGCACCCGGCTGACCGCGCTGGGCGCGCTGGTCGAAACCCCCACCTGCCGCCGCGCGATCCTGCTACGCCACTTCGGCGAAAACCCGCCCGAGACTTGCGGCAATTGCGACAACTGCCTGAACCCGCCCAAATCCTTCGACGCCAGCGTCACCGCACAAAAGGTGCTCTCCGCCGTGTTCCGCACCGGCCAGCAATACGGTGCGGGCTATGTCGAAGGCGTGCTGACGGGCCAATCGAGCGAGCGCAGCCAGAAAGCAGGCCACGAATCGCTTTCGGTGTTCGGGATCGTGTTGGGCGAGGAGGCGGCGCTGCTCAAGCCCGTAATCCGCGCGCTGCTGGTACAGGACGCGCTGCGCACGACCGAACACGGCGGATTGATGCTTGGCCCGGCGGCACGACCGCTGCTCAAGGGTGAGGGCGAATTGTCGCTGATCGCGCAGCCTCCGCGCGAGGGCCGGCGCCGCAAAGGCGCGTCAGCGGGATCGACCGGCGCAGCGCTCAACCCCATCGGCGATCCGCTGTTCGACGCCTTGCGCGCGCTGCGCCGCGATCTCGCCAAGGAAGCCGGCGTGCCGCCTTACGTGATCTTCCACGACGCAGTCCTGCGCGAAATCGCCGCCCGGCGTCCGTCTGGTCGGAGCGAATTGGCAGACATCGGCGGCGTCGGCACCAAGAAACTCGACGCTTATGGCGATGCCTTCCTGGCAGTAGTTCGACAGTATTAGCGCGCAATCAAATGGGCTTGCCGCGCCTCATCCGTTCGTGTCGAGCGAAGTCGAGACACGTTGACACAGCGCTGGGGTGTCTCGACTTCGCTCGACACGAACGGGGGTGGTTTAGGGCAGCTTCGACCTAAGCCCTTGCTTCCTCCACGCCGGCTGAATTGTGCCTGAGCGCGTTGAGGACGGTTTCGACGATCTGGGGCGCATTCAGCCTGGCGGTGTCGTACTGGGCGTCGAGCGCGTCGTGGTCCTGGAAGGTGTCGGGCAGGCGCATCGTGCGGATTTTGAGGCCCGC
>NZ_JANXWG010000163.1 GCF_025351285.1 Novosphingobium sp.
GTCCGACGTGATGAAAAATCCGCGCTGGCCGGTTTCGCCGTCGGTTGTCGATGAGACCAGCGTGTTGAGCGCATCGAGCACTTGCGCGGTGTGTTCGGCCTGGCGCCGCTCCTCGCGCTCGACCTCGATCGTGGAAAACACCAGCGCCAGCGATCCGAACAGCGCGGCTGCCACCACCGCAAACAGCGCGATGCTGATGAGGTTCATCTTACCCAGCAGTTTGTCCGGGCGCAGCCAAGCGCGAAGCTGCTCGGTCGTGTCGGTGGTCAGCCCGTCCGTCATGGCAGCGCGCTAAACCATGGCCAGGGGATCGGCAACCGCTTCGTCCCGTGACATATCGCCCTCGATTCAAACCGCTTCCGCCAGGCACTTGCGGGTACGGGGACTTGACGGAACAGCGCACCTCGTCTAACGGCCGCACCCTGATCGAGGCACCCGTCGTTAGCGGCGGCAAATCGGTATTGGCCAAAGAAACAGACAACACACCGGGTGCCCGAAGCGGGGTGCTCGCGAACCGAAGAGCGAAAATCATGAAGCGCACCTTCCAGCCCAGCCGCCTCGTGCGCGCCCGCCGCCACGGCTTTCGTGCCCGTTCTTCCACGGTCGGCGGCCGCAATATCCTGCGCGCGCGTCGTGCCCGCGGCCGCAAGTCGCTCTCGGCCTGATTTCTACCGAGCCTGATCTTTCGGTTCGGGCACGCCGAACCGAAACGATTCGCAAGCGTGCCGATTTCCTTGCCGCCAATCGAAGCCTGCGCGTTGCGCGGCCCGGTTTTGTGCTGCTCGCCAACGCACGTGTGCCGCTCACCGCTTCGGGTTTGCGCGAGCCGGGCGTTGAGCCGATGCGCTTCGGCGTGACCGTTACCAAGAAAATCGGCAACGCCGTTGTCCGCAACCGCATGAAGCGGCGCTTTCGTGCTCTGCTGCGCGAACTGTTGCCGCAGCACGGCATGGCCGGCGCAGACCACGTGATGATCGGTCGGGAAGGCGGGGTAGAGCGCGATTTCGCCACGCTGCGCCGCGAACTGGTCGAGGCACTGGCGCGCGCCATGGCGGGCAAAGGCGATCCACCACGCAGGCGCACGCCAGGCAAAAAGCGGTGAAGCAAGTCCTCATCTGGATCGCCCGCGGCTGGCAACTGGGCCCATCGCGGATCCTGCCGCCTTCGTGCCGCTTCATGCCGAGCTGCTCTGCCTATGCGATCGAGGCGCTGCAACGCCATGGTGCGATTAAGGGTGGCTGGCTGGCGACGAAGCGGCTATTGCGCTGCCATCCTTGGGGCGGCCACGGCTATGATCCTGTCCCGTAACGTGCGCCGGTCGCAGCCCATCACTCCCTTCTTGAACGCGGAAACCTGATACAGTGCAAAATCAGCGCAACCTGATCTGGGCAGCGGTGCTGACCGGCCTGCTCCTGCTGGCATGGGACGCGGGTACACGCTGGTTCTATCCCAACGCGGGGAAGGCCAAAACGGTGGCCGCATCCGCGCCCAGCGCCAACGCGACCACCGCCGCCAAGCTGACCCCCACCCGCGAAGGCGGACTGACCACGCCCGAGGAAATCGCGCAGGAAGCCAAGTCGCTGCCGGTGGCGCTGTCGGGCCCGCGCGTGGCGATCGATGCGCCGCGCGTGAAGGGCTCGATCGCGCTGACGGGCGGAATGGTCGACGATCTCACGCTCAACGATCACCGCGAAACCACGGACAAGAACAGCCCGCCGGTGCGCATCCTGTCGCCGGCAGGTACGCCTGCGCAGCACTTCGCGCAGTTCGGCTGGGTAGGCGAAGGCGTGGCTGCGCCCGATGCGAAGACCGTGTGGCAGGCCGATGGCGCCAAGTTGACGCCGCAGACGCCAATCACGCTAAAGTGGACCAACCCCACCGGGCAGACCTACTCGATTCGCTACGCAATCGATGATGCCTATATGCTGACTGCCGCTGCGTCGGTGCAGAACGCCGGTGCCTTGCCGGTCGTGCTGCGGCCCTTCGCGCTGATCAGCCGCACCGATCGCACCGCCAGCGTCAGCCAGTGGAACCTGCATTCCGGCCCGATCGGCGCTTTCGCCGCCACGGTCGATTTCGGCAACAACTACGATACCGTGCTCAAGGCGCCCGGCGGCACGATCAGCCCCACCGCAGCCACCGACTGGATCGGCTTTACCGACATCTACTGGATGTCGACGCTGATCCCCGAAGCCGCCGGCGGCGCGCAGGGTGATTTCCGCTCGCTCGGCAGCAGCCTGTTCCGCGCCGATGTGCTGTACAAGCCGCAGTCGGTCGCGCCCGGGCAGACGCTCACGCGCACCACGAAACTGTTCGCGGGCGCCAAGGAAAACGCCACGCTCGAACGCTATGAAAAGGCGGGTGTCACCAATTTCAGTCTGGCGATCGACTGGGGCTGGTTCCGCTGGTTCGAGAAGCCGATTTTCTACTTGCTCGATTTCCTGTTCAAGACCGTTGGCAATTTCGGCGTGGCGATCATGCTGCTGACGGTGGTGGTGCGCGGGCTGATGTTCCCGATCGCGCAGCGCCAGTTCGCCTCGATGGCGGCGATGCGCTCGATTCAGCCCAAGATGAAGGCGATCCAGGAGCGCTTCAAGGACGACAAGCAGACCCAGCAACAGGAGATCATGAAGCTCTACAAGGAGGAGAAGGTCAATCCGCTGGCCGGCTGCCTGCCCTTGCTGCTCCAGTTCCCGGTGTTCATCGCGCTCTACAAGGTGCTGATGCTGACGATCGAAATGCGCCACCAGCCGTTCGTGCTGTGGATCAAGGATCTGTCTGCGCCCGACCCTGCGCATTTCCTCAACCTGTTCGGCTTGCTGCCGTACAACCCGCCCGCCATGCTCGGCATCGGCGTGCTGGCACTGCTGCTGGGCGTGACGATGTGGGGCCAGTTCAAGCTCCAGCCCAGCGCCATGGACCCTGCGCAGCAGCAGATGATGAGCCTGATGCCGTGGGTGATGATGTTCGTGATGGCGCCCTATGCCGCGGGCCTGCTGCTTTACTGGATCACATCGAACCTGCTGACGATCCTGCAGCAGCAGTATCTCTACAGCCGCCACCCGGTGCTCAAGGCGCAGGCGAACAAGGACCAGCTCGATATCGATCGGGTCGCCGCGCGCGACACCAAGAAGTGAACGATGTGACCCCAAATGCGCTGCCGAATGCGCTGGACGATGAAGCGCTTGTTCGCGCGGCGCTGGCCGATGAAGCACGCCGGCTGTTCGCGGGCCGGGTGGAGTTCCTGAAGTCGGCTCCCGCGCTGCAATTCCTGCCCGATGCGGACTTTCCCGAAGTGGCTTTTGCCGGCCGATCGAACGTCGGCAAATCGTCGCTGCTTAACGCGCTGACCGGCCGCAAGTCGATCGCGCGCACCTCGGTCACGCCCGGACGCACT
Source organism: Novosphingobium sp. (assembly GCF_025351285.1). GTDB lineage: Bacteria > Pseudomonadota > Alphaproteobacteria > Sphingomonadales > Sphingomonadaceae > Novosphingobium. The sequence continues at coordinate 3,398 of NZ_JANXWG010000163.1, forward strand.
CAGGAACTCAACTTCTTCGATGTCGGCACGCCGATCCGGCTGCGGCTGGTCGACATGCCCGGCTATGGCTTCGCCAAGGCGCCGCCCAAGGTGGTCGAACAATGGAAGCGCTTGGTCCGGGACTTCCTGCGCGGCCGCGTAACCCTGAAACGCACGCTGGTGCTGATCGATTCACGCCACGGCGTGAAGGACGTCGACACCGACATGATGAAAATGCTCGATGAAGCTGCTGTCGGCTATCGCCTGGTGCTGACCAAGGCCGACAAGGTCCGCGCCGAGGAACTGGCCAAGGTGCTGGTGGAAACCGAAGCCGCGGCCCGCGCCAGAATCGCGGCGTATCCGCAGGTGCTGGTCACCTCGTCGGAAAAGGGCATGGGCATCGACGACTTGCGCACTGCGGTGTTCGAGGACGCGGGCGGGTTGGGTTAGGGAGGGGTTGAGCCCTCGAAAACTCAATCTACCAGCATCAAAGCATCCAGTGCCACCACACCTTCACCCAACGGATGTAAAATCACCGGGTTGAGATCGATCTCGCGGATGCGCAGGTTCCCGCGCAGCACGCGGCCCAGCGTCACGATCAGTCGGGCCAGCGCAGGCACATCGAGCGCGGGGGAGCCGCGATAGCCCGAAAGCAGCGCAGCGCTGCGCAGGCGCAGCAGTTCGGCCTCGACGGCTGGCGCGGTGAGATCGGGGGTCAGCAGGCGCACGTCCTGGAGGATCTCGGCGGTCACCCCGCCGAAGCCGGCCAGGATCACGGGACCCCACTCGGGATCGTTCTTCGCGCCGACGATCATCTCCATGCCGCGCTTGCCCATGCCCTCGATCAGCACGCCGTCGAGCGCGATCACGGCAGAATAGGCGGCAACGTTGGCGTGGATACGGTCCCACGCGGCGCGCACGGCGGGGCCGTCGGCCAGGTTGAGTAGCACCCCGCCCGCATCGCTCTTGTGGCCGAGCGCGGCGGCCTGCGCCTTCATCGCGACCGGATAGCCCACCGCATCGGCAGCGCTCACGGCATCGTCGGCGCTGGCGGCGAAGCGGCCCGGCGGGAACGGCACGCCGGCGGGAGCGAGCAGGGCCTTGGCGCGGTATTCGGGCACCACGCCGGCCACGGTGTCCAACCCGGCGAGCGGCAGCGGTGCTTCGGAGTTCTTGCCGACATCGCGCGCGGACCAATGCGTCAGCCGTGCCACGGCACGCAGCGCGCGTTCGGTCGTCGGGAACCACGGCACGCCCGCGCTGCGCAAGCTGGCGATGCGCTCGGGCGGGATGTCCGCGCCTTCGTCCAGCCCGGCAAAGACCAGTGCCTTGCGCAGCGGCGCGGCACCCACCGAGTCGAGGATCGGTGGAAACTTGATCGCGCAAGTGACCGGATCGCTCTGGATGATCCCCGCCACGATGGTGCCAACGCGGTCGTCACCCAGCAGTGCCTCAAGCGTGCGGGTATAAAGCGCGGGTTCGGACAGCCCTTGTGCGGTCAGGTCGAGCGGGTTGCTGACGGGCACGAACGGCGGCAGCGCCGCGCGCAAGGCGGGGGCGTTGGCGTCATCGAGCGCGGCCAGGGGCAGGTTCAGTTCCTCTGCCAGGTCAAGCGTCAGCGCCTTGAACGCGCCCGATTCGCCCAGCACAGCCGCCGCGCCATTGGGCAGCGCCGCGCAACGCACCGCGATCTCGGCCACGTCGCCCAGTTCCTCCAGCGTTTCGGCCACGATCACGCCGGCGCGGGCGACCATTGCGCGCATCAGCTTGTAATCGCCGGCCATCGCCCCGGTGTGGGTGGCCGCGGATTCGCGCGCCGCGCTCGATTTGCCGGGGTGGAGCAACACTACCGGCTTGCCCGCCGCGGCCGCGCGCCGGGCGGCGGCGAGGAAGCGTTGCGGCTTGCGGAATTGCTCGACGATCATCGCGATCACATGCGTGGCGGGATCATCGACCAGCCAGTCGACGTAATCCTCGACCCCGCTCGCCGCCTCGTTGCCGGTCGAGACCGAGTAGCTGACGGCTACGTCGCGTGCGAGCAGCATCGTCGCCAGCACCGCTGCCATCGCGCCCGACTGCGAAACGATGCCAACCGCGCGGTTGCCCATCGCCGGCCGCGAACCTGGCGAAACGGCCGTCGTTTCCACGAACGTGAGCGGGATGCGATCGACGTAGTTCACCAGCCCCAGGCAATTTGGCCCTTCGATCACCATGCCGGCTTCAACCGCTACCGCTGCGATTTCCTGCTGTTCGGCCAGCCCGTCGGCGCCGCCCTCGGCGAACCCGGCGGAGAAGATCACCACACCACCGGCCTTGCGTGCCGCCAGCCCGCGCACCGCATCGAGCACGCCCGCGCGCGGGATCGCCAGCACCGCCACATCGACCCCTTCGGGCAGCGCAGCGACCGAGGGCAGGCACGCCAGCCCGGCGATCGTCTCGCGCTTCGGATTGATCGGGTAGATCGCGCCCGGAAAACCGTTCTTCTGCAGGTTCGACAGCAGCGTCGCCCCCAGCGCGCCGGGCTTGTCGGTCGCCCCCACCACCGCCACCGAGCGCGGCCGCAGCAAGCGGCCCAACGCCGCATGGGAAATCGAGCCAGTCATCCGCGCATCCTCTTGCCGATTTGGTTATGCGCTATAACAATATTCAGCGAACCCACAAGCACCCGCAAGCAAGCCCGATGTTGACGAAAGGGGTGCGACCATGCCAAGCGCCCTCCTGCGCCACGCGGGTATAGCATAGTGGTAATGCACTAGCCTTCCAAGC
>NZ_JANXWG010000021.1 GCF_025351285.1 Novosphingobium sp.
GTGCCCTTTCCCGCCGATCCAGCGGTGTTCGCCCGCGCCGCCGCCGTCGGGCGCGAAGTGCGCGCGCTCGAAGCGTTCCAGCGCGCACCAGCACCGGCGTTCCGCACGCGTGAATTCTGCAAGCTCGTGGGCGAACCGGACGCCACCACCGCCGTTGCCGAGATCACCTATTCCGATGGCACGCTCTCCGCATGGCGGCATGGAAATGCCGCGGTGCCCGCCTTCACGGGCTTGCCGCTGGCGGTGTGGAATTTCTCCGTCAGTGGATACCGCGTGCTGCCGCGCTGGATCGACGGCCGCAAGGGCTTGCCTGTCACGCTGGAACTGTTGCGCGAATTGCGCGATGTTGCCGCGCGTATCCACGAACTTATCCATTGGTTCGCGCAGGCCGATCTTGTCTTGCAAGACACCCTTGCCCATACGGTCACCCGCGCCGGCCTTGGCTTTCCGGCCCCGGCGCACGACGATGAGGCGACAGACGGTGATGACTGACCAGTTCGGAAACGGACAAGCGAGCCTGTTCGGCGAAGCGGAAGATCGGATTCCGCACCCGAAACCGGCAAGCTATGTCCCCGATCCCGATCGCATCCGGCAACGGCTCCACGCCGTGCTCGACACCGCGCGCGCGGCCCCGGCCAAGCCATGGCCCGAAAAGGACCGCAGGATGTGGCAGACCATCTTCCCGAACATGTCGAAATGGCTGCCTGACGACGAGCGCGACCAGCTCTGCTTCGAATTTGCCGCCGAGATCGAACGGTTGCAACTGGCAGCGTAATGTGCCCAACACTGGGCGCGCAAGGGGTCGGTCCGTCCTGATCTTGTCAAAGGACAGCCATCGCATTTGGCTTTCGTTTTCAATTGAAAACGAAGAATTGCCCACCGCTGACCGCTGTCCCATCGGAACGCCTTCGGCTCCCCGCAAGCGGGCGGGGGACAAGAAAGCGCTTTCCTACATGCGCGCAGTCTGCAAGGCCGACGATGTTCTTTGAAATCGGCACAACATATTGATTCGAAAGGCAAACTTTCACACAAATTCCCAAACTCGCAATAGAGCACACGCGCGATGTTCGTGAGGTTGCAAATGAAACCGGTTGGGCGGGTCAGCCGCCCAGTTTGGCCCACGCCAGCCCGGCGAATTCGCACAACAGCGGGCGGGTGTCGCGGGGGTCGATGATGTCTTCCACGCCGTAGAGTTCGGCGGTGCGGAAGGGGGAGCGGAGCTTGTTGAGGCGGTCGCGGATTGCGGCAAGGTGCGCGGCGGGGTCTTCGGCGGCTTCGAGTTCGGCCTTGTAGGCCACTTCGATCCCGCCCTCGATCGGCAGACTGCCCCAATCGCCGCTCGGCCAGGCGAAGCGGTACTGGAATTCGTCGGCATTGCTCATCGCGCTGCCGGCGATGCCATAAGCCCGCCGCACGATGACCGAGGCAAGCGGCACGGTGGCGCGGTAGATCGCGTTCATGGCGTTCACGCCGTATCGGATCGTGCCGCTGGTTTCGGCGGCCAGGCCGATCATGAAGCCGGGGTTGTCGACCAGGTGGACGATCGGCAGGCGGAACTGGTCGGCCAGCTTGACGAAGCGCTCCACCTTCTCGGAGGTGCGCGCTTCCCATGATCCGCCCAGGAAGGTGGGATCGCTGGCGAGCAGGGCAACCGGCCAGCCATCGAACCGGGCGAATGCGGTGATCGCGGCGCGGCCCCACTGGCGGCCCATCTCGAACACGCTGCCCTTGTCGGCCACGGCTTCGGCCACCTTGCGCATCGAATAGACCTGCTTGGGGTCGCGCGGGACGGCGGAGAGGAGGAAGGGCTCGCGACGGTCGGTGCGGTCGCGCAGGTTTTTGCGGGGCGCTGGCTGGCCGACGCGGGAGGGCAGGTAGGACAGGAAGCGGCGGGCGAACTGGAACGCCTCGACTTCGGACGCCACCTCCTCGTCGACCACGCCGTTGCGGGTGTGGATCGCGCTGCCGCCAAGGCTCTCCTTGTCGCTGGCTTCACCCAATGCTTCGACCACCGCGGGACCGGCGGCGAACAGTTGGGAGAGGCCCTTGACCATGATGGAGTAATGGCTCGCCACCACCCGCGCCGCCCCCAGCCCCGCCGTCGGCCCGAGTGCCAAGGCGACGACGGGCACGGTGTCGAGGTTGCGGACCACGTCGGACCAGCCAGGCGTGGCGGGAACGTAAGTGGCGCCGATGTCCTCCAGCGTGCGGACCGACCCACCGCCGCCGGTGCCGTCGATCATGCGGATGAGCGGCAAACCCAGTGTGTGCGCCATCTTCTCGCACTGGGTGAACTTGCGGTGGATGGCGGCATCGGCGGCCCCGCCGCGCACGGTGAAATCGTCGGCCGAGGCGACCACCGCGCGGCCCTCGATATCGGCGCGGCCGAAGATCAGGTTGGAGGCGTTGAGGTCGGTAAGCTGGCCATCGGCATCGTAATGCCCCTTGCCGGCGATCTTGCCGATCTCGCGGAACGATCCGGGATCGACCAGCCCGGCAATGCGCGCCCTGGCATCAAGCTTGCCCCGGCCGTGCTGGCGCGCGACTTTTTCGGCCCCGCCCATTTTTTCGGCCATAGCCTCGCGCCGGCGCAGTTCATCGATTTCGGCTTGCCAGGTCATCGGTCATGCTCTCCCAGCCCGATGTGGCACGTCCGGCGGCCTTGCGATAGGGACTAGGCGCTACCCCCGATGGCAACGGTTTGCGAGCCTCTGCGCATCGCGTCCAGCGCATCGCCAATCGGCAGCGGGTGGCCGAAGTGATAGCCCTGCATCAGCCGGATGCCGAGCGCACGCGCGGTTTCGGCCTGGCCTGCGGTTTCGACGCCTTCGGCCACGCATTCGATGCCGAGCTGCCACGCCAGCGCCGCGATCGTGCCCGCAATCGCCCGCGCACCGGGATCGCTGGCCAGCGCGCCGGTCAGCGCGCGGTCGATCTTCAGGCAGTCGAGCGGCAGCTTCTGGACGTGGCTGAGGCTCGACCAGCCCGCGCCGAAATCATCGAGCGCGATCCGGAAACCGCGGTTGCGGAAGCGTTCGAGCTGGCGCGCGGCCAATGCCGGATCGGTCAGCAAGCCGCGTTCGGTCACTTCGAACACGATCGCATCGTTGGGCGCACCGGCGGCTTGCGCGATGGCTTCGAGACGTTCGACCGCGCTGTCGCGCAGCACGTCGCGCGGGCACAAGTTGATCGCCAGGCTGCAATCGAATTCCCAGGCGCGGCATTCGCGCAGGGCCTTGGTCAGGACCTGGCTGGTCAGATCGTCGGTGCGTCCGGTCGCTTCGGCCAGCGGCATGAAGTGATCCGCCGAAAGCCAGATCTTGCCATCGGGCGACCAGCGCGCCAGCGCTTCGAAACGCACCACACGGCCCTGATCGGCATCGAACATCGGCTGGAACAGCAGGCGCAGCCGCGCGTCGAGATCGCATTCGTTGAAACTGCGCGTGGTGCGGCGTTTCTGCTGGAGCGCGATTTCGTCGTCGGCCTCGAACACCGCGACCGATCCGTCGCCCTTGGCCTTGGCCTTGTACAGCGCGGCATCGGCGCGTTCGACGCTTTCGCCCACCGACAGACCGTCGGTGCGGCGCAGGCCCACGCATGCCGATAGCCGCAAGACCGCGCCGCGATCGACGATCGGCTGGCGGACGCTGACCGACAAGGCGTCCATCGATGCAACCGCGGCGCTGCACTCGAGCGCGCCATCGAGCACGGCCGCAAACTCGTCGCCGCCCAGCCGGCCATAGGCAAGCAAGTGATCGCACTCGGCAATCCGCCCGCTGACCGCCCGAAGCACCGCGTCACCCGCAGCGTGGCCATAGGTGTCGTTGATCAGCTTGAAGCCGTCGAGGTCGATCAGCGCCAGCCACGGTTGCGGCGTCGATAAATCGGCCGAAAGCTGATCGAGTTGGCGCAGGATTGCGCGGCGGTTGAGCGCACCGGTCAGCGGGTCGTACATCGCGTGCGTCAGGTTCTCATCGGCCAGCCGCGCGGCATGGGCCTCGCGCCGCGCCAGTTTGCGCCGTGAAATGTCGAGCTTAACGAAATCGCGGTGGTGGCCGAATGTCACGTGGATCACCAACGCGAACATCATCAGCTCGATCATGCCCACATAAGGCGCATCGGTCTGCCCGCTGGTCATGAAGAACACGGCAGCGGGCAGGATCACCACCAGGCCCATACGCAGCGCAGTTTGCGGGGCGTGCGGCATGCCCAGGATCGCGGTCAGGCAGCCGATCGTCACCACCAGTTGCACCAGCGCGCGCTGGTGATCATCACCGTAACCGTAAAGCAGCAGCGCCCACGACACCGATACCGCGCCCGCAACTGCGCCTGATCGAGCGATGAATCGCACGTCGCGCACCAGTTCGGCATCGCTGCGCGCGCGCACCCCCGATGGCAGCCAGCGCAGCAATCGCCAGGCGCCGAAACTGCATAGCAAAGTGGGTGCAACCACCGTCAGCCACGTCGGCGCGGTGCCATAGAACCGCGTTGCGAGCATGATCATGCACAGCAGCAGCATTCCATAGATCACGGGGACGTTCACCGACAGATTTTCGGCGTAACGCCGCACCGATGCCTCGTTCCCTGTCGAAATGCGCGGCGTTGTCAGCGCGCGCCGCAGCGAACGCCGCAAACGCCTGACCCGGTCCATGCCCTTTCCCCGGCGCAACTGGTCATCCCGAAACATGCGGGAGGTCTAGCGGCGTGTCGTTAAGGAACAGTTCTCATGTGCCTGAAGCCGGCGGACAATCGAACTTCGCCCGGATACTTTGCGGCAGCGCGTGAAACAGGCAAATCAGCCGTAAAGATCAGGTTGTAAGCGCAGCAACCAAGGCCTTGACCTTCTTCTGGCGCCACTGCGGCAGGGGTGCAACCAGCCAATAGCCGCGACGTGACGCCACAGGCCCGCCCAACGCCATGACGCGGCCCTCTGCAATCGCCGCTTCAGCCAGCAGGACGGGAACACGCGCGCGGCCAAGGCCTGCGGCGGCGGCGCTGACTGCGCTGCCGGCATCGGCAACACCCAGCATGGGTTCGACACCCTCCTCCTCACCCGGCGCAGGGTCTCCCGGCCAGGCTACCCAAGGCGCATGAGGCCACGGCGCATCAAGCCCAGGGGGATCGGCTTCGGCGCCGGTCCCGCACACCACCTGCATTGCCGCCGGCCCGATCGCCACGCCTTCGAGATCGCCCGGCCCTTCAGCCCAGCGCAGCGCGAGATCGAGATTGGCCTCGGTGAATTCGATTTCGCCGTCGCCCGCCGCAAGCTGGAACCGGACGTGCGGATTGCCCGCGCGGAATGCCGCAAGCCGGGGCGAGAGCCAGGCCGCGAACACATCGCGCGGGGCAGCAATGGTATAAACCTGGCTGGACTGTCCGGCCTGCATAGCCTGGACCGCTTCCTCGAACCGCAGGAACCCTTCGCGAATCGCATCGAGCCCGGCAGCAGCCTCATCGGTCAGTTCAAGCCCCTTGGGGGTACGGCGGAACAGCACCACGCCCAGCAGGTCCTCGAGCGCGCGGATCTGCTGGCCCACCGCCGCAGGCGTGACCGCAAGTTCATCGGCGGCGCGCGTGAACGACAAGTGCCGCGCCGCTGCATCGAGCACGCGCAAGCCGTTGAGCGGCAGGTGGGTTCGCTTCATGCCCCGTTACTTGCTAAAACTTGGGTACTTGCGAAAGCTTGGGTACTTGCGGAAACTTGCGCCATGTCAGGCCCCGGTACGGCCACCGGACTGGCTCGGGTGCGATGGGCCATCCGCAGTTGCGGGCGCGGCGAGCGGGAAGAACGGGATCGCCACTTCGAACAGCTCTGCCTCGCGCCCCGGCGCATTGCCCCGGTGCCCAAAGTCCCGACACATCGTGTAATGACCCTCCATCGAGCCATTGGGGGTGCCGAGCGGGCAACCCGAGACGTAATCGTGCGCGCCGCCGGGGGCGATCAGCGGCTGTTCGCCAACCACGCCATCGCCGTCGACATGGTTGACCATGCCGCGCCCGTCGGTAATCCGCCAATGCCGCGTCAACAGCTTGACCGGTTCGTTCGAGCGGTTCTCGATGCGGATATGGTACACCCAGAACCACTTGCCGGCTTCGACGCGCGATTGTTCGGGCAGGTAATTGACCGCGACGCGCACGGTGATTTCACCCGTTGTGGCCCCGCCGGATACGGAGTCGTCGGAAATCGGCGTGTTCGCGCGGTGCTGGAAGAAGGCGTCCATAAAAGCGAAGTTACCCGACATCGCCGCGTGATTCCATCGGCATTTGCGAAACATCGGCAAGAGGCCCGCGGGACGGCTTGTCTCGCGGGGTCGCGGCCGCCACAGCACGCGGAATGACCGTTCGCACCCAGGCCCTGCTGTGCTCCGCCCGCGCCCACGGTGAACATGGCGCGGTGGTGCGGTTGATGACCGAACGGCAGGGGCTGGTTGCAGGCTATGTCGCCGGCGCGCGCGGCCGGCAATTGCGCCCGGTGCTGATCCCCGGCAACGCGCTCGACGTCGAGATTCTGGACCGGGGGGATGGCCGCCTGCCGTCGATCCGCATCGAACTGGTGACCAGCCGAGGCCCGTGGCTGACCGAACCGCTGGCCAGCGCCGCCATTGCGTGGGGTTGCGCGCTGACCGCGGCCGCGCTGCCCGAAGGCCAACCCCACCCCGCGCTGTATAACGCGCTGGCGGCGCTGCTCGACGCGGTGTGCCATGCGCCATCGGCGCGCGGCTGGGCGCGCGCGCTGGCAGGATACGAGGCGCTGCTGCTGCACGAAGCCGGCTACGGCCAGGCCATGATGCCTCCGACGGACGAGCCCTGGCCCGACTTGCTCGCGCGGCTGGATCGCACAGGCAAAGCGATTGCCGAGCACCTGCTTGCCGATCGAACCCGCGATGCTATGGCGACGCGCGCAATCCTGCTCGATCGACTGGGCCGGATCGCCTGAGACGGGAAAAAGCATGAAAATCGCAGTAATGCCCGGTGACGGGATCGGCCCCGAAGTGACCCGCGAAGCGATGCGGGCAATCGAGGCGCTCACCCTTCCGAACTTTTCGATGACCGAAGCACTGGTCGGCGGCGTGGCGTACAAGGCTACCGGCCACCCGCTGCCGCCCGAAACGCTGGAGATTGCGCGCGATGCCGATGCCATCCTGTTCGGCGCGGTCGGCGATCCGACGTGCGACGCGCTCGAACGGCACTTGCGGCCAGAACAGGCGATCCTGGGGCTCCGCAAGGAACTGACGCTGTTCGCCAACTTGCGCCCGGCCAGGATGTTCGCCGGCATGGAAGACGCATCGGCGCTGCGCCCCGAAGTGGCGCGCGCGATCGACCTGCTGATCGTGCGAGAATTGAACGGCGATGTCTATTTCGGCGCCAAGGGCCACCGCAAGACCGAGGACGGCCGCCGCGAAGGTTGGGACATGATGTCCTATGCCGAGGACGAGGTGCGCCGCATCGCGCATGTGGGATTCCGCGCGGCGCAAGGCCGGCGCGGCAAGCTGTGCTCGGTCGACAAGGCCAACGTGCTCGAAACCTCGCAATTGTGGCGCGACGTGGTGATCGAGGTGGCGGCCGAATACTCCGACGTGGCGCTCGAACATATGTATGTCGACAACGCGGCGATGCAACTGGTGCGCAACCCCGGTGCATTCGACGTGGTGCTGACCGGCAACCTGTTCGGCGATATCCTGTCGGACCAGGCGAGCATGTGCGTGGGTTCGATCGGCCTGCTCGCTTCGGCTTCGCTCGGCGAACGCCAGACCGCGCACGGCACCTTCGGGCTGTTCGAACCGATCCACGGCAGCGCGCCCGACATCGCCGGCCAAGGCAAGGCCAACCCGATGGCGACGATCCTTTCGGCGGCGATGCTGCTGCGCCATTCGCTCGGGCTCGAGGCCCAAGCCGTGCGGATCGAAGCCGCCGTGGCCAAGGCCTTGGCCGACGGGGTGCGCGGCGGGGACCTTGGCGGGACAGCGGGCACGCAGGAAATCGGTGACGCGGTGCTCGCAAGGCTGTAAGCGCCCGCGCGTTCCCTTCCGCTTTCGTCAGCAAAGAACCATCCTCCATGCTGCAACTCGCCGTCGTCCTGCCCACTTACAAGGAACGCGCCAACATCGCGCCGATGGTTGCGCGGCTCGATGCCGCGCTGACCGGACTGGCGTGGGAGGCGATCTTTGTCGATGACAACAGCCCCGATGGAACCAGCGACGAAATCCGGCGCATCGCGCAGGCCGATCCGCGCATCCGCGTGATCGAGCGGATCGGGCGGCGCGGGCTGGCTTCGGCGGCGATCGAGGGGATGTGCGCCACCGCGGCGCCAATCGTGGCGGTGATGGATGCCGACCAGCAGCACGATCCCGAACTGCTGCCCAGGATGTACGCGGTCGTTTCGACCGACGAATGCGACGTCGCCTATGCCTCGCGCTTTGCCGAAGGCGCCAGCACCGAAGCCTGGGGCCGCCCCGACCGGGTCAAGGCCAGCGGCATGGCCAACTCGATCGCACGGCGCGTGACTGGCGTGGACTTGTCCGATCCGATGAGCGGCTACTTCATGCTGCCCGCGAAAATCCTGCGCGCCGATGCACACCGGCTGTCGGGCGTGGGCTTCAAGATCCTGCTCGATATCCTCGCCACCGTAGACGCGCCGCTGCGGATCAAGGAATTTCCGCTCAACTTCACCGCGCGCACCGAAGGCGAAAGCAAGCTCGATCGCACGGTGGTGCTCGAATTCCTGATCGGGCTTTACGACAAGTGGCTGGGCCGGATCATCCCGACCCGTTTCGCGCTGTTCGGCACCGTGGGCGCGTTGGGCGTGGCGGTGCAGTTCGCCGGCTTGTGGGCGATGCTGCACCTGCTGCTGGGCGAACGGTTCATCTATGGCCACTGGTCGAGCAACACCGCGTTCAACGTGGCCAATACGGTCGCGGCGATCTTCGCGATGACCTTCAATTTTGTGCTCAACAACGAGTTCACGTATGCCGACAAGCGGCTGCGCGGGTTCGGGCCGTTGCTGCGTGGATGGCTCAAGTTCGCGCTGACCTGCTCGCTCGGGCTGCTGACCAATGTCGGTTCGGCCGCGGCGCTCAAGGCGATGGGCTTCCACGCGGTGGTCGCGGTGCTGGTCGGCATCGTGCTGGGATCGGTGTGGAACTTCGCGCTGTCATCGCGGTTTGTCTGGGGCAAGTACTAGGACACCCGCCATCGCGCTTTCGATCCGCCGTTCCGCGCTCCAGCCCGCTGTGTGGCTGCTGGCGTTGTCGCTGGCGGGGATCGCGCTGTTCATCGCATCCGAATTGCTCGAGGGCGACAGCTTCGCGTTCGATCGCTCGATCCTGCTCGCGCTGCGCCAGCCCGGACATCCCGACGTACCGATCGGCCCGGCGTGGCTCGAGCAATCGGCGGTCGACATCAGCGCGCTGGGCGGGTTCACGCTGATCACGCTGTTCGGCGGCTTCGGCGTGGCATTCCTGCTCGCACTGCACCGGCGGGCCGAGGCGGCCTGGATCGGCATTGCGCTGGTGGGCGCAACGCTGCTTAACGCCGGCCTCAAGCAATGGCTGCACCGCCCCCGCCCCGAACTGGTCCCGCACCTGGCGCGGGTGACCAGCCTCAGTTTCCCCAGCGGCCACGCGATGGTTTCCTCGGCGGTCTACCTTACGCTCGCGATCATGCTGGGGGAAGCACAGCCTGCGCTCAGGCGCTACTTCGTCGCGCTGGCGGTCACGCTGGTCGTGCTGATCGGATGCACGCGCATCTACCTGGGCGTCCACTGGCCATCCGATGTGCTGGCCGGCTGGGCACTGGGATCGGCATGGGCGCTGGCGGTCTACGCCATGAAGCACCGGATCGGGCACCGGTCCGCCTGAACTTCGCGCTGGCCCCGGCGGCCAAGCCGGGGCACATTGCCATTCACGACATGCAGGGGGCTGACCGTGGATCGTTTGCAGGACATCGTTGCCGACATCGCGGCCGAAATGGCCGATGTGCAGGACCGCGGCACCGTCGCCAACTACATCCCGGCGCTCGCCAACGTATCACCGAAGCATTTCGGCATGTGCATCGTCGGCGCCGATGGTTCGGTGCACAAGGCGGGCGATGCCGAGATGCCGTTCTCGATCCAGTCGATCAGCAAGGTGTTCGGCCTCACCATCGCGCTCGGCACGGTGGGCGATGCGCTGTGGAAGCGCGTGGGGCGCGAGCCTTCGGGCAGCGCGTTCAACTCGATTGTCCAGTTGGAAACCGAACACGGCATCCCACGCAACCCGTTCATCAACGCCGGCGCGATCGTCATTTCGGACATCCTGCTCGGCCGCTACGAACCGCGCGAGGCGCTTGGCGAAATCCTGCGTTTCGTGCGCGAACTGGCGGGCGACCATTCGATCATGATCGACGAGGAGGTGGCGCGCGGCGAGGCCGAAACCGGTTTCCGCAACCAGGCGCTGGCCGCCTACATGCGCAGCTTCGGCAATATCCACCACGCCATCGAACTGCCGCTGGGGCTCTATTTCCACCAGTGCGCGCTGTCGATGAACTGCCACCAACTCGCACTGGCCGGCCGTTACCTGATGAGCGACGGCAAGAATCCCGCGACCGGCCGCTCGGTGGTTTCGCCGCAGCGCGCCCGCCGCATCAACGCGCTGATGATCACTTGCGGGCACTACGACGGATCGGGCGAATTCGCTTACCGGGTCGGCCTTCCGGGCAAGTCGGGCGTGGGCGGCGGCATCCTGGCGGTGGCGCCGGGGCTGGCCTCGATCGCGGTATGGTCGCCCGGGCTGAACGAGCGCGGCAATTCGCAACTGGGCGCGATGGCGCTTGAACGGCTGGTCCAGCGCACCGGCTGGTCGGTTTTCGAACCGGTCACGCCGCTGTTGGGCTGAAACCGGGCCAGCCGCTGGAACCATCTGCACAACAAGGCTTTGTCTTGGTGAACCGGGGCAATCGGGCCCCTCCTCAGCAAGGCAAATCGCGCGTGTTCACGCAACTCAACCCCACCATCCCGCTCCACGTTCTCGGCAAGGGCGATGGTTATGCCATCGGCATGATCGACTACGGGCAGGAGCACAACCTGATCTGGGTTACCGCAATCGACGAGACCGGCGAGATCTGGTGCGCGCCCAACAGCAAGGTCCGGCTCGGCAAGAACTGGACGATGGGCCGCGGCGAAAGTGCGTTGATTTCCCAGGACAATGTGCAGTTGCGGGAACACGCCAACGGCCACCCGGTCACGATGAACGGCCGACAATCGCAAGCGGTTTGCGATCACGATCAAGCCGGATGACGAGGTCTGCGCGATCGGGCATTTCAGCCAGGATATGGCGCGTAAGCCGTTCATAATGCTGGATGAAGCGTGCGATCTGGCCCGCGTCCATGACACCCGCTCCGGCTTGCTCCTGCTCCAGCCGCCAGTCCGCCACCACCTCGAACCCCGGTGCGGCGAGCAGCACAAGCACACCGATCCGCGCGAACAGCCGCTGATAGTCGCCCGCAAGTTCCGCGTTGACCCAGCGGCGCCAGTGGCCGTCGGCATCCTCCCCCGCTTCGAGCGCGTTGACCGGATCGACCAGCGCCGCCGCCGCTTGTGGCCGTGCGCCCACGCACCAGCCTTCGAACACCAACAAGTCGAGCGACCCCGGCACCGCCGTCCATTGCGCTTCGGGCGCGCGGTCATCGGTGGCCTTGTCGAAGCGCGGCAGGCACACCGCCTCCCCCGCCTCGACCCGCACCAGCAAGTCCAGTCCCAGCGCCACATCGTGCGTTCCCGGTACGCCGCGCGTGGCCAGCAATGGGTGGACCTCGCGCGCCAGCACCGACCGCTCGGCGCGGGTGCGGTAGAGATCATCGAGCGATAGCGCGGCCGCGGCCAGCCCCCGCCGTGTCGCCGCGTCCACCAGCGCTGCGGCCAGCGTCGACTTGCCCGACCCCTGCGCGCCGCACAGTCCAAGCACGAGCGGGTGGCGGCCCGGTTTCGAGTCCACCAACGCCATGATTGCTGCCAGAATCGCCGGATCCGCCCGAGTGCCCGATTGACGCTGAACGGGATTTTTGTGCGCTGTCACCTTTCGGTCCAACCCGCGGTTAGCACCGACCGGTCAAGCACAGCCAGCCATCGCAGAATCGCCGAATTGTCGGGCCTCTGCTCGGTCCAGGCATGGTGCCCGCGCCGCATCACCACCCGCAGCACACCCCCGAATGCCCGCCGCCGCCACTCACCGGGCGTGATCTTCCGTTTTGGAGGTAACGGCGCTTTGTGGACGACTGTGAACACCTTCGCCACAGCCCACGCCGCCGCAAAACTCTCCGCCCCATCGCGTGCACGCAGTCGCCACGCGCTTTCGCGGCTCATCCCCACCCGCGCCGCCGCCGCCGCAACCGACCCCGTCTCCGCCAGCGCGCCGATGAATTGCGCCTGCCGCGCCGGCGTCCACCCATCGCGGCGGGCGCGCGTGGGGGCGGGGGCAAACGCTGGAATTCGCGGGCGGCGGCAGACGGGAAGTACGTGGCTCATCGCGCAGGATAAGCCA
The DNA here is from genome assembly GCF_025351285.1 of Novosphingobium sp. Taxonomy (GTDB): domain Bacteria; phylum Pseudomonadota; class Alphaproteobacteria; order Sphingomonadales; family Sphingomonadaceae; genus Novosphingobium. The sequence continues at coordinate 12,516 of NZ_JANXWG010000021.1, forward strand.
CAATTCGCGGCTGTAGGAAAGTGTGGGGCTTCGCGGACGAACGGTGGGATCACGCGTTGAACTGCAACCAAACCTCAGAGCCCCGGCCCCACATCGCGCCCCGCCCACGCCGCCACGCGCTCGGCTTGCGGGTTGGCTTCGACGCGATCGGCCAGGTCGAACACCTTGACCGGCCATACTGTGGGGGCGTGCGCGGGCCAGCCTGCATCGGGCGCGCCGTGGTGGATGAAGTGCGCCCAGTGCGCCACCATCCGCGTCCCCAGCGCGGCGCGGAAGCCTTTCATCGGGCCGCCGCGCGCCAGTGCCGCCAGCCATCCGCGCATCGGCCACATCAGCGTCAGTTCGAGCGCGTGGGTCGCGCCGGCGATCGGGTGGGCGTAGTCGAAGCGGTAGAACCAGGTCGGCTGGTGCGCAGAATGCCGCTGCGCGAAGTTGCGCGTGGGCATCGCGAAAACCACATCGGTAGCCAGCGCGCGGCGGCCCTTGGTGGTGCGCGAATAGGTCGCCAGCACGCGCGCGGCGTGTTCGGGGCCGAGTTGCGCGGTCAGCAGCGCTTCCAATTGCGGCCAGCGCGTCGGCAGGATTTCGCCGGGCATGATCTCGAACAGCCGCACTTCGTCGCGGTTGGCGCCCGCGATCAAGGGCACGGGGGCGGTTGGTGCGGCGTGCGCGGCGGCCAGGTCGGGCGGCAGCGCATCGTCATCGAACCAAGGCGCAGCGGGGATGCCGGCGGGGTTCTCCGCGCCGACTTTGGCTTGTGCGGCGAACAGCGCTTCGAGCGGTACGCTGCGCATCTTTTCCAGGCTGCCCTGATCGAGATCGAGCAGTTCGGCATAACGCCTTGCGATCGCGCGGGATTTCTCGCGGCTGTGGATCAGGCTGACCGCGCCGCTTTGCATGATGGCGCCGTGGAACAAGCCCCACGCCGGTTTGTGCAGCATCAGCAGCGAGACCGACATCGAGCCCGCACTTTCGCCACCGATCGTCACCCGCGCGGGATCGCCGCCGAAGCGCGCGATATTGTCGCGCACCCATTCGAGCGCCGCCACCTGGTCGCGCAAGCCCAGGTTCGAGGGCAGTTCGGGCAGCCCCAGCACTTCGCCGAAGTTGACCCAGCCGAGCACGCCCAGCCGGTAATTGATCGTGACAACCACCACGCCGTGCGTCCGCGCCATCGCCGATCCATCGTAGGGATTGCCGCTGCCGCCCACGAACGCGCCGCCGTGAATCCACACATAGACGGGGCGCGGTTGGTCGCTGGGTTCCTTTGGCGCGTAAACGTTGATGACCAGGCAATCCTCATCGAACCCCGCCTGCCGGATCATCGCGCGCTTGGGGTTGTTGCCGAACATCTGTGGCGATTGGGCCCCAAGTTTCGTGGCATCGCGCGGCTCGGTCCACGGCGCGGGCGGGCGCGGCGCGCCGAAGCGCTCGGCCTGCGCGAAGGGTATGCCCAGCCAGCGCCGAACACCGTCGCGCGCCTCGCCCATGACCGGTCCCGCCCCGGTCTCGACCTGCAATTGCCCCATCATTCCCCCAATCTCGCCCGAATATCCGCCAAGCGCAATCCACTTGCCCCTGCCCCCGGCTGCCCGCTAACCCCATGCGGCCGGCATCCGACCGCCTGCCGAACCAATGCGGCGCAATAACAGGAAAAAGTCATGGCCGGCGGATTGGTTGCCCTTCTCGACGATATCGCCACGATCGCCAAGCTGGCGGCGGCCTCGCTCGATGATATCGGCGCGGCGGCGGGGAAAGCGGGGATCAAGTCGGCCGGGGTGGTGGTCGATGATGCCGCCGTTACCCCGCGTTATGTCACCGGCTTCACGGCCGACCGCGAACTGCCGATCATCTGGCGGATTGCCAAGGGGTCGCTGTTCAACAAGCTGGTCATCATCACGCCGGCAATCCTGCTGCTTTCGGTGATGCTGCCAGCGGCGATCACGCCCATCCTGATGATTGGCGGCGCGTATCTGTGTTTCGAAGGCGCGGAGAAGGTTATCCACGCGCTGACTCACAAGGCGGATCTGGCTGCGGAGGCCGAAGGGCTTGCCGAACCGGGCCATGAGGACATCATGATCAAGGGTGCGATCCGCACCGACTTCATCCTGTCGGGCGAAATCATGGTCATCGCGCTCAATGAAGTGGCGGGCCAAGCCCTTGGCTTGCGCGCTGCGGCGCTGGTGGTGGTGGCCATCGCGATCACCGCCATGGTTTATGGCGTCGTTGGCCTGATCGTCAAAATGGACGATATCGGCCTGAACCTTTCGCGGCGCAAGCTTGGCGCAACCCGCGCCGTGGGCCGCGCGCTCGTGCAGGCCATGCCCAAGGTGCTGGCCGCGCTGGCCTTCATCGGCACCGCGGCGATGCTATGGGTCGGCGGGCAGATCATCGTCCACAGCACCGGCGCGCACCCCGCCGAATGGCTGGGCCTGTATCACGGCGCAGCGGCGTGGCTGGCCGATGTCGTCATCTGCGGCGTGATCGGACTGGCGCTCGGCGCAGTGATCGCCGGCGTGTTGCATCTGGTCAAAGCGGCGACGGGCGCCAAGGCGGGATAATGCGGCCTGGATACGCTCATTGCGCAAGCTTCAGGTGCTTGCGGAAGAACCGCGCCATCACATCGAACGCCTCGCGCGATTCGGGCAGGCTGGCATCGTAGAAGAACGCATGCCCCAGGCCATCCCACACGTGCAGATCGGCTTCGACCCCGGCCTTGACCAGTTCGCGGTGCGTGTTGACCGCGCTGCTCAATTCGGGCGCGCGGGTGGCGGTGATCACCAGCGTGGGCGGGAACTTGCGCAGCACTTCGGGGGTGAGGATCGGCGAGGCGAGCGGGTTGGTCTCGTCGCCGGGGTGGAAATATTGCCGTTCGCGGTCGGCGGGGGCCAGCGCCTGGAACGGGCGGCCATAGGCGCGGCTGTCGCCGCCCCAGCGCGCGTCGGCCGAGGCGCAGAAAATGCCGACGGCACCGGGCAGCGGCAGCTTTTCCTTGAGGAACCACGCCATGCTCTCGGCGGCCAGCAGCCCGCCGGCCGAGCAGCCGAACACCGCGATGTCCTGCGGTTTGTGCGTCTTGAGCAACGCGCGATAGACCGTGGCGACGTCCTCGCTCGCCGCCGGAAACCAGTGTTCGGGGCCCTGCCGGTAAGTCATCGACACCACTTCGACTTTGGCCAGCCCCGCCAGCGGGATGCCCTCGATCGATCCGGTGCCGTCGGCCGTGCCCATCACGAAGCCGCCGCCAGGCAGGTTGAGCAGGATCTTGCGCGCGTTGGCAGCGGGCATGGCTTTCGGCACCATATGCACCAGCCGGATCGTCCCGAGCATTTCGGTGCGGGTGGTGACGCCGTATGTGGCTTTCACCTTGTCGATGCGCGGCGCCATGTATTGGCCGATTTTGGCGCGCAGTTCGCCCGCTTTGCCCGCAGCCAGCGCGGCGATCATCGGTGCTTCCATGTCGGCGGGGCTGCGCGGCATGGTCTTTTTCGCCTCGTCGCTGGCGTAGATCGACGGGGGCAGCTTGAATGCGGGCACGTTCACCGTGCCGTCGGGTTCGATCGACCCCGCCGCCTGCTGCGCGTGAGCGCCGGGCACGCCCAAAGCCATGAGCGCCAGCGCGCCGAGCACCGATTGCCTCAGATTCATCGCGGTTCCTTCCCATTGGGCACCCATTCGTCGTCATGCGAGGGCGCGGTTCGTCTGCGCAGACTATCGGTGCGGCGCGCGGTTACAAAGCCGCTCGTCACTTATCGGCCTGGCGATACGCGGGTTGGGCGCAGCGGCGCTATGCAGCGTCAAACCGGTGGGAGACGAAGGCCATGAACGCGTTGGAACGGCTGGTGGCGAAGGACGAAATCCGCGAACTGGCGCTGCTTTATTCGCGCGGGGTGGACCGCAAGGACATCGCGCTGCTGCGGACGCTGTATGCCAGGGACGGCACCGACGATCACAGCCCTTACTTCAAGGGCACCGGTGAGGCTTATGTCGACTGGCTTGAACGCAGCCTGCCGCAAATGCACGCCGGCGCGCATCATGTGTGCAACCACCTGATCGCGCTGGTCGATGACGGCGGAAGCGCCGAGGGCGAGGTCTATGCGATCGCCTGGCACCTGGTGCCCGACCGCTCCGAAGGTGCCGCGCCCGGCGCCTTGGCGCACGATGTGCAGGCGGTGCGCTACATCGATCGCTACGCCCGCGAAGACGGGCGCTGGAAGTTCGCCGCGCGCGTGCTGAGCTTCGACATGCAACTGTTGCTGCCCGATGCCCATGCCGGCGCGAAGCCCGATCCATCGGCGGACGCGAGCTATTCTGTTCTGGGCCTGCCGCTGTTCGCGCGCCGGTAACTTCGCAGCCAACCCCCATCGCTCCGGTGATGGTGCGGGCCCGGCGCGGGGCGCGGGTTGACGATGCGCGCGCCAATGCTGTTGATCCCGCGCAACACCGCACCACGCAGAAGGACCCATGCCATGACACGTTCGCTCCTCGGCCGCACCGCCGTCGTTACCGGGGCCGGATCGGGCATCGGCCGCGCCTGCGCGATCCGGCTGGCCGAAGATACCGCCAAAATCGCGATCTGGGACATCAACCTGGCCGGCGCCGAAGCAACCGCCGAAATGATCCGCAAGGCCGGTGGCACCGCAATCGCGCTGGATGTCGATTGTTCGGACAAGGCCGCGATCCGCGCCGCCGCTGAAACCACGCGGACGGAACTCGGCCAGATCGAAATCCTGGTCAACAACGCCGGGATCGCGCCGTTCACGCCGTTCCTGGAAACCGATGACGACCTGTTCGACAAGGTGATCCGCATCAACTTGCGTGGGCCGTGGCTCGTCACGAAGGAATGCCTGCCCGATATGCTGGCTGCCGGGTGGGGCCGCGTGATCAACATCACATCGTCCTCGGTGCAGACCGGATCGCCCACGCAGGCGCATTACGTGTCATCGAAGGGCGGGATGGTCGGCATGACCAAGGCTCTGGCGCTCGAATTCGCCGGTCACGGGATCACGGTCAACATGGTGCCGCCGGGCTTCATCGACACCCCGATGCTGCGCGCCGCGCCGATCGATGCCGAAGCCTTCGCCAAAAGTCTGCCGATGAAGCGCATGGGCCAGCCAGAGGACATTGCCGCCGCCATCGCCTACCTTGCCTCGGAAGAAGCCAGCTACATCACCGGCCAGACGATCAGCACCAATGGCGGCCGCTACATGGGGTCTCACTGACATGGCCGGCAGGTTGGCCAACAAGATCGCGATCATCACCGGCGCGGCCGGGGGCATGGGTGAAGCATCGGCGCTGATGTTCGCGCGCGAAGGTGCGGCCATCGCGGCGGTGGACCTCAGCGAAGATCGCGTTGCGCATGTGGTCGAGGCGATCCGCAACGCGGGCGGAAAAGCGATCGGCATCGGTGCCGACGTTTCGAACAGCGCCGACATCGCGCGGCTGGTCGAACGCACGCTGTCCGAACTGGGCGTGCCCGACATCCTGTTCAACAACGCCGGGGTCGACAGCGAGGGCAAGCGCCCGATGCTGCTGATCGATGAAGCCGCGTTCGATCGGGTGATCGAGGTCAACCTCAAGGGCCCATGGCTGATGATGAAGGCGGTGGCGCCGCACATGATCGCTGCCGGCAAGAAGGGCTCGATCATCAACACCGCTTCGATCGGCGCGTTCATCGCTGCATCGAGCGCGGGCTATTGCGCGTCCAAGGCCGGCCTGGTCGGGCTGACCAAGGTTGCGGCGGTGGAACTGGGCAAGCACGGCATCCGCGTCAACGCCCTGTGCCCCGGCGCCACCGAAACGCCGATGGCCAGAAGCCAGCGCCAGGAGATGGAGGCCAAGGGCTTGCCCACCTCGAACGCGATCATCGACCGCATGGGCGTGCTCGGCCGCATGGCGCAGCCTGAGGAGATGGCTGCGATGGCGCTGTTCCTGGCAAGCGACGAAAGCTCGTTTGCCACGGGTGCGAATTTCGTCAACGATGCCGGCTGGATGGCGATGAGCGGAGTGTCGATGCACAGCGGCTGATACTGATAGATTGGTACTGGCAGATTGGCACTGGCAGGTTGACACCGGACGCTGCCGCCTGAACATCGGGCAAATGGCAACCAAGCGGCGCGTCGGCGCGGAAAATTCGGAAACACGCGCGCGGATCGTCGAGGCGGCCGAAGCGGTGATCCGCGATGATGGCTATGCCGCGGTCTCCACGCGCAAGGTCGCGACGCGGCTCGGACTGCCCGCCAGCCTGGTGCATTACTACTTCCCGGCGACCGCGGACTTGTGGCTGGCGGTGTTCCGGCGCGGTGCCGCGCAAAGCGATGCGATGATCGATGCCGCCGCCGCCGATCACGATCCGGTGCGCGCGCTGTGGCGGTTCCACGCCGACGCCAGCCGTGCCGCATTAAGCCTGGAATTCATGGCACTCGCCAACCGCCACGCCAGCTTGCGCGCGGCGATTGCCGATCACGTTGCCGCGATGCGCGCGCGCGAAAGTGATATGTTTGCCCGCGCAATCGGGGCGCGACTGGCAGAGGCGCCGCGCGCAACGCCCGGCGTTTCGCCCGAAGCGCTGTCGGTGCTGCTGGCCGGCGTGGGCCGCGCGCTGGTGATGGAAGGCGCGATGGGGGTAAGCGCCGGCCATGCCGACGCACGCGCGTGGATCGATGGCTGGCTCGACGCGTTGCTTGGCACCCGGCCGGCTTGACAGGAAGCGAGCGGTGTGTTGAACAGGTGTTCAATACACGACCGAGTCGATCCGGGAGAACTGCGCCATGAACGTCACCACCACCGTGAAGCCCGCCTCCGAACTCCGGTTGGCCGTCGAACAGATCAAGCCCAAGATCGGCGCGCGTGTGCTCAACACCAAGGCCGAACTGCTCGATGGGTCGCTGGGTCCGCAATTGCGCGAACTGCTCGATGAACGCGGCGTGCTGGTGTTCCCGAAGATCGATTTCACCGACGAGGAACAGGTCGCCTTCACCAAGACGATGGGGACGTTTGCGCCGGAAATGCGCGACACCGAGGAAAAGATCCACAAGATCACGCTCGACGAAAAGCTCAACCCCGGGGTGGCCGAATATCTGAAGGGCTCGCTCTATTGGCATATCGACGGGACCATGAACAAGCTGCCGATCCTGGCCTCGTTGCTATCGTGCAAGAAAACCGCGACCTGGGGCGGAAATACCGGGTTTTGCAGCACCTACTGGGCCTGGGAAGACCTGCCCGAAGCCCGCAAGGCCGAGCTTGACGGCTTGCGCGTGCGCCACGGCGCCTGGGCCTCGCTGTTCTATTACGAACCCGAACCCAGCCTGGCCAAGCTGGAACACATGCAGGCGATCGGCGATGTCGAAATCCCGCTGGTTTGGACGCACAAGTCGGGCCGCAAATCGTTGCTGATCGGCTGCACCGCGCACACCATCACCGGCAAGGACCCGATGGAAAGCGCGCGCATCATCCACGGTCTGCGCGAATGGGCGACCAGCGAACCGTTCCACTTCAGCCACGAATGGTCGGTGGGAGACCTGGTGATCTGGGACAACACCGGCACCATGCACCGCGCCGAAGCCTACGATCCCACGTGTGACCGGATGATGCACCGCACCAAGCTGATGGGCGAGGAAGAGATTCAGTAGGAAGCAAGAGCCCACCCCGGCCCCTCCCGACTCGCCCAGCTTCACCGGCGCACCCACTCCCATGAACCGCGCCAGATTCCAGTGCAGGCTGGGGATCGTGCGTTCCATGTAGGGATTGGGCTGCGTGCCACGGAAACCGTGGTTCTTCATGCCCTGCTGGACCGCGGCCATGTTGGCGAAATCCTGCTGCAACACCGGCGGCCAGTCCTCGCGCGCGGTCTGCTCCCACTCGGTGTCAGGCGCCTCACCCTCAGGATACAATTCATAGACCGCCGCTTCGAAATAGCACTGGTCGGGATCATCACCGCACGGCCGCGCCGCGTAGCACAGCATGTTGTTGACCGCGTGGCCGATCTGGAAGTTGGGGAATACCTGCCACGATGTGCCGCTCTGCGCGGTGTGCTGGGGATCGACCACCGGCCAATGCACCCCCCGCGCCGCATCGGTCGCGCGTGCCGAGGTCAGCCAGTGCTTCGAGACTTCGGCCGGCGGCGTGCCCTCGGGCAGTTCGTCCTTCAGCCGGATCGCCGCCTCCACCAAGGTCCGCGTGGTGTTGGTGTTGGCGTTTTCCCAAGTGAACACCTGCATCTCGGCGGTGGATATGCGCGGATCGCCCGTGCCGAGCCGCAGCTTGGCCGCATCCTCCTCCTGCCCCTTGGGCGCATCGTAACCAATGTTGCTGTGCGTCCCCTGGTTGCGACCCCACCCGCGAAACTGCCCGAACGCCATGAATTCGGGATGCGTGCCGGGCACATGATACGTCTCGCTGAACGCCTCCAGCGCCACCTTCCAGTTGCATTCGAACCGGATCCACTTGCGCCACCGACAACGCATGGTCTGCAACCGGAACGGATCGAGCATCGTCGCCGCCGGCTCAAGCCAATCGCGCAACGCGGGCGCTTGCGCGTTCATCGTCACCCACAGCCACCCGCCCCACGTATCGACCCGCACCGGCCCCAGCCGCGTGCTCTCCGCCGTCAGCGAACCCTGCCAATCGTTCTGATGCTGGATATAGGTGCAAGCCCCCGCATGATCGAACGTCCAGCCATGGAACCCGCACACGAATTGCCGCCGATTGCCCCGCGCATTGCGCTGCCCCGCCGGAGTATCCACGAGCCGCCGACCCCGATGCGGGCAGACGTTGTAGAATGCGCGCACTTCGGTGTCGCTGGCGCGCAGGACGATGATCGAATCCGGGCCGATGTCGTAAGTGATGAAGTCGCCGACGGCCGGAATGTCCTCGATCCGCCCGGCCTGAAGCCATACTTTGCGCCACAATCGGTCCTGCTCGGCGCGGGCGTAGTCGCGGGAAAGGTAGGCTTCGGAGCCGATGGTGACGGCTTGGGTGAGGTCTGCGGCCGATTGGACGGTGCGGGTGTGTTCGTTCATCGGGCAGCCCTCATCAATAAGACCTCGGCAAATCCAGCACCTTTTCGGCGAGGAAATTGAGGATCATGTGCGGCGAAACCGGCGCGGTCCGGGGGATCAGGCTTTCGCGCAGATAGCGTTCGACGTGGTATTCCTGTGCGTAGCCCATTCCGCCCAGCGTCAGCATCGCGGTATGGCAGGCTTCGAAGCCGTTTTCGCCCGCCAGATACTTGGCGGCGTTGGCCTCGATGCCGCAGTCCTGGCCGGCGTCGAACAGCGCGGCGGCTTTGAAGGTCATCAGGTTGGCGGCTTCCAACTGCGCCCAGCATTTCGCCAGCGGGTGGGCGATGCCCTGGTTCTGGCCGATGGGCCGATCGAACACCACGCGTTCGCGGGCGTAGCGGGCGGCGCGGGCCAGGGCGGCGCGGCCGAGGCCGACGGCTTCGGCTGCGATCAACACGCGTTCGGGGTTGAGGCCGTGTAGCAGGTATTTGAAGCCCTTGCCCTCTTCGCCCACCAGATCGTGTTCGGGGATGAAGTAATCCTCGAAGAACAGCATGTTCGAATCGACGGCGTGGCGACCCATCTTGTGGATCAGGCGGGTTTCGATCTTTTCGCGATCGAAGTCGGTGTAGAACAGGCTGAGCCCGTCGGTCTTGCGGGCGCAGTCCTCGATCGGCGTGGTGCGCGCGATCAGCAGCATCTTGTTGGCGACTTGCGCGGTGGAAATCCAGATCTTGTCGCCACTGACGCTGTAACCGCCGGGGACGCGGGTGGCGCGGGTCTTGAGCTGGGTGGTGTTGAGCCCGGCGTTGGGTTCCGTCACGGCGAAGCAGGCCTTGTCGGCGCCCGAGACGATGCCGGGGATGGCGCGCTGCTGCTGCTCCTCGGTGCCGAACAGGATCAGCGGTTGCAGCCCGAAGATGTTGATGTGGACCGCGCTGGCCCCGCTCATGCCCGCGCCCGATTCAGCAATCGCCTGCATCATGATCGAGGCTTCGGTGATGCCCAGCCCCGCGCCGCCGAAGCGCGTTGGCATGGCGATGCCGAGCCAGCCGGCGTCTGCCAGCGAGCGGTAGAAATCTTCGGGGAATGCGCCTTCGCGGTCACGTTCCAACCAGTATTCGTCGGGGAAGCGCGTGCAGTGCTTCAGGATCGTATCGCGGATTTCCTGCTGGTCTGGGCTGAAGTTGAAATCCACGCTATGTGCCGCCCGTGCTGGTTTGGTCAACGCAAGGGACTAGCAGCGGCTGGCACCGGCCTCAACGCAAGCGACAGCGATATCGGCGGGGCGAAGACGGCGGCGATGGATTTGGCGCGCCAAGCCCGCTAGCCCCACCGCCATGACCAGCAAAACAGCAACCGGGCCGCACGCCAAAGGACCACTCAGGGGCGTCCGCGTGATCGATCTCACCGCGATGATTTTCGGGCCTTATGCCACGCAGATCATGGCCGACATGGGCGCCGACGTGATCAAGATCGAGCCGCCCGAGGGCGATCCCACGCGCTATGTCTCGGTGGCGCCCGCGCCGGGGCTGGCGGGGGTTTACGTAAACGTGAACCGGGGCAAGCGTTCGGTGGTTCTCGATCTCAAGACCGAGCAGGGCAAGGCGGCCTTGCGCAAGCTGATCGCGGGCGCGGACGTGTTCATCCATTCGATGCGCGCGGCGGCGGTGAAGAAGCTGGGCTTCGATTACGAAGCGGTTGCGGCGATCAACCCCGGCATCGTTTATACCAACTGCTACGGTTATGGGCATCGCGGGCCCGAGCGCGATCGGCCGGCTTATGATGACACGATCCAGGCCGAATCCGGGCTGGTGGCGTTGCAGCAGCAGTTGACCGGGATGCCCGCGTACCTGGGCACGATCGTGGCAGACAAGGTCTCGGGCCTGACCGCGCTTTACGCCACGATGATGGCGCTGTTCCACAAGGCGCGCACCGGCGAGGGCCAGGAGGTGGAGGTCGCCATGTTCGAGACGATGGCCTCGTTCGTGCTGGTCGAACATGCCAACGGCGCAATGTTCACCCCGCCGCTGAGCGAGGCGTTCTATCCGCGCGTGGTCGCGCCGAACCGCAAGCCTTACGCCACGAAGGACGGCCATATCTCGGCGTTGATCTACAACGACAAGCACTGGGCGGCGTTCGTCGGAGCGGTAAAACCGGAGTGGGCAACGCCTGAGATGGACGCGTTGGAAGCCCGCGCCGCGCAGATCGACCGCATCTACGGATTGCTCGCAGAAACCTTCCTGACGCGCACCACCGCCGAATGGATCGAGTTGCTGACCCACCTCAACGTGCCCGCCGCACCCTTGCGCACCCCCGCCGAACTGTTCACCGATCCGCATCTGGACGCCGTCGGCTTCTTCGAGACGGTGGATAGCGAACAAGGCCCGGTGCGCTTCCCCGGCGTGCCGACCTGGTTCTCTCGCACCCCCGGCGCGGTATCCGGCCCGACGCGGACGCTGGGCGCGGATACCGACGATGTGTTGCGCGAACTCGGGCTGGAGGAATAGTCAGCGCTATTCGGTTTCGTCACCCGCCAGCAGGAACTTCCAGATCAGTCCGCCGATCGCCGCGCCCGCTAGCGGTGCCAGCCAGAACAGCCACAACTGGCCCAGCGCACCCGTCGTCGCGAACAGCGCCGCGCCGGTCGACCGGGCGGGATTGACCGAGGTGTTGGTGACGGGGATCGAAATCAGGTGGATCAACGTCAGCGCCAGCCCGATGGCCAGCGGGGCGAAGCCGGCGGGTACGGACTTTGCGGTCGACCCCAGGATCACGATCAGGAAACCCGCGGTCAGCACCACTTCGATCAGCAGCGCCGCCATCAGCGAATAACCGCCAGGCGACAGCGCGCCATAGCCGTTCGAGGCGAAGCCGCCGGCCGCGAAGCCCGGCTTGCCCGAGGCGATCGCGAACAGCACTCCGCCCGCGACTACCGCGCCCGCGACTTGCACGATCCAGTAGGGCAGCACGTTGCGCCATTCGAAGCGGTTGGCCACCGCCAGCCCGAGCGAGACAGCCGGGTTGAAATGCCCGCCCGAAATCCCGCCGACGGCATAAGCCATCGTCAGCACGGTCAGCCCGAAAGCCAGCGAAACCCCCGCAAATCCGATGCCGAGCTCCGGAAACGCCGCAGCTTGCACCGCCGACCCGCAGCCGCCGAACACCAGCCAGAAAGTCCCGAAAAACTCTGCCGTCAATTTCCTTGTCATCCCGCCCGCTCCCTTTGTTGTTATGCGGGCAACCTATCGCATCGATTGCGGCACGCAATTGCAATCTGCACCCACTTTGCCCGGCGATGATCGGGGCGGCGATGAAACGCTCGCCCTTCCGGCCGTGGCTTGCGCGCCCTCGCCCAGTCTTTAGGCTCGCCGCCGAAGCCCCTCAGGGGCCAAACCAGATCAATGAGGCACGACATGGCAGATGGTTCAGGCACGGGGGTGTCACAGAACGGCGGCACGATCCCGTTCAAGGTTACCGACCCCGAACGCATTCCCACACCGCGCTATTACGACGCGGCGTTCTACCAGCTCGAGAACGAAAAGTTGTGGCCGCACGTGTGGCAGATGGCGTGCCGGCTCGAACTGATCCCCAACGAAGGCGACTGGATCGAATATTCGAACCTGGGCAAATCGGTGATCGTGGTCCGCGCCAAATCGGGGGTGAAGGCCTATCACAACGCCTGCCGCCACCGCGGCGTGCCCTTGGTGCCCGAAGCCGGGTTCGGCAACTACAAGGTGCAGGGCTTCATCTGCCCGTTCCACGGCTGGCGCTTCAACACCGAGGGCAAGTGCACCTTCGTTTACGGCAAGCACATGTTTTCGGAACACCAGCTCGATCAGGATGACCTGAACCTGCGGCCGTGCCGGGTCGAAACCTGGGGCGGGCTGGCGTGGATCAACCATGACGACACCGCGCCAGGCCTGCACGAAACGATGGGCCCGGTGCTGGAACGGCTCGACGCGCACGGCAAAAGCAACCTCAAGGCCGAATGGTGGTTCGCCACGAAGCTGCCCGCCAACTGGAAGATCGCGATGGAGGCCTTCATGGAAGGCTATCACGTGATGCGCACGCACCCGCAACTGCAGAAGGCGGCGCCCGCGCTGTACAACGGCATGTACGGCATGGACACCGGCGGGATCGGCGATGCGATCAATCCCAACTGGACGATGAAGGAAAACATCGCCTCGCAAGTGCGGACGCTCGAACTGCTGAGCGAGGGCATGGCGGGGATGGTCCACGCCAAGGAAGTGGCGATCGCGAAAGCCATGCCCGATCTGGAACTGCCTGAAGATCCGCAGATGGCGCTGATGACGTGGTACGGCACGTTGCAGCACATGATCACCACGCAATTGCGCGCGGCGGGCGAAAATGTGCCCGATCTCAACGCGGTGGCGGTGTCCGATCCGGTCAATTCGGTCGAATTCCTGTTCCCGCACTATTTCATGCTGCCGTTCTTCACCAGCATGTCGGCTTACCGCATCCGGCCGACCGGACCCGAGGAATGCATCTTCGAGCTGTGGTCGCTCACCCACGTGGCCGAGGGCGTCGACCACCAGGTGCCGACGGAGCCGACCTGGCTGCCGTATGACAGCGACCAGTTCCCGCCGATCCCGCGGCAGGATTATTCGAACATCCCGATCCAGCAGAAGGGCGTCCACGCCAGTGGCTTCGACTTCATGCGCCTTTCGCACGAGAAGGAAGGGATGATCAGCAACTACAACCGCATCCTCGACGGCTATCTCGAAGGCGTGGCGCAGGACAAGCTCGCAGCGGCGACGCAGATGCTCGCAGGCAATTTCGACGGCCCGATTCTGGACTTGGGATTCTAGGCCCGGCAGCGCTAAGGCTGGCGAGCCAGAGAAGAGGACGGTTCCGCCATGCACAAGGTGCTGCTGTTCATGAAGCGCCGCGAGGGGCTGAGCTTCAACGCCTTCCGCGCCTATTACGAAATCCGCCACGTGCCGCTGTGCATGACCTACATGGGCGATGCGAAGCGCTATCAGCGCCGCTACATCGAGCGGCGGCGGGGCGAGCCCGAGCCCGAATTCGACGTCATCACCGAACTGTGGTTCGAGGATCGCAAGCTGGTCGATGGATTGCTGAAAACGCTGCGCAAGGACGATCTGCCCGCCGACGTCATCGCCGACGAGGAAAAGCTGTTCGACCGATCGAAAACCCGCGCCTTCGTGGTCACCGAGGCTGAAACGGCGCTGCCCGGATGACGCGATGAAGCTCGCCTTCGCGATGCCGCACCTGATCGAACTGGCGGGCCGCACCCAACCGTGGGAGTTCACCGTCGACGGCCCGGCAATGACCCGGTTGGCCAAGCTGGCCGACCAATGGGGCTACGACATGCTGTCGGTGCCCGAGCATTTCCTGATCCCGACTGCGCACGTCGGACTGTCCGGCCCGCATCATTTCCATGCTTATGCCGGCATGGGCCACATGGCCGGCGCCACCGAGACGATCCGGGTCAATTCCTCGATCGCGATCCTGCCGCTCCAGCACCCGGCGGTGACGGCCAAGGCACTCTCGACCATCGACTGGATGTCGGGTGGGCGGATCACTGTCACGTTCGCGGTCGGCTGGCTGAAAGAGGAATTCGACCTGCTCGGCGTGCCGTTCCGCGAGCGCGGGGCAATGGCCGACGAATACCTGGCCGCGATCATCGAATTGTGGACCAGCGACGCGCCGGTGTTCGAAGGCAAATATGTGTCCTTCCGCGACGCGGCGTTCGAGCCGAAATGCCACGCGCCCAGCCCCGAACGTCCGCACCTTCCCATCTGGATGCACGGCGATGCCGACGCCGCTCTGCGCCGCGCCGCGCCGCGCGCTACGCCAGTGGCTGGTGGCCGTTCCTCACCAAGCCCGAGGCTATTCCTGCGCGGCTCGATTTCATCCGCAGCCAGCCCGATTACAACGGCAAGCTGGCCGAGGTGTTCTACGGCTTTTCGACCAGCGAAGTCGGCGAAGGGCACGAGCCACAGACCGATCCCACCGCGCGTGCGGGCCAGGGCTTGCAGCGCATCGTCGACCGGCTTGGCTGGTTCAAGGACCTGGGTGTGACGATGAGCTCGGTCCCCACGCCGCCTGTCCCGGACCTGGCCGCGGCGACCGATTTCATGCAGTGGGTGATCGAGGAGGTGAAGCCGCGGCTGGCCTAATCGAAGTGCTTGATCTGCGGCCATAACGTGGCGAGTGGTTGCTTGAGGCCCCGGCACAGCGCGATCGCCTTGCCGTTCTCATACGCCATGGCGAAGCGTGAACTGGTCGTGGCCAGCACTTCGACCGAGCTGCAATAGGGCCGTAACGCCTCCACATCGCGCTGCACCACCAGCAGGTTCACCGGGTCTTGCCCGCGCAGGCCCCATAGATAATACTGGTTGTGCCCGCTGAGCGAGGGCGGAAGACCGGCGGGGCGGCCAAAAATGTCGAGCGCTGCGGTTTCGCCATAGTTGTCGAGCTTGATCGCCGTCCGCGCCTTGTCGGCGGGCGGAATGCGCGCCCAGGCATCGACCACCTGCCGCGTGAAATCGTGCCAGCCAAGCTGGTCCGCGAACACCTGCGGCAGCGAGGTGCCGGCAAAGCTGCGCTCCTGCGCCTGCGGGGTGAACCCGATCCGCGTCATGTAGTGGGCCAGCCCGAACGGCGAGAGCAGCGGCAGCGTGATCGGCGCGATCACTGCCGAAACCGCGATGGCTGCCACCGCGACCAGCCCGGCCACCAGCTTGCGCGCAACTGTCGTTACCAGCGGCGCCAGCGTGACCGCGCCCAGCACGAACAGCACCGGATAGCATGGCGCCATGTAGTAGTCCTTGCCGTGCCCCAGCCGCACGATCACCAGCACCACCAGGCAGGCGATGGGCACGAAACGCATGTCCTTGAGCCGCGCCACCACGAATGGACCAACCAGCCCCGCGATCCACAGCGGCGCCGACGCGGGGTTCATCACCATGGCCTGGTTGGCGAGGAAGGGGCCGAGCGCGACATCGGCGTTCTTGTCCTTCGCCGCCGCACCCAGTTCGAGAAACGGAAAGTGATGCGCCGCCTGCCACACGAACGAAGGCAGCGCGATCAGCACACCCAGCGCCAACCCGATCCATAGCGCCGGGCGCAACACCAGCCGCCGCTGCGGCGTGACGAGAATGCCGATCGCCAGCCCAACTGCCCAGAACAGCATCGCGTACTTGATCTCGAGCGCGAGGCCCACGACCATCCCCGCTCCGATCAATGCCCGATCGTCGTCGAACCGGATCGCGCGCGCCAGCAAATACGCCACCGCAGTCCACAGCAGCGGATCAAACAGCGTGGTGTTGAGCACTGCGGTCAGCCCCATCAGCATCGGCGCGATCGCCACCGCCAGCATTGCCGGCGCCGCCGCCAGCCTGCCGCCGCCCAGCAGCACCACGAACCGCGCCGCGAGGTAGACCAGCGCGCCCGAAACGATCGCGCCGGGCAGTCGGAGCGCGAACGCACCATGCCCGATCGCGTAAAGCCCCGCCGCCAGCAACGGCACCAGTGGCGGCTGGTCGACATAGCCGAACGCCGGGTGCTGGCCGCAGACGATAAAGTACAATTCGTCGCGGAACAGGTCGTAGCGGCTGGCGAAGGCGGCGTGGAATGCGAACACCACCAGCGCCGCCAGCAGCGCGCGACGATCGAGCCGAGTGCGGTCGGCGATCACCACGCGAGTTTCGGCCATCCGGACATCATGCGGCCCGACTTATCAGCATCTTGCGCCGCGCGGCAAGCGGCGCGGGCTCAGCTTGCCTCAGCCCCAGATCGCGTCGGCGGCCGCAGCCGCCTGTTCGGCGCGACCGCCCAGTTCGCCGATCAGCGCTTTCAGCCGATAAGTCCACAAGTGCAGCGGATGCTCCAGGGTCATGCCCATCGCGCCGAGGAACTGGTGCAGATCGTACGTCACCGCGCGCGCCGCTTCCTGCGCGTGGAGCAGCGCCAGCGCGGCGTCTCCCGCATCCAGCGTCGCGGCGGCCTTCAACGCCAGCCAGCGCAC
Organism: Novosphingobium sp.; assembly: GCF_025351285.1. GTDB lineage: Bacteria > Pseudomonadota > Alphaproteobacteria > Sphingomonadales > Sphingomonadaceae > Novosphingobium. The sequence continues at coordinate 29,535 of NZ_JANXWG010000021.1, forward strand.
GCCGTTGGTGCGGACTTGCGCCTCTGCCAGCCGGTGTCGCAGCGCCTGGAACGTGGCCAGCGGGCGGCCGAACTGCTGACGGTCGGCCAGATACGTACACGTCACCTCGAGCGCGGCGGACAGCAGCCCGGCAGCCTCGGCGGCAAGCGCGATGCGCAAATGGGTGCGGACATGGTCGGGCGAAATGTCGTGCCGGGTGGCCAAGGCGGTCGAAGGATCGACCAGCAACGTGCCCATCGGATAGGCGAACAGGCTTTCGGGCTCGGCGCGCACCTGATCGGCGGCGGCGGTGAAGCTGGTGACCGCATCGCCGAGCACCACCACAGTCGCGCCCGGTGCCAGGAACCGCAATGGACGGTGCAGCCGCGCAGCATCGACCACGCAGAGCGGGCCTCCCGTGCCTTCGCCCAACAGCGGCCCGATCAACGCGCTCACCGCCGCTTCGGTGGCGAAGGGTAGCCGGGCCAGCCGCTCGACCACCAGCGCGGCGGTGACCGCGCCAAGATCGGGATCGCGTCCCACATCGAGGAAGCCGCTTTCGCCAATCTCCCGGTCAAGGTCCGCGCTGGTCAGCGCAAACCCGGTCGCGCCGATCGGCATCGCGGCATAGGGCCTGACCATGCCGTCGAGCGCGTCGAGGATCGCGATCTGATCGGAGGTGAGTGACAAGTCCATCAGCGCGCTTCCCTGGGCAATTTGAGCACATCGGTGGCGATGATGTTGAGCTGGATTTCTGCCGCCCCCGCCGCAATCCCCGCGACGATGCCGCGCTGGTGGTGCATCTTGAGGTAGGGTTCCGCATCGGCAAGCGCCTCGGGCAGGTACTCCACCACGAATTCCGCCACCGCACGTTCGGCCATCACCGTGGCGAAGCGGGCCGAACTGCTTTCCGCGCCGATTGCCTCGCCGCCTGCGCGGCGGCTGACGATGGCGTAGCTGGCCATGCGCGCCGCCTCGCACAGCGCGGCTGCTTTTGCGGCTTCGGCACGCACGCCCTCGCGCACGAACGCGCCTCGCCCCTTCAGCACACTCACCGCGCGGTCCAACGCCGCCCGCGCCAGGTGATAGCGCGGAATGCCCAGCCGTTCGTTGGTGAGCGAAAAGGCGATGATCTCCCACGCCTGCCCCTCGTCGCCGAACAAGGCGCCTGCGGGAACAACGCAATCGTCGAAAAACAGCTCGTGGATGTCGCCTTCGCCGATGATCGACGGGATCTGCCGCACGGTGATGCCCGGCGTGTCCATCGGCAACAGCAGGATCGAGATGCCCTTCTTGCGATCATCGGCAGTGCGGCACAGCAGGAAGCAGGTTTCAGCGAGGCCCGCATAGCTGGTCCAGATCTTCTGGCCCGAAACGCGGTAAGTGTCCCCATCTCGCACCGCGCGGGTGCGCAACGAAGCAAGGTCCGAACCCGATCCCGGCTCGGAAAAGCCCTGGCACCAGATCGCGCTGCCCGCCGAAATGCCGGGCAGATAGCGCGCCTGCTGTTCGGGCGTGCCGTAGCGCATCAGCGTCGGGCCGATCCAGTTGACGTTCATGTATTGCGCGCCGCGTGGTTCGCCGTGGCCCCACATTTCCTCGGCCAGGATGGTCTGGTGCCAAGGCCCCAGCCCCTCACCGCCGATCGCCTTGGGCCAGTGCGGGGTGAGCAGCCCCTCGGTGGCGAGCATCGCGCAGAACGCCTTTGAGAACTCGGTGATCTCGGCCGACCCTGGACCGTGCCCGGCGACGGCCTCCCAATTATCGGGCAGATTGGCGGCAAGCACGCCGCGCAGCCGGTCGCGGAAGGCGACCTGTTCGGCATTCCAGGTGAAATCCATCGGCCAGGCTCCGCACAATCAAGGAGAGGGCGATAGCCCAGTCGCGGCCGCACGGACAATCGCGACGCGGTGCCCGGTGCAAGACAACGCCCCGGTGATAAACGCGCACTTGCCAAGCCTCCGGCGATCGGAGAACCCCATGCGATGAGCGAACCCGTTTTCACCGCCGTCGCGCCGCTGGCAGACCTGCCGCGCGGCACCGTACGCGAGGTCGGCGTAAGTGGCCGATCGATCCTGCTGTGCCATGACGAGGACGGTATTCATGCCGTCGAGAACCGCTGTTCCCACGCCGATATGCCGCTCGCTTGCGGGCGGATACGCAACGGCTGGATCATGTGCCCAACGCACGGCGCACGCTTCGATCTGGCCACGGGAGAGGCGCTCGGCCCGCCAGCCAGCATGGCGATCGCCACGTTTGCGGTGCGGGTGGTGGACGGAATGATCGAGATCGCTGCCTGACGACTGCCCTTTCGGACCATCGCCCAGCCGATATGGGATCGGTCCCCCCTTGCGAGCAACGCCCCCGATGGTGCCTATCGGAAACCATGCCCGAACCTTACGATCACCTGGACACCCTGCGCCAGACATTGCGCGCCTGGCTCGCCGCCAACGCGCCGGCCGACTGGCGCGAGACTTGCACCAGCCACGATGGGTTCCTCGCACTCCAGCGAAAATGGTTCACAACGCTGATCGAAGGCGGCTGGGCCATCCCGCACTGGCCCGCCCAAGGTCCTCACGGAGCCTGGCCAGGCGGCGGGCGCGGCCTGGCCGAGCAGAAGGTGATCTACGAGGAACTGGCGCGCGCCGATACGCCGCGGCTGATCCTGACCTTCGTTTCGACGTACCACGCCGCCTGCACGCTGTTCGAATGGGCCACGCCCGAACAGCAGGCAAAGTACCTGCCCGGCATCCTTGCGGGCGAAATCTGGTGCCAGGGCTTTTCTGAACCGGGCGCGGGATCGGACCTCGCCAGCTTGCGCACGCGGGCCGAGTTGAGGGGCGATCACTACGTCGTCAACGGGCAGAAGCTGTGGTCCACGATGGGCCAGTTCGCCGACAAATGCCTGCTGCTCGTCCGCACCAGCAGTGAAGGTGCCAAGCAGGCGGGGCTGACGTACTTGCTGCTCGACATGAAGGCCAAGGGCGTCACCGCGCGACCGATCCACCAGATCCACGGTGACGAGGAATTCGCCGAACTGTTTCTCGATGACGTGCACGTGCCGGTGGCCGACCGGCTGGGCGCCGAAGGCCAGGGCTGGGCGGTGGCGCAATCGACGCTGTCGTCCGAACGCGGACTGACGCTGCTCGAACTGAGCGCACGGATGCGCGGCAGTCTGTGGCGGCTGGTCGAATTGGTGGGCGGCGACGAACCGGGCGTTCTGCGCGATCTCGGCCGGCTGGCGACGCGGATCGACGCGGCTCAAGCGCTCGCCGACCAGTTTCTGGCCAAGCGCATCGCGGGCGAGGAAGCGGTCGGTGACGCCTCGCTGGTCAAGCTGATGTATGCCCGCACCTTGCGCGAATTCACCTCGATGGGGCTACGGCTGGGCGGGATCGGGCAGCAATACCACGAACCGATCGTGTTTGGCGGGGGCATGGAAACGGGCAACTGGATGGCCGATTTCATGAACTCCTACGCCTGGACGATCGCCGGCGGCAGCGACGAGGTGCAACGCAACATCATCGCCGAACGGATGCTCGAAATGCCGCGCGAACCGAAATCATGGGTGGGCGCATGAGCGAGATCCGCACCGAACTGGCCGATGCCGCGCGCAAGGCGCTAAGTCACGGGCAGGCGGGCGACGGGCTGGCGCGCGACGAGGCGGCGGCACTGCCGGGCGAGATGGGCTGGCTGATGGCGCACGTGCCCGAGGATCGCGGCGGGCTGGGGCTTGGCCACGAAGGGCTGGCCGCGATCGCCAAGGAACTGGGTCGCGCGCTGGTGCCGGGGCCGGTGGTGGCGCAAGTGGGCGTGATCGCCGCACTGTCCCACGCTGACGCTTTCGACGGCCGCGACGCACTGCTCGAAGCGGCGATGGGTGGTGAGGTGATGACCACCAGCCTGGCTGTCGCGCCCACCGGTGCCATGGTGACGTGCGTGCCCGATGCCGATCGTGCCAGCCACGTGCTCGTTCTGCGGCCGGACCGCGTCGCGCTGGTCGCGCGCGATGCGCCCGGCGTGACGGTGATCGAGCGCCCGACCTGGGACCGCACGCGCCGCTTGTTCGACGTGGTGGTGCCACACGATGCACCGGCAAAGGTGCTGGCCGAAGGCACGGCCGCGCAGGCGCTCGACGCCACCGCGCGTTCGACGATGCTGTTTGCGCTCGCCGCCGATGCGCTGGGCGGGGCCGAGGCGGCGCTGGCGATGACGGTCGATTACCTCAAGACCCGCCGCCAGTTCGATCGGCCGCTGGCGATGTTCCAGGCGCTCAAGCACCGGGTGGCCGATCTGCAATGCGCGATCGCTGCGGCCGATGCGCTGCTGTGGCAACGCGCAGGCGATGCCGATGCCACGCTGCTCGCGATGGGCGCGCTCAAGGCGCATGCCTGCGGGGTTTACCGCATGGTGACCGAGGAGATGATCCAGCTTCACGGCGGGATCGGGCTGACCGCCGAGTACGCGTGCCATCTGTTTCTCAAGCGCGCGCTGCTGAACGCCGCGCTGCTCGGCGATGGCGACCATTGGGATCAACTGAGCGGCCGCGCGCTGCTCGAAGGAACACGGGCATGAAGCCGATTCGCACCTTTGCCGCCCTCCTCCCGCTGTTGGCGATCGCTGCCGGGCCGCCGGCACCCACCGCAGGAGCACCCGCCATGACCCAGCCCGCCACCCCGCCCTCCGTTTCTGGCGAAGACCCCCTGTTCCGCGAACCCTACATCGACATCGACGAATGGCGCGATGCCCCCGTCCGGCACCACTATATCCATGGCGGGTTCAAAGGCACCGAAACGCGCTTTTCGTTCTATTTCCCACCCGCCGACAAGTACCAGGGCCGGTTCTTCCAGTACGTCACCCCGGTGCCCGACAACGAAAACCTGGCGCAAAAGCCCGATCGCGATGACGACAAGATCGGCTTCTCGATCGCATCTGGTGGCTATTTCGTCGAGACTAACGGCGGCGGCACCAGCCAGACCGCCGGCCCCGCGTTCGGTGCCGACCCGACCATCGCCGCGTTCCGCGCCAACGCCGCCGCCGCGCAATTTTCGCGGGTGCAGGCGCTGAAATTATATGGCGGCAAACGGCCTTACGGCTACCTCTACGGTGGCAGCGGGGGCGGATATCGCACGTTGGGCAGCATGGAGAACACCCAGGGCGTATGGGACGGCGCGGTGCCGTTCGTGCTCGGTTCGCCGATGGCCGCCCCCAATGTGTTCGCTGTCAGGATGCACGCGATGCGGCTGCTCGATGGGCATTTCCCGGCAATCGTCGATGCGATGGACGCGGGCGGCAGCGGTGATCCGGCAGCGGGATTGAACGACGAACAGCGCGAAGCCTGGCGCGAAGTCACCGCGATGGGTTTCCCGCCGCGATCGTGGTTCGGATACAAGACGATGGGCGTCCACGCCTTCACCGCGCTTTACCAGGGCATGGTCATGGCCGACCCCACGTACTTCACCGATTTCTGGACCAAGCCCGGCTACCTCGGTTTCGATCCGCCCGAATCCTTGAAGGTGGCGCGGTTGCAGTTTGAAACCACCATCGCCGCGCCGCTCGACGAGGACAAGGCGGTCGCGCGCGGGCTGCCCGAGGTGCGCATCCCCGGCACCGATCGCGGCTCGGCCGATGCCGCGTGGCGCACTGCATTGGACGACGGCAGCAAGCGCCCGGTGGCGTTCGACCTTGGCGGGACGCCGCCCGACGTGGGGTTCCTAGGCGGTGATCTGGTGATCGAAAGCGGCGCCGCGGCCGGCAAGCGGCTGGCGGTGCGGCTGCTGCGCGGCAGCACGGTGACGCTGGGCGTGGTCGATACCAAGGTGCTGGCGCTGGTGAGACCGGGCGACAAGGTGCGGCTCGACAACAGCAATTTCCTCGCGGCGCAGACCTATCATCGCCACCAGGTGCCGGGGCGCGACTATGCAGTGTGGGACCAGTTCCGCGCGCCCGACGGCGCGCCCAAGTACCCGCAGCGCAAGATCAACCTCGGCCCGCTGTTCACGCGCGGCGCGGCCGGCACGGTGCCGACGGGCGCGTTCAACGGCAAGATCATCGTGGTCGAATCGCTGCTCGATCGCGAGGCCTTCCCATGGCAGGCCGATTGGTACGCGCACAAGTTCGACGCGCATTTCGGCGCTTCCGCGCACGATCATTATCGCCTGTGGTACACCGACAACGCGCTCCACGGCGCCAGCGAGGACAAGGACGAGCCGACCCGCGTGATCAGCTACATCGGCGTGCTCCAGCAGGCGCTGCGCGATGTGTCGGCGTGGGTGGAAAAGGGCACGCCGCCGCCCGAGACGACGAGCTATCGGGTGGCGGATGGGCAGGTGATTCTGCCTGCCGGCGCGCATGATCGGCGCGGGGTGCAGCCAACCATCGCGCTCACCGCCGATGGCAAGGCGCGCGCGGCGGTACGGGTAGGGCAGCCGGTGAAGTTTGCTGCAACGGTAGATGTTCCCGCCGGAACCGGGGCGGTTGTCGAGGCGGCGTGGGACTTCGACGGCAAGGGGACTTACCCCGAAAAGGCTGCATTGCCCGCCAAGCCTGCGGGGAAGCTGACGCTAACGACCACGCACAGCTTCGCCAGGCCAGGCACGTGGTTCGTGACGCTCAAGGTCGCGTCCGAGCGGCGCGGCAATACGGCGTCACCTTACGCGCGCGTGCGCAATCTGGCGCGGGTTCGGGTTGTGGTGGAGTGACCCCACACCGTTCGTCATGAGCTTGTCGAAGGACTGCTGTTTCTTTTGCGAGGTAGCAGAAAAGGACAGTCCTTCGACAAGCTCAGGACGAACGGGTTTGGGAAGGCAGCGCCAAGCCGAAAGGCCCCTAACCCGCTTCCTCCAGCAGCACATCCGCCAAAGCCGCGCCCCGCGTCCACATCGCCTGGTGCCCGGCATCGAGCCGCGCGATGCGATCCGCATGGACCCGCTTTCCAAAACGCTCCTGCCACGCCGGCGGCAGCGCCTGATCGCGATCCAGCAAGATATAGCTCACCGCCATTTGCGCCAGGTGATCGTAGCGCCAGTCGCTGCGGGTGAACGTATCGGTGGGCCACACGTCCGGCCCCAGCCGCGCCAGAAAATCATCGCCCTGCCCCGCCGGCATGTCGTTGCAGAACATCGCGCGGTAGCGCTGTTCGGGGGTGTGCGTGGCGGGATCAACCGGCCAGCCGACTTCGCTCTGGCTCGCGCCTTGCACCCCGCCGCCGATCATCGCGATCGGAGTCTGACCGGGCAACGGCGCGGCACAACTGGCGTATATCAGGCGCGAAAAGCGGTCAGGCGCGGCTTCGGCCATCCGCGTCAGCACCACTCCGCCGAGCGAATGGCCGACCAGCGTGACCGGCCCATCGGTCCAGCCAGCAATGTCGGCCAACAATTCAGCAGCGACATGATCGACGGTCATCCCCGCCAAGTCACGCCCGCGCTTCACCCCGCAGCCGGGCACATCCAGCGCCAGCACGCGCGCGCCTTTCGCCTCCAGCGCGCGCTGCGTCGGCTCCCACACCCAACTGCCCTGCCCGCCCCCATGTAACAGCGCGAAAGCGGGCGCAGCGGTCATGCCATCAGCGACTTCGCCGCCGCGACGACTTGCGCGGGCGAAACCAGGAAGGCATCCTCCAGCGGCTTCGAGAACGGCACCGGGCACGTCGGCGCACCCAGCCGAATCACCGGCTTTTTCAACGTGGTGAACAGTTCCTCGTTGATGCTCGCGGCAATTTCGGCGCCGGGGCCGAAGTTGCGCACCGCTTCGTGCGCCACGATCGCGCGGCCGGTCTTGGCCACCGACGCGAACACCGCCTCGCGGTCCCACGGCGATACCGTGCGCAAGTCGATGATCTCTGCCGAAATCCCGGCTTCGGCCAGCGCCGGCAAGGCGGCTTGTGCGCGCAGCACCATCGATGACCAGGTCACGATCGTCACGTCGGTGCCTTCGTTGGCCACGCGTGCGACACCCAGCGGGATCGGCCCCTGATCGGCCGCGACTTCGCCCGGCACGAACAGCGTGCCCGCGCTTTCGATGAAGATGCACGGATCGGGGTCCTGGATGCAGCTCATCAGCAAGCCCTTGTAATCGGCCGGGTTCGACGGCGCAACGACCTTGATGCCGGCGGCGTGCGCGAACCAGCCTTCGAGGTGATCGGCGTGCTGCCCCGCGGTCTGCCAGCCGGCGCCGGTCAGCGTGCGGATGGTGATCGGCACGGCGCTCTGCCCGCCCGACATGAAGCGCAGCTTGGCGGCGTGGTTGAAGATCATGTCCATGCACACGGTGGTGAAGTTCATCAGCATGATTTCGGCCACTGGCTTGTAGCCGCCCAGCGCCGCGCCGATTGCCGCGCCGATGATCGCCTGTTCGCTGATCGGGGTGGTGCGCACGCGATGCTCGCCGAACTTCGTGGAAAGGCCGCGCATCGTGCCGGTGACGCCGCCGCCTTCGGGATCGGCGATGTCCTCGCCCAGCACGAGCACTTTAGGATCAGCCGCCATCGCGTCCATCATCGCAGCGTTGATCGCCTGGATGGCGTTCATTTTCAGCATCTCGCTCATGCGCCGAACTCCATGGCCGAAAACTGTTGGGGGGGCATTTCGGTGGCGAACACGTCGCGGCGCAGTTCGTCGGCCGACGGGAATTCGCTGGCCATGCCGAACGCTTGCGCATCGGCGACTTCGGCTTCGATATCGGCCTGCATCTTGGCAAGCTGTTCTTCGGTGGCGTGGCCTTCGGCGATCAGCCGCGCACGGAATTTCGGCAGGGGATCGTCGGCCATCGCCGCGGCCTTCTCCTCCTTGGTCATGTAGAAATCATCGTCGCCCAGCACGTGGCCGAGGAAGCGGAAGGTCTTGCATTCGAGCAATGTCGGTCCATCGCCGTTGCGCGCGCGTTCCACCGCCATTGCTACCGCCTCGTACATCGCCCAAGGATCGTTGCCGTCCACGGTGAAGCCCGGCATCCCGTAAGCGATCGCGCGGGTGGCGATATGTTCGACCGAAGTGGCCTTCTCGAACCGGGTGTGCTCGGCGAAACCGTTGTTCTGACACACAAAGATTACTGGCAGCTTCCACACCGAAGCCAGGTTCAGGCTCTCGTGGAACGCGCCGATGTTGCTCGCACCGTCACCGAAATAGGCGACCGTCACCTGCTTGCTGCCATCGAGCAGCGCCGCCCACGCCAGGCCATTGGCGATCGGCATCGAGGAGCCGACGATCCCCGTGGTCACCATCACGCCGGTTTCGGGGTGGGTGAGGTGCATCGGCCCGCCCTTGCCCTTGCACGTGCCATCCACCCGCCCGGCAATCTCGGCCCACAGCGGGCGCAGCGGCATGTCCTTGGCCACCATGTCGTGGATGCCGCGGTAGATCGTGCAGATCTTGTCGTCATCGGTCAGATGGTGCGAGACCGCGCTGGGGATCACCTCCTGCCCGCGCGCCGAGTAATACGGCATCATCAGCTTGCCGCGCCGGATGGTGGCGCGGATCGCGTCATCGTTGCGCTCGATCCGCACCATGCGGCGGTAGATATCGACCAGCGCCGCAGAGCTTGGCTGCGGGGCATTGGCGGTGCTCGATTCGGCCATGAAGGGTCCTCGATTGGGGTGTGCGGATGCGGTCTTAGCGTGTGGCGTGATAGCGCGCGCGGGTCCGGCTGTAACTTCGCTGGCGCGATATCGAGCGCAGGGCAGGCACGATCCCGCCGCAACCGGGGTAGCTTGCCCCGACAAGCGCAGGAAAACGGGCACCATGCAGACCATCGAAGGGCGCCACGCCTTCATTACCGGCGGCGCGAGCGGCATCGGCCTCGCGATCGCGCGGGCGTTGCTGGCCCGGGGCGCCAGCGTAACCGTGGCCGATTGGGACCAGGCGCGGCTCGATGCATTGGCGGGCGCGTTTCACGCGATCCGCCTCGATGTCAGCAACCGCGCGGCGTGGGGCGATGCGCGCGCCAGTGCCGAAGCCGCGCACGGTCCGGTCGACATCCTGTGCAACAACGCCGGGATCGGGCCGTGCCGCACCGAACTGACCGACATGGACCCTGCCGCGTTCGACCGGATGATCGCGATCAAGCTGACCGGCAGCTTCAACGGCGTGCGCTGCTTCGCGCCGGGCATGCGCGCGCGTGGGGCCGGGCATGTGGTCAACACCGCGTCGATGGCCGCGCTTTACCCGCAGGCGCGGCTGGGCGAATACGGCGCGGCCAAGGCCGGGCTGGCCATGCTGTCCGAAGTGCTGCGGCTCGAACTCGCGCCTCATGGCGTGGGTGTGTCGGTGCTGTGCCCTGGACTGACCTCGACCGGGCTTCCCCAAACCAGCGCCCGCGCCGCTGGCCGCCCCGAACCCGAAGGCACGATGCCGGGAATTGACGCCGCTGTGGTCGCCGAGCGCGTGATCGCCGGCATTCGCGGTGATTGGCCGTATATCCTCACGCATGGTGAGCGGCGCGATGCGGTCGCGGCACGCGCCCATACGCTGCTCGGCGCATTTGACCTCATCCCCGACAGCACCGGAGCTTCCGCATGACCATGACCACCGCCGCCTTCATCAAGGGCGGAGCCGGGATCGACGCGATCGCGTTGCGCGCAATCGAAGTCCCCGCGCCAGCGCCCGGCGAGGCCACAGTCCGGCTGCGCGCCGCCGCGCTCAATTACCGCGACCTGATCGTGATCCGCGGCCTGATGGCCGGGCTGGCGAAGGAACCCGAAGTGATCCCGCTGTCATGCGGCGCGGGCGAAGTGGTGGCGGTGGGCGAGGGCGTGACCCGCGTAAAGCTGGGCGATCGGGTCAGCCCGCTGTTCGCCACCGGATGGTTCGAAGGCCTGCGCCCGACGATGACGATGCTCGGCGGATCGGTCGACGGCACCGCGCGGCGGTTGGGCAATTTCGAGGCCGAAAGCCTGGTGCTGATCCCCGATGAACTTGGCGATCTGGAAGCCGCGACGCTGCCCTGCGCGGGATTGACAGCGTGGAACGCGCTGTTCCTCCACCGTCCGATCCAGCCAGGCGAATGGGTGCTGTGCCCCGGCACCGGCGGGGTCAGCCTGGCCGCGTTGCAATTCGCCAAGGCGGCGGGCGGGCATGTGGTGGTGACCTCGTCGAGCGACGCGAAACTGGCCCGCGCGCGCGCTTTGGGTGCGGATGTGACGATCAACTACCGCACCACGCCCGACTGGCCCGCAGCCTTGCGCAAGGCCCTGGGTGGGCGCGGTGTGCAGATCGCGGTGGACGTGATCGGCGCCAGCGCGCTCGAAAAAACTGCCGCCGTGGTCGATCCCGGCGGGGTGATCGCGGCCATCGGCATGCTCGGCTCGGACTTCTCGTGGCACAATACGGAGACCGGCGGGCACCCGGTGGTGCGCATCAACGTCGGCAACCGCGCCGAGCATGAGGCGATGCTGGCGTTCTGCGCGAAGCACGCAATCCGGCCGGTGGTCGATGCGGTCTATGATCTGGAGCGGCTGGCAGATGCGTACCGGCATCTGGAGAGCGGGCGGTTCTTCGGGAAGATCGGGGTGCGTTTGCTTTAGGTTGCTCGGGATCAAAGTTCAGCGGCGCATCATTTTCCGTTCGCCCTGAGCTTGTCGAAGGGCTGTCCTTCTCTTGCACAGCGGCAGAAGTGAAGGACAGTGCTTCGACAAGCTCAGCACGAACGGTGGCTGGATTACCCCCGATCTACAAACTGTTCCCAACCCCCGCCGCATGCTTCGCCGCGACATAGCCGAAAGTCATCGACGGCCCCACGCTCGCGCCCGCGCCGGGGTACACGCCGCCGAACACCGATGCGCTCGCAACCCCGCACGCATAAAGCCCACCGATCGGCGCGCCCTGCTTGTCGAGCACGCGCGCATGCACATCGGTAACCACGCCGCCATATGTCGAGACATCGCCCGGCACGATCTCCACGGCGTAATACGGCGCCTTGTCGATGCGCCCGAGCGCCGGGTTGCCGGCCTTGTACGGATCGCCCAGCCACTGGTCGTAAGCCCGCGCGCCGCGCCCGAAATCCTCGTCCACGCCCTTGTCCACGATGGCGTTCCAGCGCGCCACCGTTGCTTCCAGCGCAGCCGGATCGACCCCGATTTCGCCCGCCAGCCCGGTCAGCGTATCGGCCTGCTTGAGATAGCCGGCGTCCGCCCAGCCTTGCGTCTTCTTGCCCATCTTGACCCCGCCGACCGCGTATTCACCAGCGAATTGCGCGTCGAAAATCGCCCAGCTAGGCACCGCCGCCACGGTCTTGTTCCGTTCGAGCATGGTCTGGCAGTACAGCTCATAGCTGCCACCCTCGTTCATGTAACGCACGCCCGATTGATCGACCAGTATCGCGTGCGGCTTGCCCGTCAGCCCTTGGCCGGGCGGCTTGACGAAAGCCTGATCGAACCCCGGCATCCGCGTGGTCTGGTAGCCGACCATCTGGTCCATCTGCGCCAGCACGCCGCCGGCGCGCTCCAGCACCGGAAACAAGTCGCCGGTGTCGGACGGGATGGTGTTGGACCACGCGGCTTGCGTGCCGGGCATATAGCGATCGCGCATCGCCTGGTTCTGCGCAAAGCCGCCGGCGTTGACCAACACGCCCAATCGCGCGCCGATCCGCCATGGCTTGCCGTCCTTCTCGATCACCACACCTGCAACCGCGCCGTTCGCGACGATCAGGTCCTGCACCCCGGCGCCGGTGCGCACATCGACCCCGGCCTTGAGCGCGGCTTGCAGCATCCGCCCCTGCAACGCCGCGCCCGCGGTCACCCAGTGCTTGCCGGTCAGCTTGCCGAGCACGACCGCGACCGCGATCTTCGCGAATATCCAGCGGATCTTCCAGCTTTTGTGCGCGAACGGCAGCTTCATCCCGTCATCGAGCCGCGCGGGCACCGACAGGAAGCCCGGCTGGAGCCTGGCCTCCCACGCGCCCAACTGCTTCTTGTCGAAGGGCTTGGCCACCACCGTCCGGCTGGTCTTGCAGCCACCGGGAAGCTCGTCGTAATAGTCGGGCCAGAAGCGCGATCCGCGTTCGAGCGCGATGCCTTCGCCCATCAGGAAATCGACCATTTTCGGCGCTTCGGCCACATAGGCCAGTCGCCGATCGTGCGAGGTGCCGGGAAATTCGGGGCCATCGGCGCAAACCGCTTCGAGGTAAGTGATTGCCGCCTCGGCGCTGTCGGGATCGCCCTCGGCGGCCATGAAGCGGTTGCCGGGAATCCACATCACCCCGCCCGATTTCGCGGTGGTGCCGCCAACCGTCGCCGCCTTTTCGAGCACCAGCACCGACTTGCCGGCCCGGCGCATCACCAGTGCCGAGCTCATCGACCCCGCCCCGCTGCCCACCACGACCCAGTCGAAGGTCTCGTCGAAATCGCTCATTGGTTGCATTCTCCGGTCATGACGCGGGTTAGACCGTGCGGACCCGACCCGCACAAGATGCATCGCCTGCGCGGCGTTTCCATATCGCCCCGGCGTGCTAGACCCGTGCCATGACGACCAGCCTTCCCGCCTTCACGACCATCCAACTCACCCGCCGCGACCGGCTGTTGACGCTAACATTCAACCGGCCTGAAGCGATGAACGCCTTCAACCTGGCACAGCACGATGAACTGCCCGAAGCGCTGACTTTCGCGAGCGCAGACCCCCACTCGGACGTGCTGGTGCTGACCGGCGCGGGCCGCGCGTTCTCGGCCGGCGGCGACATCGCGCATATCGAACGCAACGCCGCCCATCCCGAATTGTTCGACCACGAAGCCCGCCAGGCCAAGCGCATCGTGTTCACCATGCTCGATATCGAAAAGCCGGTGGTGTGCCGGATGAACGGTCACGCGATCGGGTTGGGTGCCACGCTGGCATTGCTGTGCGACGTGGTGTTCGCGGCAGAGGGCGCCAAGATCGGCGATCCGCACGTCGGGCTCGGCCTCGTTGCCGGCGATGGCGGCGCGTTGCTGTGGGCGGCGCGGATCGGGCTGGCCCGCGCGAAAGAGTACCTCCTGACCGGCGACCTCCTCACCGCCACCAAGGCCGCCGAGATCGGCCTGATCAACCACGCGCTCCCCGCGGCCGATCTCGACGCGGCGGTCGATGCGTTCTGCGACAAGCTGCTGGCCGGCGCGCAACAGGCGCTGCGCTGGACCAAGTTGCTCACCAACATGGAGCTCAAACGCGCCGCCGCCGCGCTGATGGAGGCCGGCATCGCTTACGAATCGCTCTCGGTCCGCACCGCCGATCACCGCGAGGGCGTGGCCGCACTCAAGGAAAAGCGCGCGCCGAAGTTCGGCGGCTAAGCGGTCATTTCCAGCACGATCCGACCAGCCGCGCGGCCGGCTTCCGCGTCGGCCATGGCTTCGGCGAACTGCTCCAGCGGGTAGCGTTTGGCGATCACCGGGCGGATTGCGCCCACCTCGGCCAGCTTGAACGATTCGCGCATGTTGGCATCGGCTGCTGCGGGCTCGTTCACGCCATATTGGCGCAAGTCCACGCCGATCAGGCTGGCGCCCTTCAGCAGCGCGAGATTGGTGCGAAAGCTGGCGATGCCCCCGGTGAAACCGACCACCAGGTGCCGCCCGTTCCACGCCAGCGAACGGAACGCCGGCTCGGTCACCGCTCCGCCGACGGGGTCGAACACCACGTCCACCGGCTTGCCGTGGTTGGCCTCCTTGATCAATTCGCGCCAGTTGTCCGCGCGCGCATCGACGGCGGCATCGGCGCCATTGGCCAGTGCCATCGCGCGCTTGTCCGCGGACGAGGCCGAAGCGATCACCCGCGCGCCGATGTGGTGCCCAAGCTGCACCGCCGCAAGGCCGGTCGCCCCGCCCGCGCCGAGCACCAGCAGCGTCTCGCCGGGTTGCAAGTGCCCGCGCTCGATCAGTGCATAGCGCGCGGTATACGCGCTGACAGGGAACAGCGCGGCTTCGGCAAAGCTCAGCCCGGAGGGCGCGGGGCGGACGCTGCGCGCGGCCACCACGGCCACATCGGCGAACAACCCGCCCCAACTGCTCGCAACCACCGCCTGGCCAATCTCCAGCCCGGTCACCCCGTCTCCAACCGCCTCGATCACGCCGGCACATTCGCTGCCGGGGATGAACGGCAGCGGCGGCTTGACCTGGTACTTGCCAGCCGCGGTCAGGACGTCGACGAACGAAACCCCCGCCGCGCGGATCGCGATGCGCACTTGCCCCGGCCCCGGCGCGCCGGGATCGTGCGGAACCAGCTGATAGCATTCGGGGCCGCCCAACTGGTCGGCGATGACTGCGCGGAACATGGGCTCAAGCCTCCGGATAGCGCTCGCGGGCAGCCGCCAGCCGGGTCGGGATATGCTCGCTCGGGAACAGGCCGTCGACCGGTTTGGTGGCCTTCATCATTGTGCGCGCGATCTGGGCGCGGTGCACGTCGGTCGGCCCATCGGCGAATGCCAGCGCCGAAACGCCCGCCCAGAACGGGCCGAGGAAGGTCTCGTACGTGATGCCAAGGCTGCCGTGAAGCTGCACCGCGCGGCCGATGATATCCTGCATCACGCTCGCCATCGCCACTTTGCACATCGCGATGTGGTGCCGCGCTTTGCCGTGTGGTTCACGCCCGGCCTCGACCTCGTCGATCAGCCACGCCGTCTTGAGCACCAGCATGCGGAATTGTTCGAGCTGGATTTCTGAGTCCGCGATCAGACCTTGCACGAACTGGTGATCGCCCAGCTTGCGCCCGCGCGTGCGGCGGGAAACCGCGCGTTCGAGCATCATGTCGATCGCGCGCCGGCACCGCCCGACACTGCGCATCGCGTGGTGAATACGCCCGCCGCCAAGCCGCGCCTGCGCCACCTTGAAGCCCTCGCCGGCTCCGCCCAGCATCGCATCGGCGGGCACGCGGACGGCGTTGTAGCGGATATAGGCGTGGCTGCCCTCGTCGGGGCTTTCACCCACCGTGGCGACGTTCCGCAAGATTTCGATTCCGGGTGTGGCGGCATCCACGATGAACATGCTCATGCGGCTGTGCGGCGGGTTTTCGGGGTTGGTCACCGCCATCACGATCAGGAACGCGGCGTGTTTGGCGTTCGAGGTGAACCACTTCTCGCCCTCGATCACCCATTCATTCCCGTCCATGCTTGCGCTGCACGTGAACTCGGTCGGATCAGCGCCGCCCTGCGGTTCGGTCATCGAGAAGGCCGAGACGATTTCGCCCGCCATCAGCGGCGCGAGGTAGCGCGACTTCTGCTCGGTCGTTCCGAACATCGCGAGGATTTCTGCGTTACCGGTATCGGGCGCGGCGGTGCCGAACACGGTGGGCGCCCACGACGATCGGCCGAGAATCTCGTTCATCAGCGCCAGCTTGACCTGGCCATAGCCCGGCCCGCCGAGATGCTCGCCCAGATGGCACGCCCACAGCCCTTGCGCCTTCACTTGCGCCTGCAACGGCTTGAGGTGCGCGCGCGATTTGGCGTGCTTCACATCGTAAGTAAGGCCCGGAAACAGCAGGTCCATCGTCTCGCATTCGTCGCGGACGAAAGTGTCCATCCAGTCGAGCTTGGCCTGAAAATCGGGCTCAACGCGGAAATCGATCATTTCACAGTCCTTTGGCTAATCTCTCCACAAACCGGGCATTGCGCGCGAACGCCGCATCGACAATCCGCGCGAAGAACTCGCCGGTCTTTGTCGGCAATATCCCCGCAGCAGCCTGCGCCACCTTGTATTCGAGCAGGCAGCCCGATTTGAACCCCGCCAGCACCAGGTAATAATCGAACTCGGCCGGATCGCGCCCCGTGCCCGCGCAATAATAGCGCGCCAGTTCCTGCCGGGTGGGGAAGTGATCGGGGTTGTTGAGGCCCGAGCCGCTGGTCACGTCGTCCCACCGTTCATCGCGCATGGCGCCGCAGAACCAGCCGAGATCGAGCATCGGATCGCCGATGGTGGACAATTCCCAGTCGATCATGGCCGCCAGCCGCGCGGGCGGAGCGTAATGAAACATCATGTTGGGCGTGCCGACATCGCCGTGGATGATCCCGGCGTGGCGGGTCTCGCGCACGTTGCGGCGCAGCCAGCCTTCGACTTCGGTATATCCGGCAATGTCGCGCCCCGCGTAGGCGTAGCGCTGCTTGTAGCTCGCCAATTGCCCCGCCCAGCGATCGACCTGGCGTTCGAGGAATCCCTCGGGCTTGCCGTAATCACCCAGCCCCACCGCGCGGTAATCGACGTTGGCCAGTGCCACCAAGCCGTCCACGATCGCGAAAGGGATGCCGTATGTGTAGGGCATCGCGTCGAACGGTGGCTCGTTGTGGATCGTCTCGTCGCGTAAGTTGGGCGCCCAGCCCTGGACCTTATCCATCACGTAGAATGGTGCGCCGATCACTGTCGGATCGTCGCATGAAGCGTGGCAAGTGGGATGCGGAACGTCCGAACCGCGCAACGCGGTCAGCACCCGCGCCTCGCGCAGCACTCCGTTTTCCGCGCCGGGCGGCGGGACGGCGGGCGGGCGGCGGAGAACCATGCTCGGCCCGCCGCGATCGCCCCCTGATCTTTGAAGCGTCAGCACCACGTTCGAGGTGCCGCCGCTCAGCAGCGCGGTCCTTAGCGGCCCATCGCCGAGCTGCGGCACATGCGCGTCCAGCCACGTGGTCAGCCGCCCGACCGGGGCCAGCACGGCGAGATCGTGGACAATTTCGCTCATGGCAATGCGTCGATGAGCGCCTTCGCCAACACCAGCACCCTTTCGAACTCGGCCACGGCGGAGGGTATCTGCGCGCGGTAGCTGGCAAAGCCGTGGATGGTGCCCTTCGCCTCGTGGAACGCGGTAGGGATGCCCGCCTCGATCAGCTTGGCGGCGTAAGCGCGGCCTTCATCGCGCAGCGGATCGAGCGCTGCGGTAACCACCAGCGCGGGCGGCAAACCGGCCATATCGGCGTGCAGCGGGGCGTAGCGCCAATGCGTCGGATCGGCGGCGTAGTGCGTTTCATAGAGCGCCATGTTCGCGCTCTCCAGCCCGTAGCCATCGGCAAAAGCCAACCGCGAGGCGGTGCCTTTCGCGCGGCCGGTGCCGGGGTAGATCGGGAACTGAAACATGACCGGCACCGCGGCGGGCTTGTCGCGCAGCGCCAGCGCGGTCACGATCGCAAGGTTGCCACCCGCGCTGTCGCCGCACACGATCAGGCCGGTTGCCTCGCGGCCCAACGCCTCGGGGTTCGCCGCCACCCAGCGCGCGGCGGCTTCGGCATCGTCGGGCGCGGCGGGCCACTTGTGCTCGGGCGCCAGCCGATATTCGACCGAGACCACCGGCAGATCGAGCCCGCGCGCGATCGACGCCGCCATGCCCGCATGCGTGGCGATCCCGCCGACGATGAACCCGCCGCCGTGGTAGAACACCACCACCGGGCCGGGTCCACGATGCTCGCGCGGATCGAACAGCCGCAGCGCGATTTTGCCGCCATCAGAGATATTGGCGGGATCGGGCATCGCCAGATCGCGCACCGTCGGCATATCGCCCACCGGCAGGTCCATTCCGGCCATCATTTCGGGCGGCAGCTTGCGGATCATTGCCAGCACTTCGGCGGTCATCACCGGGCGCGGGTTGGCGGCAAGCGTGTCGAGGAACGCACGCACATCCGGCAGCACGAACGGATCGGTCATCGGTCAGTTCCTTCAAGCAGAGCGAATTGGGCGCGCAAGGCGTGCTTTGCCAGCTTGCCCGAAGCCAGCCGGGGCAAATCATCGACGAACCGGTACAGCCGCGGCGCGGTGACCGGCGAGATGCGGGTTGCGCACCAGGCACGCAGGTCGGCTTCCAGCCCACTGCGGTCGGCGTCTGCGTGTTTGGGCTGGACGATCGCCAGGACCTGCTCGCCATAATCGGAATGCGGCACGCCGATCACCGCCACGTCGAGCACCGCCGGGTGGACGATCAGGCAATCCTCGACCGCTTGCGGGTAGATGTTGACCCCACCCGAAATGATCATGAAGTCCTTGCGGTCGGTCAGGTAGAGGTAACCGCCTTCGTCCAGCCGCCCGATATCGCCCACGGTGAACCAGTTGACGTGTTCGGGATGCGTCGCCGCGCGGGTCTTGGCCGGATCGTTGAGATAGCGCACGAACCGCCCCGGCGGTGCCTCGAACCAGATCTGCCCGGCATCGCCCGCAGGCAGTTCCGCGCCTGCCTCATCGCAGATATGGATCGGGCCGAGCGATGACTTGCCCACCGATCCCGGCCGTTCGAGCCATTCCTGCGCGGTGATGAAAGTCGCACCAACGCCCTCGGTGCTGGCGTAGTATTCGTGGACGATCGGGCCGAGCCATTCGATCATCCGACGCTTGATCTCGACCGGACACGGCGCGGCGGCGTGGAGCACGAAGCGCAGCGATGACAGGTCGTATTTCGCGCGGGTTTCCTTGGGCAGCGCCAGCAGCCTTACGAACATGGTCGGCACGAACTGCGCGTGGTTGACCTTGTATCGCTCGATCGCCGCCAAGGTCGCCTCGGCATCGAACTTGGCGAGCGTGACAAATGTGCCGCCCAGCCGCTGCGTCAGCAGCATCGCGTTGAGCGGCGCGCCGTGGAACAGCGGGCCGGCGTTGAAGCTGACCAGCGGATCGAACGCCTCGTACAACCGGGTAGAGCCTTCGCTGGTGCCGATCCGGTCGATCGGGCCGGGCTCGAACGGCATCGCCACGCCCTTGGGCCGCCCGGTGGTCCCGCTCGAGTAGAGCATATGGAAGCCGGAAATCTCGTCGGCCACCGGCTCGGCGGGCTGCGCGGCCATGGCTTCGGTCAGGCTGATCGACCCAGGCAGCGGCGTGTCGTCGGCTGCAAACAGATGCGTCACGTCGGGAATCACCCCGCGATCGGCGGCCAGCGCATGCGGCGTTGGGCCGAGCGATCCCGCCACGAGCAGCGCCTTGGCGCGGCAGTCGTCGAGGATCCACGCCGCCTCGTCCGCCGACAAGTGCGCCTGGAGCAGCACCGGCATCAGCCCCGATCGCTGCGCGCCCCAATAGACTTGCGCAAACAGCAGGCCGTTGCGCAGCATCACACCCAGCCGGTCGCCCGGCCTCAGCCCGGCGGCGCGCATCGCCTGGGCAAAGCGGTTGGAAGCGGCGTCGAGTTCGGCGTAGCTCAGCGTCTCGCCGGTATCGGCCACCACCATCGCTGTGGCATCGGGCCGCGACGCAGCGTGATGGCAGGGGTGCAGGGGCCGATCCATCAAGCCCCCTCCGTGACTATTCGATGGTGCCGAGCACGGTGCCGACTTCGTATGTCTCACCCACGATCGACGCGATCCGCAGCATGCCCGATGCCGGCGCCTCGACCTCGTTGGTCGATTTGTCGGCCTCCAGCAGGAACAGCGGATCGCCTTCATTGACTTGGGCGCCGTCCTCGACCAGCCATTCGGCGACGGCCGCTTCGGTCATCGAAAAGCCGATCTTCGGGAGCAGAATCTGGGTGGCCACGGTACGTCCTTCGTGTTGGAAGCTGTTCGTCCCCGACCTGCCCCAGCGGCACCCGCCAAGTCAAAGGCCGCGCGGACCGCTGCGCACCCTATCGCGGCGACGATGCCCCTGAACCGCGTGCCTCGGCCAGCTCACCCCCGCGATGCTCGGCCTGATCGCGGAAATGGGCCAGCACTCGCAGCTTGTTGGCATGGATCGCCGCGCGCGCGAACGGCAGCCAGTAGTCGGTCGGCCCGATGTCGAGGCTATGCCGGGTCGCCAGCGTCAGCCGCGTGGTGCCGCTGGCGAGCGGCTCGATCGCAAAGCGCGCGTCGATCGTGCGAAAGTATCCGCTCACGTGCCGGGTTGCGATCGGCCCGAACGGGCTGAGTTCGGTCATCATCGGCGGATCGCTCAACACGATGAACGACAGCCGCCGGTTCGGCTCCCACACAGTCACGCGTTCGTAGGCGGTGCCGGTTGAAAACACACCCTCGCGCACCGCGCCCACGCCGGAGCCGCGGATCGTGCCCCGCATCGGATAAGCCAGACCCCAACCGAACGGAGCGGAGGGTGCCGAATGGATTGGTCCCATGTGCACCACCGAATCCCATACGGCGGGCGCGGATGCGGCGATCTCGATCGATTCGCTTGTTTCGAATTCAGCGTGCGGTGGGGCCACAGCGTCGATCGCGAACAGGAACGGCAGCGCAACCAGGCTCACCATGGTCGATTGCCGGTAGCGTCGTGCCGACGCCAGCGTCCGGCCGACCAGCGCGCCGACAATCGCCATCACCACGATGATCGGGGCCGCCATCAACAGGCAGACGAACCCTTCCAGCGCAAAGCCGATCAACCCCAGCGAGCCCAGCATTACCGCGTCGAGCGCGATCCTGATCGATCGGCGCACCCCGACGTCGCCATGGCAATTGGCGACATACGATGCGGCCATTCCCATTAACACCGGCGTTGCGACGAACAGGCCCAGACCGTAAGTGCCGAGCAAGACCGCGAACACCATCACCGCAACCACGCCAATCCCGGCGCCCGCGAGCATCCCCACCACGCTGCTATGCCAATCGACCCTCGCGGGCGTGCTCGCCGGCTCGGGCGTGGTTGCCGGAGCATCCGCGCGCACCGTCAGCCAGACAATCCCGAACAACTGTACAAAGGGGATCACCGCCAGCGCAGCCAGCAGGAAGCTCTCGTTCGTGGCCCGCGCGCGGCGGAAGGCGAGCGCGGCAAGCGCCCAGTCGCTCAGTAGCACCAGGCCGACAAGCGCGGCCATGGCCAGCGCGAAACCGGATTCGGGCAATTTCGAAAGAAGCGTCTCGAATGTTGCCCGCCATGCGGCGGCCCATGGAATGATGACGGTGGCCAGGCTCGCCGTGCGTGCAGTCAGCACGAGGTAGGCGAGCATGTGCTGGATCAGCACGAGCGCAAGGCTCGCGCCCAGATAGGGCCAACGGCCGATGCGGCCCGAGAATGCCAGAAGTGATGTCACTGCAAGCCCTTCGCCCCGGCGCGAGCGGTCAGGGGTAAGGACTGACCGCCGTGGCGGCTGTGGTGGACCGAAGCCGCGTGCGCTTCAATACCCGCGCGTTTCCACCCATTCCTCGTCCTCGCCCGGCTTCCAGGTCTTGCCCGGGATGCGGCCCGAGGCGGTGCGCAGATCGAACCCGATCGCGTCCGCCCCGCCCTCGATCGGCACGCCGAACGACGACAGCGCCCAGCTTGTCATCACGTAATGGCCGATGGTGAACACCAGGTCCATCATCTGGCGCTTGTCGTAAGCCTTTGAAAGCGTGGCCCAGGTGGCATCGGACAGCGTGCCCTGCCCGATCAGCTCGTCGATCGCCAGGAGCACCGTCTGTTCGGTCTCGGTCCAGCGCGGATCGGCGGGCGCTTCAGGCGTCCAGTCGCGGATCGCGGCGATATCCTCGAGCGTCAGCCCGGCGTTCATGCCGTAACCGACGTGGTTGTGCCATTCGTAGGCCGATTTCACTTTCGCCGCGATCCGCAGCACGATGATTTCGAGCACCCGCGTGGACAGCGTGTTGCTCATCAGCAGGTGCTTGCCCCAGACGTTGTAGGCCTTCCCCAGATCGGGGTGGTTGGCCATCGTCATGATGATGCTGGTCTTGGAGCCTTCCTCCCACGCGTTCGGCTCGCCCCAGAAGGCGCAGACTTCGCGCGAATCGTCAGTCCATTCCTCGCGCGGGAGCGGCCCGATGCGTTGGGGATTCTGGGTCATGCAGGGTCCTGATTCAGTGGAGCGCCAGCGCGGCGGCTTCGGCGTCGCAGCCGGTGGGGGTGGAGTGATCGGCGGCCAGTTCTTTGGCGGCTGCGGCGAGATCGGCCTGGAACGCGGGTTCGGCGTGCATCCGCGCGAGCGTGGCGTCGGCGGCGATGCGGCCTTCCTCGACGTCCGAAAGCCAGTGGACGTTGCACACGCGGCGGCTGTCCCCAAAGGCGCGGCCGCGCGCGGCGAGCGCGGTGGCACGTGCGGGCACGATCTCGGCCAGGATCAAACCCCAGCCATAGCCAATCGCGCTGTGGCCCGACGGGTACGAACCATCATGGCGCAGCACCGCGTCGAGATCGGGGGTGCACATCGGCTGACCGTTGACCATGAACGGCCGCTGGCGCTGGTACTTGGCTTTGGCGGCGCGGGTGCTGGCGGCAAGATCGGTCAGCGCGCGGCGCAGCAGGTGTTCGGTCAACGGGGTTTGCGTGGGGCCGATCGCGTGGCCGGCGGAACAGGCCATCGTGGCGGTCGCGCGCGGGGCGAACAGGTCGGCGTCGACCGTGGCGAGTGTCCAGCGCGGACCTCCGTGAAGCGCAAGCGCCGCCTTCGATGCCTCGACATCGCGCGCCTCGGCCGCCGATCCGGCGGCGGGCGGAGGCGGCAACAAGGCCACGCTGTCGGGCAAAGTCGACGGGGCGAGATAGCCCTTCTCGAACTTGAACCCCGCCATCGGTGCCGCCTTGGGCGCCATCGCCGAAGACATGGGGGGCTGCTCGGCTAGTGCCACGGTCCACCCCGCCCCGATCAGCACCGCCGTCCCGAGCATGGGCGCAATCCAGCGTTTCGTCATCGTTGTCCCTTCCGATCCTCGACCCACGCCGCCACTTCGAGCAAGCATTCGGTCACCTTGTCGGGCTCGGTCAGCATCAGATCGTGCCCGGTATCGATGTCCCAGAACCGCCCCTCGCTCGCAAGTCTGAGCGCTTCCACATCGCGCGTCGCCAGCGTTGACGTGCAAACGATGTGCGATTGCGGCACCCGCGCCAGCGCCGCCGGATCGCGCAACACCAACGGCTGTTCGAAGCAGGCCCACGGGTGCGGGCTCAACTTGGCTTGCATCCACGCGATCTGTTCGGGATCGGTCAAGCCATAGAACTGCGCCGGGGTGCGTTCGGGGATCAGCACCAGTTCGATCCCATTGCGCACCTCGCCCATGCTTCGCGCCATCAGCATCATCGGCCCCGCCACGTCGACCAATGACTGGCCGTCGGTGGGGTTCGCCGCATCGAGATAGACCACGTTGCCGATACGCCCGCCCACCCGATCGGCCGCCCCGGTGATCACCATCCCGCCATAGCTGTGGCCGACGAGGATCACGTCGGTCAGGTCCTCGACCTCGATCAGGCTGGCGATATCGGTCACGTGCGTATCGAGATCGATCGAGGCGTCGAGCAAGTGCGCCCGCTCACCCAGCCCGGTCAGCGACGGCGCGTGGACGAGGTGCCCGGCGGCACGCAACCGGTCGGTCACCGGCTTGTAGCACCAGCCACCGTGGCCGCCGCCGTGGACCAGGACGAAGGTCGCCATGCGGCTCAGTTCGGCTCGACGATCGCGCAACGATAGGTCGCGCCTTTCAGCCGGTGCTGCAAGGCATCCTGGTATTCGGGGCTGTCGTACCAGGCGCGCGCCTTCTCGGCGTCGGGGAATTCGAGCAGCACGATGCCATCGGGCCCATCACCCTCGATCACCTGCTGCGCGCCGTAGAAGGTCAGCGGCTTGAGCCCGTATTCGGATACATACTTGCCCGCCGCCGCCTGGTTCTTGGCCGAATACAGCGCCATCTCGGCCTCGTCGCGGACCGGGCCTTCGCGGGTGAAGATCATGTAGGCGGGCATGGGTTGGTTCCTCTCGTCCGGATCGTGTCAGGCCAGCGCGGCCAGCGCGCGCGCCTCGTCCGCTATGAACCGCCGGCTGGCGATCCACGCGAACACCGTGCTGGGCAAAGCCACGAGCAAAGTCCAGCGCATCGCCACGCCCAGCGAAGCCTCGCCATAGATCGGGTGCAGCCACTGGCTCAGCGCGCCCACGAAGAACGGCCCCAGCCCGAAGCCGATCACGTTGATCGACAGCATCAGCAGCGTCACCGCCGTGGCGCGTGATCGCGCCGGCGCCAGCGCGGCCAGCGCCGCCATCATCGGCGCCGCGCTCAGCCCGCCGATCGCGAACTGCGCGATCATCAGCGGGAACACCCACTCCGCCGGCCCGGTCAGCATCGCATAGCCGAACAGCGCCGCAGACACGCCCGCCACGATCAGGATCCACATGTACCAGCGCCGATCGCGGCGGATCAGCATGTCGCACAGCGGCCCACCCAGCGAATGACCCATGAACGATCCGAAAAACAGCGCCGCGCCCATGCCCTTGCCCACATCGGCCAGCGCCATGCCGTGGGTGCGTGCCATGAAAGCGGGCATCCAGCTCACCATGTCCATCGTCAGCAGTGCCGAAAACCCGATCGACAGCACCATCAATGTCAGGCTGGGGATGGCGATCAACTCGCGCGCGCTCGCCCACGATGGGCCGGGCGGCGGAGCATCAGACTTGCGCGCCCCGTCGGACATGCCGCGGTGCACGTCGCGCAAGGTGAACCATGCCAGAGGCGCCAGGATCAACCCCGGTATCCCCGCCATCAGGAAGGCCCAGCGCCAGCCGTGCGCCTTGGCCGCCCAGCCGCCGAACGCCGGGCCGATCATGTTGCCCATGGTCGCGCCGAACAGGAAGATCGACACCGCCGTGCCGCGCCATTTCGCCGGGAACTTGTCCGCGATCAGCGCCTGCGACGAGGACGAAAATGCCGATTCACTCACCCCGATGCCGAACCGCCCGGCAAACAGCGTCACGAACCCCAGCGCCTGCCCGCACAGCATCACCGCCGCGCTCCACCCCACAGCCGCCACCGCGATGATCCGCCGGCGTGAACGCGTGTCGGACAGCCGCGCCACCGGCACCGCCGCCAGCACATAAGCCAGCAGGAACGACAAGTCCTTGACCGCGCTGATCTGCGGATCGGTGAGGTTGAATTCGTGGCGGATCGGTTCGACCAGCACGAACAGCACATAACGCGCCGATACCACCGAGGCCGAGAGCAGCACCAGCAGCCCGAGGAACCAGGCGCGATAGCCAAGGCCGGGCAGCGGCGGCTCTGTGGTTTGGGGGCCAGAATTGGGGGCCATGTCGCTCACATCGCTGCCGTATCGATGGTGGGGCGGATCAGGATCGTTGAGACATTCGCGCGGCGCGGCAGGCCCACGATGAACAGGATCGCATCGGCAATGTCTTCGGGCTGCATCGCACCCTCCTTTGAAACGTGTGCCTGGATCATTTCGCGCCACTGCGCATCGGTGATGCTGCCCGCGATTTCGGTTTCGGTGGCGCCCGGCTCGATGATCGAGACGCGGATGCCCGCCTGGCCCACTTCCTGCCGCAGCCCTTCGGTCATGCCCGTGAGCGCGTGCTTGCTGGTCGAGTACGGCCCGAACAGCCCCGCCGCACGCCGGCCGGAGGTGGACGAGATGTTGATGATATCGCCCGATTTCTGGCGCTTCATCACCGGCACCGCCGCCTTGCAGGTATAAAGCGTGCCGTAGAGGTTGATGTCCATCACCCGCCGCCACTGGTCGAGCGTCAGCGATTCGACCCCGCCCGCCTCGTTCACCCCGGCCGAGTTGACCAGGATGTCGAGCCGCCCGGCCCTGGCCACGGTATCGGCAACGGCGGCCATGGCATCGGCCTCGACCGCGACGTCACCTGGCAGCGCCATGGCGATTCCGCCAGCCGCCTCGATCTCTGCCACCAGCGTGGCCAGCCGGTCGGCACGCCGTGCCGAGAGCGCCACCGCTGCGCCCGCCGCTGCCAGTGCCTTCGCCGCCGCAGCGCCGATGCCCGACGATGCGCCTGTCACCAATGCGACCTTTCCGGTGAGAATGCCGGCCATCGAATGTGCTCTCCCCGGCGTGTTCGCCGTCGGGCGGAAGGCTTACCCGGCGCGCGGTTGAGGTCAAACGCGGGTGCGCCGCCAGGACGACCTATCGCCGGGGCGACGCTTTCCCCCGCCGGTCGATCCGCGGTTATGGCATCGCGTGCGTTTCTTTATTAGAGAGGCTCGATGACCGCACTCGCTTCACCCGCCACCTCACGCCCCCGCGCGGGCCGGCCCACCGCCGCGCAGGCCGACGCGCGGCATATGGAACTGCTCGACACCGCGCTCACGCTGTTCCTCGAACACGGCTACGAACAGACCACGGTGGAGGGCATCGCCGCCGCCACCGGCATGACCAAGCGCACGCTTTACGCGCGCTATCCCGAGAAATCCGCACTGTTCCGGGCCGCCGTCAGCCGCGCGATCGACCGTTCGGTGACCGCGCGCGCCACGCTCGAAAGCCTCGATGAAGGCGATCTGGAGGCCACGCTGATCGCCATCGCCCGCGCCCGCGTCGCGCACGCAATGACGCCCGAGGGGTTGCGGCTCCAGCGGATCATCAACGCCGAAAGCTACCGCTTCCCCGAAATTTTCACCTGGTCGTTCGAACGCGCCACGCGGCCGGTGACTGATCACCTCGAAGCGGTATTCCAGCGCGCCACCGCACGCGGCGCATTGGCGCTCGACGATCCGGCTATCGCCGCGCGGGTGTTCCTGTCGATGGTGGTGAGCGGCCCGGTGCGGATCATCGTTTCGGGCAACGCGCTGGACGAGGCCGAGATTTCGGCGCGCATCACCTTCGCCGTGCGGCTGTTCCTGAACGGTGCGCGACCCAGAAAGGACACACCATGAGCCACCCTAAAGCCGCCGTCCTGACAGGGGCCAGCGCCGGGATCGGCAAAGCCGCCGCTGCCCAATTGCTGCGGCAAGGCTGGCGCGTGATCGGCACCGGGCGCGATCCCGCGCGCTGCGCGGCTGCCGAGGCCGAACTGTCGGCGATCGCGCCGGATCGCTTCACCATGCTGCGCGCCGACATGTCGGTGTTGGCCGAAGTTGCGCGGCTGGCAGCCGAAATCGCCGCGCTCACTCCGCGCATCGATGCGCTGCTCAACAACGCCGGCGGGGTCAGCCCCACGCGCCGGATCACCCCCGAAGGCCACGAGGAAACCTTTGCCGCCAACCACCTCGCGCCGTTCCTGCTGACGCAAAAGCTGATGCCGCAATTGACCGCCGCCGCCAGCGCCGATCACCCCGCGCGCGTGATCGTGGTGTCCTCGACCGGCCACGAACACTGCCCCGGCATCCGCTGGGACGATCTCACTTACGAGACTGATTTCGTCGGCGGCGCCGCCTATTGCCACGCCAAGCTCGCCAACATCCTGTTCGCCCGCGAACTCGCCCGCCGCGCCGCGCCGCGCCATGTGGTCAGCCACGCGATGCACCCCGGCGTGGTCGACAGCAACTTCGCCAGCCACTGCGAACCCGCGATGCAAGCCTACATGGAATCGATCAAGGACCGCTCGCTGACGCCCGAGCAAGCGGCGGAGACGCTGGTGTGGCTGGCGAGCGCAGACGAGCCGGGGCGTGTGACGGGGCGGTATTGGCACCAGTGTGCCGAGGTCACGCCCGCTAGCGCGTCGCTGGACGATGCGGCTGCGGCGAGGTTGTGGGCGGTGAGTGAGGAGTTGGTTGCGGGAGTTTGATTTGTGGTCATCCCTCCATCGTCATTCCCGCGGAGGCGGGAATCCAGTTCGACGGTTGCGACTGGATTCCCGCCTTCGCGGGAATGACGAGATTTGGTGGGAACCAGTCGTTCAGATCGAAGGTTCTGTCCCGTCGCCAAGGTGAAGAAGGCCCTCCCGCACAGTGAACCAGCGGGGAGCATCACCCCGTCTATCTACCATATGCCATTGAGGTTGCCCGTCTGTCGTGGAGAACGAAAGGAAGCGCACGCCTGTCTCGGTTGTAAGTGCAACCTCGGGCAAAATGCTGAATAGCTCGCACCGAGCGATCCGCGCATCACGAAGCAACGAGAAGGCTGGTTCCCAGCGATCTTCCTCGCTCCAGCTTCCGCAAAGGATGGAAGCCGAGTTTTCCACTCGCCAACTCCACTCGACTCCGAGAGACACTTCGCCTTCCGGGTTGCCCATCGAGCCATCTCGTCTGGGTCGTGGAGATAGCTTGCCGATCTCGATGAAGAGGGCGGAACCATAGCCACGCCAAACGTGGCTGATTGGCTGCCCCATCAAGGTGGCAGCGAATGACGAGAATGCTTCCGTTGGGCTCATTGCCACCGTCATACAGCCAATCTGGAATGGCGACTATTGGCCGAGAGCCGTCCGCCTCATTTTGTTGGTTATCTGCCACGAGAGTTGATATGCTGCGAAGCTATGAGCCTTGTGTCGATTGCGGTGTACGATGATGAGCTACATCAAAGGCGGGGCAGAATTTGCCGCCGCGAAGACGGGCTATTTCAATTCACCTTGGAACGCCTAACCGAAGAAACGGAAGAGTTTGAAGCATATTGGAGTCCAGTCAGCGTGTCCGGAATCTACGGCACTGCTGATGAAGCACTGGCGGGGCTGCGGAAGAAAATGCCAAAGGCCGAAGTACTCGAAGGCGCAAAGCCAGTGACGATGCAACCTAGCGGGTATTGGCCAGACCCTTAGCTTAACGGCAAGTCTTGGGCGTAAGCCGCCACCCGCCGCAATGCCCACCCCGCTGCGACTAGCTCGCCTGCGGCTCGGCAAGTCTCGCGCCCCGCCCGCTTGCAGGAGGGGGTCAGGGGGGAGTGGGCACTTCTAACTTACAACCGCGCCACCACCTGCGGCAAATCCCCCGTCGTCCGAATACCCGGCGCAGCGCCGCACACCGCCGGCACCGCATTGACCGCGCGATGCCCGGTCAGCCCCGGCGTGAACGCTGCATAGTCCTCGGGCGCGACCGGGAAGGTGATCGACACGTCGAGCGGGGTGTCACCCTCCACCTTGATGCGCCAGCCACTCTCGCGCAGTTCCCACGACGGCTGGTTGATATTTCGCCCACAAAACCAGTTCGCGCGGAAGCGCAGCACCGGCTGGCCATTGCGCAGGCCCTCGATCGTTATCCGCTGCGCCGCCACGGTGCCCTTGAGGATCAGCCCGGCAGCGATCGTCGTATCCTCCAGCGCGGCGGCGTTCTCGCCGAACGCCTGCCATTTGTCGATTTCGATCTCTGCCGCTTCGGCCACGTGCGCCAGGCTCGCGGCGAAATCGTGCTTCACGTATTCCACCTTCATCGGATCGAACGCGCCCGGCGGCACGCCGTAGCCCATCACCTTGAAGATCAGGTCGGGCGAATTGCGGCTGGCCATGTCGGCGAATTCGTCGATCGTCAGGCAATCGAGCCGGCGCGACAGCGACAACAATGTGATCGCCAGCGCCTCGGTGACGAAGCCGGGGCTGGAGCCGGTGCTATGGATCGAAGTGCCGCCCGTTGCGCAGGCCGCTTCGATTTTCGCTCGGACGCCCGCATCCATGCTGCCCGGATGGTGGAAATCACCACGCGTGGTGACCACGTTCTTGCCCGAGGCGAGAAGCAGGCACAGCTCGTCGATATCGGTGCCCTGCCGCATGTAGAGCACGCAATCGGCCGGCGTGTTCACCATTGCGTCGACCGAATTGGTGGCGAGGATTCCGGTCTCG